>NZ_JABBYO010000002.1:317555-635111 GCF_012958305.1 Tautonia rosea | reverse complement strand
CTGACCTCTCCTGGGACGACACCGGCCCCTACGGCCACCCGACCATCCGCACGCCGAACCTCGACCGCCTCGCCCGCGAAGGCATGCGGTTCGATCGCGCCTTTTTGACGTGCAGCTCATGCAGCCCCAGCCGGTCGAGCCTCTTCACCGGCCGCTACCCCCACAACACCGGCGCCGAGGAACTGCACTGGCCCCTCCCCGCCGATCAAGTCACCTTCGTCGAACTCCTGAAAAACGCCGGCTACTACACCGCCGCCGCCGGCAAGTGGCACCTCGGCAACGCCGTCAAGGACCGCTTCGACGAGGTCCGCGAGGCCAACCCCCGTGGCTTCCAGCTCCCCTCGGGCGACGAGGCCGAACAGGCCGATCCCAACGCCCTCGCCTTCGAAGGGGCCGGCGCGGCCCAGGCCGGCTGCGACCAATGGGTCCCCGTCCTGCAAGACCGCCCGCGCGATCGCCCCTTCTTCCTCTGGCTCGCCGCCCTCGACCCCCACCGCGACTATCAGGACGACACCATCCCCGACCCCCACGACCCCGCCGACATGGTCGTCCCCCCCTTCCTCCCCGACTGCCCCGAGGTCCGCGCCGACCTCGCCCGCTACGCCGACGAGGTCACCCGCCTCGACCACTTCGTCGGCCTCGTCCTCGACGAACTCGATCGCCAGGGGGTCGCCGACCAGACCCTGGTCCTCTTCATGAGCGACAACGGCCGCCCCTTCCCCCGATGCAAGACCACCGTCTACGACGACGGCATCCGCACCCCGCTCCTCGCCCGATGGCCCGGCCGGATCGAACCCGGCAGCGTCACCGACGCACTCGTCAGCGCGATCGACCTCGCCCCCACCTTCCTCTCCCTGGCAGGCGTCGAGCCAGGACCGACTTTCCAGGGGGTCGATCTCTCCCCCGTTTTCCAGGACCCCGACGCCTCGGTTCGTGATGCGATCTTCGCCGAGCATAACTGGCATGACTACGCGGCCCGCAAGCGAGCCGTCCGCACAGCTCGATACAAGTACATCCTCAACGAAGACGCCACCATGCCTCTCACCCCTCCCGCCGACGCCGTCCGCAGCCCGACCTTTGACGCCATGAAGCGCCTGCGCGACGAGGGGCAGCTCAATCCCTATCAGCTCTCCTGTTTCACCGCTCCCAAAGCAACGGAAGAACTTTATGATTTGGAGAACGATCCTTACGAATTGAACAACCTTGCATCCGATTCTCAATCGGCACAGCTTCTCACTGAAATGCGGGCAACCCTCGAAACCTGGACGCTCCAGACCAATGATGTCCCCCCCGCCGTCCTGAGCGGTGACGAATTCGACCGCGAATCCGGGAAGCCCCTGCCCAACCGACAACGCCCCCGACTCCCCCGGCCGTTCCGTGCATCTCCCAGTTCTTGAACAGTCGTGAACCAAGAATCACAAGGCAAACCCCTGAAAACGAGACGTGCTGATGCTTGCGATCCCGTGTTCCATCCTCATCCTCATCCTGATCGTGGCCCAGCCCGGAATCGACCCGGAAGCATCCCCTGAGCAACGTGCGATCGCCTACCTCGCGCAGGAGGTCCCCCGCTGGCGATCCGAAAACGGTTGCGCCTCGTGTCATCACAACGGCGACGGGGCCCACGCTCTCTTTCGAGCCTCTTTGCTCGGATTCGACGTTCCTCAGGAGTCCCTGGCCGATTCGGTTCAATGGCTCCTCCAACCCGCGGATTGGGACAAGAACGGAGGCCAGGGAACATTCAACGATCAACGCCTTGCGCGCATCCAGTTTGCCAGGTCGCTGGCGGGAGCGGTCGACGCGGGCCTTGTCGAAGAACGCCGATCTGCTCTGACCCTCGCCGCCGATCAGCTCGCCGCCGATCAAGAACCGGACGGATCGTGGCCGATCGACGGCCCCGACTCCCTGGGAACTCCGGCCACCTACGGATCGACACTCACCACCTTCATCGCGCGTGAGGTCCTGAGCAACACCGATCCCGATCGCTACCGCTCCTCCATCGCCGCCGCCGATCGCTGGCTCCTCGCCCGACCTATCCGCACCACCCTCGACGCATCCGTTTCATTGCTTCATCAGCATGCGACCGATCCGGATGAGTTGCCTGATCGCGCTCGCCAGGCGCTCGACCTCCTTGATCGCTCACAAGCTCCTGAAGGAGGATGGGGACCTTATGAAACCTCCCCTCCCGAGGTCTTCGATACCGCACTTGCGGTCCTTGCGCTCGCAAGAACGTCCTCGAAGGCACATCCCGAAGACCTCTTACGCGGACGTTCCTACCTCGTTGCCACGCAACTCCCCTCCGGCGGCTGGCCCGAAACCACCCGTCCTTCCGGGAATGAAAGCGACGCCCAGCATTTCTCGACCACAGCCTGGGCCACACTCGCGCTGCTCGCAACCCGGGATGGATCGCGAAACCGTGGACCTTCCTCATTGAGCAAACGATGATCCGTTATCCCTGTGTTTCATCAGGATTGTCGCTCTCTTTAGATCGGAGATAGGCAGTATACTTATCCGCTCGGCCTGAGCAGCGATCGACAGGATATTTCTCGGCCGCGAGAACAATTTTCTCTTCGAGCGCAGCAGCCAGGTCAATCTGGCAGACATCCGCGAGACGCAGCAATGCCCAGAGACAATCCGCCAGTTCGTGAGCAATCGCCTGCTTCTGGTTCGAATCGTTCAAAGTGTCCCGGATCGCGGCATCCGTCCGAAACCGGAAGTGTTCTAGGACCTCTGCTGCTTCGATCGACAGGCAAAGCCCCAGATCCTTGGGGTGGTGAAATTGCTCCCAGTCTCGTTCCTGAGAAAAGCGGAGAACGAGATCCATCAGCGCTCGAAGCGTCGTCGATGCGTCATCCATGGAATTCGTGACTCGGGACCATGAAAGCAAAGAGGTACTCAGCTTGCCCGATAACGAGCCAGGACTCAATCCTCGGTTCCTCCCGACTTACGACCTCACGCTGCTGAATCACAGTCGGAATTCTTCATCTAGCCTTGTACAGTCGGATGGCTCCCCCGATACAGTAGAGCCATCAGCCCGAACACCCTTCACTGTGGAGCCATGACCATGCCTCAATGTTCTCATTTTGGTTTCCTCACCGTAACGCTACTTGTCTTCTCCTCCGGGATCGCCTGGGCCAAACCCTCGGAACAGCCTCCGAATATTCTCTTTCTTTTTGCAGATGACCACTCGTTCGAGGCGATCGGGGCCCGCGGCCTGGTCGATGTGGATACTCCGAATCTCGACCGACTCTACCAACAGGGCACGTCCTTCAATCGAGCCTACAACATGGGCGGCTGGAATGGGGCCATCTGCGTTGCAAGCCGCTGCATGCTCATCACAGGACGAACGCTCTGGGATGCTCACTCGATTTACGAGACGACCGCCGAGGAAGCAAACGCTGGGCGAGTTTGGCCATTGCTCCTGAATAAGTCAGGATATGAAACGTATTTCACTGGGAAATGGCACATCCGAGCCAACGCCAACGAACTCTTCGACGTGGTTCGTCATGTTCGTCCGGGCATGCCGGCCCAGACCCCGCAAGGCTACAACCGTCCTCTCCCCGATGGCGTCGATCCCTGGGACCCGACCGACCCTCGCTTCGGCGGCTTCTGGGAAGGGGGGACCCACTGGAGCGAAGTCACGGCCAACGACGCCATCGATTATCTCGATCGCGCCGCAGACCGGGATGCCCCATTCTTCATGTATGTCGCCTTCAACGCCCCGCACGATCCAAGACAATCTCCTCCAGCGTTCGTCGACCGCTATCCTCCCGATCGCGTCGCACTCCCTGAAAACTTCCTTCCCGAGTACCCCTTCAAGAATGCAATCGGCTGCGACCCGAAACTCCGCGATGAAGCGCTTGCCCCGTTTCCCCGCACCGAGCATGCGGTCAAGGTCCACCGTGGCGAATACTTCGCCTTGATCGCTCACATGGATGAGCAAATCGGCCGGATCCTCGACGCCCTCGACGCCTCCGGCAAGGCCGACAACACCCTCGTCATCTTCACCGCCGATCATGGGCTCGCGGTGGGACGACACGGCTTCATGGGAAAACAAAACCTCTACGAGCACAGCACGCGCGTCCCCTTCGTCATCGTCGGACCTGGAATCGCCGCCGGTGTCCAACAAGACAAACCCATTTATCTACAGGACATCATGCCCACGACCTTGGAACTCGCAGGCATTCCCGTACCCGACCATGTTGGCTTCACCAGTCTCCTTCCGCAACTCCAGAACGAGAGTTCACCCCCCCCTTACCAGGAGATTTACGGAGCCTACATGGACTTCCAACGGTCGATCACCCGAGACGGCTACTCCCTCATTCTGTATCCCAATGCCCAAATTGCTCGACTCTACAACCTCAGGGAAGATCCGCATCAACTTCACGACCTTGCCTCATCGCCGGATCACACCAACGTCTTGAACGCACTCTACACCGCGCTTCTCAGGCAACAGCATACCCTTGGTGATCCACTCGATCTCACCGCCACCTTCGGAACATCCCTTGCACGTCATCCCTGATCATGCTCCAGACGTTCGAGTTCTGATACACATCACATGAAGCGTTCCAGAGTCTCATTGGGGCAACTCCGTGACTCCACTCGGTTCTCCCAATCTCCCCGCCTCCCTATGAATCAGGTTTCGCCCGCGTGAGAATACAGTTAGAATTGAATTGTAGAACCGGAGAAACCTTCCGGTTCGAGTGATTCTTGCACGTCTACGGATTCCCGATTCGCGAACGCTCAACCAGGGATGACCGACGTTGATTGAAGGCTCTCCTCGATTCGAGACAACCTGCTGGAGCGTGGTTCTGGCCGCGGGCGGTGATTCCTCTCGGGCCAAGGAAGCGCTTTCCACCCTCTGCAAGACGTACTGGTATCCTGTGTATACCTTCATTCGTCGCTGGGGCCACGCTCCCGAGGATGCCGCCGACCTAACTCAGGGATTTTTTACCGAACTGCTTCGCCGCAAGGATCTCGAAACGGTCGACCCTGCCCGGGGACGGTTCCGATCCTTTCTCATGGCCTGCTGCCGAAATTATCTGTGCAAGGACCGACGCCATGCCGCCGTTCGAGGTCCAGCGCCGTTTTCCATCGACGCAGTCGACGCCGAGCAGCGCTATTGCATCGAACCTGCCGACATGCTCACCCCTGAACAGGTCTTCGACCATCGCTGGGCCCTGTCCATTCTGGAACGGGCGCTTGATTCACTCCGCGACGACTATCGCCGTTCGGGCAAGTCCTCATTATTCGATCGACTCGAACCGACACTCGCCGGTGAATCCCTTCCCGGTGGGCTTCGCGCGGTAGCCGACACCCTGGGTATGAGCAAGGGGGCCGTTCAGGTCGCCGCTCACCGTCTCCGGCATCGCTATCGAGATACCATCCGCAACCTGATCGCCGAGACGGTTGATGATCCCGCAGCCGTTGATGATGAGCTCAGGGATCTCTTCATCGCCCTGATGCCTCCAGACGCACGGAACATCCGCTAGGTTCCTCCTCGGCCCCAGCAACACGACCGATCACGCTAGAATCTCCCGGACGACCCGCCCGAACACATCGGTCAGCCGAAAGTCTCGACCACTGTGGCGGTAGGTCAGACGCTCGTGATCAAAGCCGAGCAGATGCAGAATCGTCGCGTGGAAATCGTGCAGATGGACTGGATTCTCCGCCGGATCATAGCCATAGTCATCACTTGATCCGTAGACCATTCCACCTTTCACCCCGCCACCAGCCAACCACGACGAGAAAACGTACGGATGGTGGCTCCGACCAGTCGGGCCGTCAGTGTGCGGAGTCCGTCCAAACTCGGTGGTCCAAACCACCAGCGTTTCGTCGAGCATCCCGCGCGACTTCAAATCCTTGAGCAGCCCGGCAATCGCCTGATCGACTCCCCGAGCCTTCGGCACATGGTCCTTCATTGCGCCATGAGAGTCCCAGTTGTCGGAGGAACCCGAGTCAATCAGCTCGACAAAGCGAACCCCTCGCTCCGACATTCGACGCGCAACCAGGCACTGCCACCCGAAACCGTCGGTCTGCCCCCGTTCCAGCCCGTAAAGGGCCAGCGTCGCGTCCGACTCCCCCGAGAGGTCAAGCACATCCGGCATGGCCTGTTGCATCCCAAAGGCCGTTTCGAACGATCGCATACGGCCGGCCAGTAACGGGTCGGACGGTCGATCCTGACCATGGCGGCGGTTGAACCGTGAGAGCAGGTCCAGCTCCAGCTCTTGCACCGTGGCGCTCGGCGCCCGGCGTCTCAGATCGCGGATCGGCTCGTCTCCAGGCTGAATCCGCGTCCCCTGATGACACACCGGCAGGAAATCAGACGACCAGACCTGAGTGCCGGCGTACGGCAGGTGAGGTGCCAGCACCACGAACGAGGGCAAGTTCTGGTTCTCGGTCCCCAGGCCATAGCTGACCCACGACCCAATGCTCGGCCGCTTCACGGTCAGCGACCCGGTATGCACGCCGAGCGTCGCCTGGAAGTGCTCGAAGTGACTCCCATGCAACGAACGAATCACACACAGGTCATCCACGCATGTCGAAACATGAGGGAACAGCTCACTGACCGGTATGCCCGATTGGCCCGCTCTCGAAAATCGGAACTGAGGAGCCAGCAGCGTGCGCCCTTGGTACTGGGTGCCCCCGTCTCGCGCCAGCAATGGCTTCGGGTCGAACGACTCCAGGTGCGACACCCCTCCCGTCATAAACAGGAAGATCACTCGCTTTGCCTTGCCGGGAAAGTGAGGCGCTTTCGGGGCCAGCGGATCGTCCTTCCCCGGTGCCGGCGCATCGGCTGCCAGCAGCTCCGAGGCGATTCCGGGAAGCAGCAACGAACCGCTCATCAACGATTGGACGACCTGGCGACGATTGGGATGAAACGGCATCGGTCGACCTCGCTGCGGAACCTAATCGACAAACACGAATTCGTTGCTGCCCAGAATCACCCGAAGATAGCTCGCCCAGGCGGCCCGGGGACGCTCCCCCTCCGATATGCCGGCCTTCTCCAAGGCCACCCCGACTTGAGCCAGATATTCCATCGCCTCGCTCACCTCATCCTCCGACGCGGGGCGACCGAAGGCCAGCCGAAACACCCGATCGACTCGGGCGGCGGGGCCAGTTTCCTCCGCCGCCAAACGGTCCGCCAACCGTCTGGCTTGCTCATGAACGAATTCATCGTTGAGCACGAAGAGGGCCTGTTGCGGTGTGGTACTAATCTTGCGAAGGTCGGTTGAGGCATTCGTGTCGGCCCCGTCGAACACCGCAAGAAACGGGTGCAACCGTATGCGCTGCTGCATCAGGTAAATGCTTCGCCGCCGACTCGGATAATCGTCCACAAACGGCTTGTGCTGAGAGTATCGCCATTTCCAGATATCTGGAAACGGATGTTCCCCTCCCGGTGAGCGATCCAGCGCGTCACTGACGCAGAGCATCGCATCGCGGATCTCCTCCGCATCAAGCCGCCTCCGGTTGAAGGTCCAGAGCAAGCGGTTTTCCGGGTCGTGTTCCTCAGACTCAGGAGCTTCGAGACTGGCCATCCGGTAGGTTGCCGAGCGCAGGATCTCCCGATGCAAGGCCTTGATCGACCACCCCTCCTCAAGAAATCGAATCGTCAGCCAGTCGAGCAATTCGGGGTGGGTCGGCGGCTCTCCCCGGGTGCCAAAGTCGTTCGGAGTTCGGACAATCCCCTGACCAAAATGATGCTGCCAGACCCGGTTGACCAGCACCCGGGCCGTCAGAGGGTTCTTCGGGTCCGTGATCCAATCGGCCAGCTCCAACCGACCGCTCCCCGACCCCTCGGCCAGTACCCGATGCCCACCCAGCACCGTGAGGAACCCGCGAGGCACTGCTTCCCCTAACCGCTCCGGATTTCCCTTGAGCTGGATCCGAGCGTCGGCCGGTTCACCCTCCGACACGCCATACGCCTGGTCATACTCCGGCAGCGACTTGACCAGTTCATCCCGCTCATCCTGGAGCTTCCGAACGTCTTTCCGCAACGAATCCTTGGCCGCTCCGGTGTCGAGCGACGCCATCAACGTATACGTGTCGTAAATCTCCCGGTCGAGTTCCTCCATCCGATCCAGCAACGGTCTCAGCTCCTCCTCGCTGCGTTCCGAGGAAACCAGCGGAATCAGATGCTGTGGATGCCGGTAGATTTCCGTTCCGGGGAACGCATAGGTCGTGCTCTGGAAGATGCCGTAGAGCGCATAATAGTCCCGCTGCGAGATCGGGTCGAACTTGTGGTCGTGGCAGCGAGCGCAACTGATCGTCAGCCCAAGAAACGCCTTGCCCAGGTTGTCGATCGTGTCGTCAATTGTCAGGTGGAACTCCTCGCCGAGCGAGGAAAACCGACGACTGATCGCCAGGTAGCCGGTGGCGATGATCTGCTCATAACGCTCCGGATCCTGGTCCGAAGGAAGTAAATCACCGGCAATCTGTTCCTTCAAGAACGCATCGAAGGGCAGATCGCTGTTGAAGCGATCCACCACGTAGTTCCGGTATCGATACGCCTCGGGCATCGGGAAGTCGCCGTTGCAGCCCGACGTATCTGCGTACCGCACCAGGTCGAGCCAGTGTCGGCCCCATCGTTCGCCATAGTGGGGGGAGGCCAGCAGGCGATCCACCAGCCGATCGAAGGCGTCCGGAGCCTTATCGCCGAGGAATGCCTCCACCTCCTCCGGGGTCGGCGGCAGTCCGGTCAGGTCAAACGTCAGGCGACGGATCAAGGTGCGGCGATCGGCCTCAGGTGCCGGCCTCATCCCTTCGGCTTCGAGCCGGGCGAGGACGAAGCGGTCGATCGTGTTCCTTGGCCAGGTTGTGTCCCGAATCGGTGGCAAATCGGGTTGGCGAACCTCCTGAAACGACCACCACGACGCCGAGATGTCCTCTCCAGACTCGACCGGCTCGGGCGATCCGTGTTCATCAGCGGGGCTGGGAGCACCGGCCTTCACCCAGGCTTCCAGAACCTCCACCTCCCGAGGGGAAAGCCGTCCGTCGGGCGGCATTCGCAGCGAGCGATCGTGATAACGGATCGCCTGGATCAAGAGGCTCTGGTCCAGGTCGCCGGGAACCACGGCCGGCCCAAGGCCCCCACCTTCGAGCATCCCGGATCGCGAATCCAGCAAGAGGTCGCCCCGAACCCGTTCCGCATCGGCCGAGTGGCACGAGTAGCACCGCTCGGCCAGGATCGGTCGGACCTCCTTCTCGAAAAATTCTCGCTCCGAGGCCGAAACGTCCGGGGCCGAGACCGGATCGCGTCCCTCCTGACCCTGCAGCCTGCTCGGACCAGTCAGCATCAGAACGCAAACAACCAGCACGGTCCGACGCGTGGCAGATGGAATCATGGGAGGAATCAACCGTGACGATGGCTGAGGATGAATCGCTCGAACGCGATCCGAGCGACAGGGAAGAACGCTCCCGGCACAGAGAGTTCAATCGTCAGGTCAGACCTGGAGACAACCAAGGCATCGGTGTCCTTGGCATTTCGAAAGAATATTCCACATGCCAGGATAGCCGACTCCCTTCCCCTTGAAAAGCCATCAACGATCGCAACTGCTCAGACGCGAAGGCTAGGCTCCTCCATTCGGCGATTGAGCAGGCGTCCTGATCACCCGTTGGCCGAATCCACACTCGCAAACCCCTCCTCCGTGATGTTGAGGCAACCGCGCCCGAAGGAACGTCGTTTGCACGTCGAACACACATTTTCCACGTTTCGGGGACAAACATGTCACGATCATGGGCTCAGGACGCCTTCTTCACCCACATTTACCCCCTCGGTCAGTGCGGTGCCGAACCGCTCAACGACTTCCGATCGCCACCGATCCCCCGCCTGGATCAGCTTCGTGACTGGATCGGCCACCTCCGAGCGCTGGGTTCCGATGCCCTCTATCTCGGTCCTGTCTTCGAGTCCTCCTCCCACGGCTACGACACGGCCGACTACCGCCTCGTCGATCGCCGCCTCGGTACCGACGACACCCTGGCCGGTGTGACCGCCGCGCTGCACGACGAGGGAATCCGCGTCATCCTCGACGGCGTCTTCCACCACGTCGGCCGCGACTTCTGGGCCTTCCGCGACCTTCAACAACAGGGCGAGCAATCGGCCTATCGCGACTGGTTCTCCGGCGTCAATTTCTCCCAGCGCAGCCCGCTCGGCGACCCATTCTCCTACGACGCCTGGGAAGGCCACTTCGATCTGGTCAAGCTCAACCTCGGCCACCCCGCCGTTCGGGATCACCTGTTCAACGCCATCCGATCCTGGGTTGATCGCTTCGCCATCGACGGCCTCCGCCTCGACGTTGCCTACGCCCTCGACCCTGGTTTCCTCCGCGCCCTCGCCGAGTTCTGCCGAAGCCTCCACCCCGACTTCTGGCTGCTGGGCGAGGCCATCCACGGCGACTACCGCCGGATCGCCGGCCCGGGCCTCCTCGACGCCGTGACGAACTACGAGTGCTACAAGGGCCTCTATTCCAGCCACAATGACCGCAATCTCTTTGAGATCGCCCACTCGCTTGATCGCCAGTTCGGCGACGGCGGCCTCTACCGCAATCTGACCACCTATAACTTCGTCGACAACCACGACGTCGACCGCATCGCCAGCACGCTCCGGGAACCAGCACATCTCGACCCGATCCACCTCTTGCTGTTCACCATGCCGGGCGTGCCGGCAGTTTACTCAGGCAGCGAGTGGGGCATCGAGGGCGCCCGAGCCAACGGCGATGACCGGCCGCTCCGTCCCCCGTTGCCCACTCCCGAAGCGGCCAGGACGCTCGGCCGCCATCCCGACCTGGCCCCGGTAATCGCCCAACTCGCTACCATCCGTCGGCGATTGCCTCCCCTCCGCCAGGGATCGTACCGGCAACTGCTCGTCGCCTCCGAACACCTCGCGTTTGAGCGTCCCTTCCAGGAGGATCGCGTGATCGTGGCCATCAATGCCGCTGGATCTCCCGCGTCTCTGGAGCTCCCCGTCTCGGCCCCCGATGGCGAAGGGTTCGAGGACCAGCTTGATCCCGGCAAGGTCGTCTCAGTCCTCGGTGGTCGGCTGTCACTCGACCTGCCACCCCGATGGGGCCGCATTCTCGCTCGCCCCGGATCGGCTCTGGCCTCGTCGAGTTGAGTTCCTGTCGGCCGTTGTCTCCCGATTGGCTCACCGACCGAACCGCCCCGACCGCCGAGCCCTTCCTTCCCAATTGCGCGCCGACTCGATCAAAAAGTGACTAACCCTCCTGATTTTCCTGATAGTGAAAGGAAGGGAGGTGTGCAGTCCTCCCCAACTGTCCGCGAAGCAATCGATTGGCGATCGAATCATTTGGGGAGACCGCGTCTCATGGCTACCATGAAGCAGACCATTGCCAACCGCCTGAATGCCTTGAAATCGACCGGCCCGCGTACGCTCGAAGGACGGGCCCGATCGGCCCGCAACGCCTTGAAGCACGGACTCTCCCGCCTCGGTTCGACCCGGCCCGCCGCCCTGGCAGACCTGATCGCTGAGCGGATCGAACATTGGCGCGAGGCCTATCGCCCCGAAGGTCCCGCCCAGCTCTGGATGTACGAACGCCTTTGTGCCGAATCGGTCCGCCTCGATGCCTGCGAGCGTCGCATCCTCGCCGTCCGAGCCGAGATCGCCGATCGGGCCTTCGAAAGTTGGGACGACGACCGAGCCGCGGAGGTCGCCTCCTTGGCCTCAAGGCTGGCGACCCATCCCGAGGTCATCCAGCCGAAGCTCCTCCAGAGCAAGCACGGCGTCCTCTGGCTCCTCGACCGCTGGGACGAGGTGGCCGACTCCCTCCAACGGCTCGACGGCTGGACTCCCGAAACCTGGAACCGAGCGATGGACTTGCTTGGCGTTTCTGCCCTGGCCCGAGAAGGCTCTGGCCCCTGGGACCTCGATCCCGATGACAACGGAGCCGGTCCCGGTCTGGAGCTGGCCTATCGCAGCATCGAGGCGCTTCGGGCTCGCATCGACACTGCGCTCGACGCCCGAGACGCCCGTGCCCGCGACGACGCCGAGGAAGGGCTGGACAGCGAGTCTCCCCAACTCCGCCTCCTGGAACGCTACGCCTCCGATGCTCGCCGCCAGATCGACCGCTGCCGCAACGAGTTGCGTCGACTCCAGGCGACCTCCCACGCGAACCGCGGCAAGCCCGATCCCGCAACCCCGTCCATTCCTGTCAATCGTCCTCCGAGGCAACCATCCTCCTCATCACTCCCACCGAACGCCCCTGCCGATCAGAAGCCCACCAGCCTCAACGCTGCGCAATCGAAATCGAGACCCAACCTCCCGAGCAGCCCTTCAAGGCTTGTTCGGTCCTCTCCCCTTCTCTGCCCGTCGAGCGCTCCGACGCCCCTCGCCAATCGACAGGCCCGCCGAGCGCAAGCCGCCCGAGCTCGACGATCCTGATCCCCAACACCCCGGCCCCAGCCCCAGCCCGAGTGTTTCAACCGGAACCGGCCTCCGACCGTCCCCATCGTGTCGAATCCTCGCCCGACGGCCCAATCAGTCCGTTCTGCCCGGGCCACCGTGTTGACTGGAACGCCCCGGAGCCGTGGATCTGACCGCGTTCGTCCCAACATCCACCTCTGTTCCAGACACTGGCAACCTTCTCTCCCCTCGATCCCGCTCAAGGCGCGAAACGAAGCCAATCGAGGGAAGCTCAAGTGGTCCGGTCGTCGGTGCAGCGAATTGACAAGACCCTCCGACGGCGAAACTTGAAGCAACCATCCTCGGCAAATCGTTTGAGCCGTACCGTCACTCGACGACCATCCCGGCTTATCCTGACCCCGCTTCCGACTGACCGATTCCCAGGACGCTGCCCCCCACCGCTCGGAAACGGAGAACGCCGCGCCCAGTACCCGACGTTTGAGACAAGCCCTATGTGTTCCATGAGTGGCAGATGGCGAAGGCAAGATTCGAACCCAAGGTCCCAGTGACCCGTCCCCCCGAATTCAACACCGGCCTACGACGACCACCAAACACCGTGAATGATCCCAGATCGCCTCAAACCGTGTCATTCGGTCGACACGAGCTCGCCCGCGAATCCGCACCGCAAACCCATCATGAATCACGGGTTCGGGAACGAACCCGTTGCACCCGACGACGAGCCTGGAGGAAAGTCATCCAGGCAATTCGGTCTCAGTCCCGGCCGCCCTCAGGTCGACCCGCCTGCGAGCTTCGCCGCCTCGGCATCGATCATATCGGGCTCGCCCATCTTCGCGATCAGTTGGTCGGTGCTGGTCGGGTCGACGACCCGGCAGCTCTCGGTCAGCTTCGCGGCCAGCTCGTGCAACTCGTCCCTCCAGGCGGAGGCGGAGGGGCCGGCGTCGACGTCGAGGGCGCATGCCCGCTCGAACTCGCCGCAGAGCATGATCATCCGCTGGACGTGGCGGAAGACGATCCCCTCCTGCTTGGTCAGGTCGACACTGGTCACAAACTTATTGAAGTTCCCGTCATACGCAATCAGCTCGCCGACACACCAGATCGCGTGCGAGTGGACGTCGGCGAGGTCGGGGTAGCGGTGGTCGAAGTACAGCCGGAGCTTCTCCGCCAGGGTCGGCGGCCGCTTCTCCCAATCCTCCCTGTCGTCGTCCTCCTCCTCTTCCTCGACCGGCGAGGCCATAAGCCCACGCTGGATCAGCTCGGTGTCGAGCATCGAGCTGGCGAGGGCGCCCGACTCCAGGAGCCGGAGCGGGACCCGGAGCCGCTTCCGGACCGGGCCGGGCATCTCCAGGGTGCTCTCCATCGCCTGCACGCGTTCGTCGGCATCGGCCCCGGCCAGAAGTTCGGTCAGGAAGGCGCCGTAGAGCGGATGGATGCTCCGGAACGCGAGCAGCTTCCCCAGCGAGGGCATCGGTTGGGCCAGGGTCGGTGTGTAGGGCGCCGGGGGCTGGCCAGGCTCCGGGGGCGGTGGCGGCTCGGGGCTCAGGGTCACGAACCCGCCGTCGTGCAGCGCCAGCAGCATCCGGTCGAGGGCCTTCTCGCCTGCGGCGATCCGAGGGTCGTCCATCAGCCGCTTGCGGACCGCGGCGCGGATGCCCTCGACCTCCGGCGAGACCTCGAGCAAATAAGCCAGCAGCCGCCACGGGAGCGGCCCCTTGCTGGAGAGTTTGCCGGGAGGGGCGGCCTGGAGCTGGTTGAAGTGCCCCTCGACCCAGTACTGCTCGGTCTCTCGGCGTCTCGGCTTCTTCTTCTTGAGCGCCTTCTTCGCCTTCAAGAGGCCCGGGTCGCGGGTGTCCTCGGGGATGGCGTCGTACTTCACCCTCCACCGCTCGATGTCGACGTCGTCGGGGTGGGCCAGGGCGTAGACATACCCCCGATCGTCGAACTGCGGGCGACCGGCCCGACCGAAGATCTGGTGGGCGATGCTGGAGCCGATCAGCTTCTTCGCCCCGAACGGGCCCTTGACCAGCGACGAGAGCACCACCGAACGCGCCGGCAGGTTGATACCGGCCGCCAGGGTCTCGGTGCAGACGACGACCGGGAGCAGTTTGCGCTGGAAGAGGTCCTCGACGGCCAGGCGATACTTCGGCAAGAGCCCCGCGTGGTGGACGCCAACCCCCCGGTGGAGCAATCGCTTGAGCTTGGGGCCAGCCCCCTGGCTCAGGTCGAGCGCGTTGATCCGGTCGTGCAGCTCCTTCTTCTGCGTGTCGGAGATGTTGAGGTCCTTGCCCATGACGTTCTCGGCGACGCTCCAGCACTCCTCACGATCGAAGCAGAAGACCAGGGCGGGCGTCCGACGTCCTTGCTCGTCGCCGGCCGCCATCACGACGAGCTGCTCGTTGAGAAACAGATCGGGAACCCATTCGTAGGTCAGCGGCACCCGGCGTTCCTTGCCCTCCACGACCGCGATCGAGCGGTTGTGCTGCCTCGCCAGCCAGTTGACGAACTCGGCCGAGTTCCCGACCGTCGCCGAGAGCAGGAGCAGCCGGACATGGCTGGGCAGCATACCGAGCGACAGCTCCCAGACGATCCCTCGCTGGATCTCGGCGAAGTTGTGGAACTCGTCCATGACGCAGGCCGTCACGTCGGAGAAGTCGAACCGGTTGAGCAGCCGATTCAGGAGGATCTCGGCCACGACGACGAGCACCGGGGCCTCGGGGTTGACCTTGCGGCTCCCGGTGACCATCCCCACGTCCTCGCGGCGGAACCCCCACTCGACGGCCCGGTCCTGCATCTCCTGGAATTTCTGCTCGGTCAGCGCGATCAAGGGGGTCGTGTAGTAGGCCTGCTTGCCCGTATGGAGCGCCTCGAAGAGGGCCGCCTCGGCGATCAGGGTCTTGCCCGTTCCCGTCGGGGCGCAGACGAGGACCCCCTGCTCGGACTCGAACCAGGCCTCCAGCGCGGCGTCCTGGACGGGATAGGGTTCGTAAGGCAACTGGTCCACATACCGCACGTACAACTCGTCTCTCGTCGGAATCTCCAACGGCATCGGCCGCATTCTCCCGGGCTGGTGGGCAGGAACTCCATCGGGCTCCCCTCACATCGGGCCGGCGCGAACCTGCCCTGCGAACGGTCCGGGAAACCCGGACCGGACGCCGAGCCTCGAGTCGGCCCCTCTCACGAGGATTCCTCCAGTGTGACCAGCGACGCGCTTTCACGAAACCCGGTCGCTCCGCGACGAGACGCGCGAGGACCCAAGTTCGAGGCCCCTTCACCAGGTCCATCGACGCCACGACTCGCTTCGGCATGGTCGCAGCACACTGCTCCCGCGAAGTCGACAGAGCCAGCGGGCGTCAGCGAAACGTCCTTGACCACACGGACATTCGCCTTCCTTCTCGTTCCAGGATGGAGTTTTCGGAAGCCCCAAGCGCTTCCTGTGAGATCACTCCGGCGGTTCATTCTCCCGAATTTACCAAGCAGGAACGGGTCAAGACGACAAGGGCTCGGGGAACCGAGGAGGTGGGCCAGGCGGTTCGGCGATCACGGCCTCAGCTTCTCTCCGGAAGGTGAGCAACTCGTTGCCGCTTGAGAGGCGTTGGCGGCCCTCAAACCATGCGACCGCCCGACCAAAGTCGGCCCGGGCGGCCTCGGGGTCGCCAAGGCGATGGAAAGCCATCGCCCGGAAGAGGAGGTCGAACACCTCGTCCCCCCGGGCGGTCGCCAGGCTCCGGGTCAGGACGTCGACGGCCTCGCCATAATCGCCGGCCCTGTAGAGGGCGAGGCCGAGGGTGTGGAAGGTCCTCTGGCTCACGGTCCCCGCGCCCGACTCCAGTCGGAGGGCCTGGCGGGCCTGGATCAGCCCGAATCGCACCGCGGCCTCGGAGGTCCCGGGCGGCGCCACCAGCTTCCAGGCGCGCTCGTGGAGCCCGAGGGTCAGGCGAAGCCGCAGATCCAACTGCGATTCGAGCAAGGAGACAGCGAGTCGCTCGTCCGCCTCGGCCTCGTCGACCCGGCCGATCATCGTCCGTGCGCGTGACCGCGCCAGCAGCGTCTTCGGCTCGTCGGGGCGGAGGGCCAGCGAGCGATCGAACGACGAATCGGCCTCCTCGAACCGGAACAGATCCGAGAGCGCGAGCCCGCGCTCGTGGTGCGCCTGTCCGTCGTCCGGATCGAGGGCGAGCTTGCGGTCGGCGACCGCCAGCTCCCAGCGGCCCTCCCAGTCGAGGTTCCGGATCGGCTCGGCCACGACCTCGACCCGGAGCGGCTGATTCGGGTCCGGCTCGGAGGGAAGATCCGGGAGCGCCGGCAGGTCCCAATCCAGTCCCATCGCGGCCAGTTCCTTTCGAACCAGCCTCAGATCCCACATCCGGGCGCCCCCCGGCTGGTCGTTGCCAGTGGCGACGACATACCCGCCGTCCGGGCTGACGGCCACGGAGCGATAGGTCTCCTCCATCGGGGCGTCGAGGAGGACGACCTCCCGGTTCGAACGCACCTCTCGGATGCCGATCCGGCCGGGACCGTCGCCCAGGAAGGCGAGAGAATGGTCCACCGTGAACCCCGAGTCGTTCTTGGTGAGTGTCATGGTATGCAAGGGCCCGACCCCGCTCGATCGATCGGCCGCATCGGGGACGCCCCACAGGTGCCAGACGGCCGCGAGCCCCGCCGGATCGTCGTTGTCGATGGTCCGCACTGAGGCCCCGGTGGCGGAATCCCAGACCTGGACGATCGGCGAGGTATGCGGCCGGGTGAGGACGTACCGGCCGTCCGGGCTGACGCTGAGGCCCCTGATGTCGATCTCCTCCGCGAGCCGGAACGCCCGATCGGGATCTTCCCTCGGGAACACGATCACACCGGACACGAAGTCGGGGGTGAGAGCGACGATGTTCCCGTCCGCACTTGTCCGGATCGGGTTGTCCGAGCTCCCCAACGAATCGACGCGCAGGGCGGGGCCGAACACGAGGGCCCCGGACTCCTCGCGGATCGGCCAGAGGTGCTTCCCCGACGTCCAGTCGGAGGTCCAGAGCGCCCGGCCGTCGGGCTGGAACCAAACGTTGCCCCCCGTCGGCAGCTCGCCGACCTCCCGACGGGTCGCCAGGTCCCAGAGCACCGTGCCGCCCTCGAGCATCCCGCAGGCGACCAGCCGGTTGTTCCGGTGGATGCTCACTTGCTCGATGAAGCGGTCGTCACCGGTAGCCACGCGACGGAGGCACTGGAACGCGGATCCGGGCACAAGGGTGTACTGGGCCAGCTTGCCGCCGTTCGACGGTATCGCCGACACGATGGTGTCACCGGCGGCTCGTCCCTGGGCCCGACCGTGGATACTGTGCAGCGAGAACCCGGGGATTCGGAGGAGGAGCCTCCGGGTGTTCGTCTCGTAGACGTTCAGGCCGCCCGTCGCCCAGTTACCAACGCAGGCCAGCATCGACCCCGAGGAGTTGAAGGCCGGATAAACGTTGGGTTCGACGTTGGTCGCCGGCGATTCCAGCCGGACGGGAGGCGTTTGCGAGAGGTCCCAGAGGCCGATGTCGCCGGTGTCGGTGGCCCCGACAGCGAGGAGGTCGCCGAGCGGTCCCCAGGCGATCGACTCCACGCCTTCCTCGAACGGCAAGGTCGTGATCTCCCCGGACTCCAGGTCGAGAATGCGCACGTTCCGGGACTCGGGCGACTGGTATCCCCCGTTGACGAAGGCCAGGCGGTCCCCGCTCGGCGCGATCGCGAGGTTGCAGTAGGACGGCGTCTTCGCGGGGACGCTGTAAGTCCTGCTGATGTCGCCCGAACCGGCATCGATCTTCCGGATGATCCCGGCATTCGAGTCGAGGATGTACAGAAACCGGCCATCCGGGCTGAACGCAGTGCTGTGCGCGGCTCCCGAGAGGGATGCGACCTTCGAGGCTGGATCTCCGATCGTCCAGAGATGAATGGATCCCGATTCCTGGAAGAACAGGGTTCGATTGTCGGGGCTGACGCCAAGCCATCCCCGTCCCGAACCCGTCCCTGGAAGTCGGGCCACCAGGCCGTCGTCCCGGGTCCGAGTGACCACGATCGTGCCGTCGTTCACGTCGGACCGGACCCGGAGCGAACCGTCCGGGCTGACGTTGAAGTGGGTCTTGTCTCCCTTGATCCCCGGGAAATCGGGCCAGATCGTCTCCTGCTGGTCGGCGAGCGCGAGCGCGGCGATGGCCAGATTGCGGAGTTCGGAGCGGCGGGAGTCGACCTCCTTGCGATCGAGGCCCAGGCGAGTGAGCAGCGCGTTGGCCTCTCGGACCGCCTTCAGGGTCCCGAAGCGCTGCCCCGCCCGGCCGCTGAACCGGCTGGCGCGGGCCTGGGCAACGAGCGCCTCGTATTCGCGCTCCAGGGCGACGGCCTCGGCCGCCTCGGCCCGGCGGCGGGCGTCGGTCTGCCGCTCCAGGGCGACGGTGAGCCGGCCCGCCGACTCGTTCAGCCGGAGGGCGGTCGTCGAGGCCACGACGGCGACGGTGATCGTCAGCGCCGCGGCGCTCGCGTTCGAGATGGCCAACGCCGGGTTGCGACGGCACCAGCGCCAGGCCCGCTCGGCCTGGCTGACCGGCCGGGCCTTGATCGACTTCCCTTCCAGGTAGTTCCCCAGGTCCTCGGCCAGTCTTCGGGCCGATTCGTATCGCCGGTTCGGGTCCTTCTGGAGGGCCTTGAGGACGATCGTCTCCAGGTCTCGGGGGACGGCGCTGTTGAGCTGGCGGGGGGGCACGGGCTCCTGGGAGCTGACCTGGCGGAGGGTGTCGATCGGCGACGCGGCCTGGAACGGCGGGCGGCCGGTCAGCAGGCAGTAGAGCAGTGCGCCAATCGCGTAAATGTCGGCGGTCCGGTCGACGGGCTTCCCCTCCGCCTGCTCGGGGGGCATGTAGCTGGGGCTGCCCATCACCAGCCCGGTGTTCGTGACGCTGTCGTCGCGCTGGAACCGCTTGGCCAGGCCGAAGTCCGTGACCTTGGGACGGCCTGAGCCGTCGATCATCACGTTGGCGGGCTTCAGGTCACGGTGGAGAACGCCGTGGTCGTGGGCGTGCTGGACAGCCTCGCAAATCTGGCTCGACAGCTCGGCCGCCCGGCGGGGCGGCAGCGGGCCGTCGGCGACCTCGGCTGCGAGGCTGCGGCCGTTGACGAAGGCCATGCTGAAGTAGTGCTGGCCGTCGTGCTCGCCGATCTCGAAGATGGGGACGATGCCGGGGTGGTCGAGGTTGGCGGCGGCCTCCGCCTCAAGGCGGAAGCGACGGACCTCGACCTCGGAGGCGAACTGCCCGGTGAGGATCATCTTCAGGGCGACCGGCCGGTTCAAGCTCACCTGCCGAGCGCGATACACCACGCCCATGCCGCCCCGGGCCAACTCGTGGATCAGCTCGTAGTCCCCGAACCGTCGGACGCACTGGTTGGGGGCGATGGAACCTGAGGCCGGCTCAGTGGACCGCCCCTCGTAATGATGAGGGGAACTCCGCAGGAAGTCAGTCCCGGCGGGGGGCTCCAGGTCATCCTCGTGGCAGAGGGTGAATCCCAGGTGGGACAAGTCCTCGACTCCCGGAGCGATGGGAACGTCCGCGTCATTCCCGAAAGCGGTCGCCATCAGGCATGAAGGGCAAAGGCCCTCGGGTGCGTCTTCCGGTGGCAGCCGTCGGCAACTCGGGCACGGAGCGAGGTCCGGCATGGGTTGGTTCCGATCCAAGGTCGTTTGTCCGAGGTGATCCTGGCCCAAGTCGATCCGAGGAAGGTCATCGGCACGTGGGAATGAAAGCACAGCTCGCCCAAGAATTGAACTATACCAACGAAGGACATCTCGATTCATCTCGAATCCGCTGAAGCACCGTTTCTCGACGCAGTCCGACTGGCCTGGCCCAGATCGTGCGAGTCGATCGGCCATTGAGAGCCGGTTGGTGCTGGCGAAACACAAACATGCAGGCGATGATTGACGAGAGGCCCCGGCCGTCTTGTGAACGCCCCGGGACCCTGGAATGAGGCCATCGACACGCCATGTCCTCCAATCCTCCAGAGACGGAACCAAGGGGCGTTGCGAAGGTCACGAGCTTCGAGACCACGTCATGGAGCCTGGTGCGGCTGGCCGCGAATCGGTCGAGCACCGAAGGTGAGGAGGCCCTCGCCAAACTCTGCCGCCAGTACTGGTATCCCGTGTACGCGTTTATCCGGCGCCGGGGCTTCGGCGAGGACGAGGCGGCCGACCTGACGCAAGGCTTCTTCGCGCGGCTCCTGGAGAAAGACACGCTTCGGGCGGCCGACCCGGAGAAGGGTCGGTTCCGAACGTTTCTCCTGGTCTCATGCCGGAACTTTCTGGCAAATGAGCACGACCGCAAGATGGCGATGAAGCGGGGCGGGGGCGTTCTCCCCCTCTCGCTCGACCTCAAGGACGCCGAGGATCGCTACCGTGCCGAGCCGTCACACGACCTGACTGCCGAGCGGCTCTTCGAGCGGCGATGGGCCCTGGAGCTGATCTCCCGGTCGCTCCAGCAACTGGAGGAGGAGTGCAAGGCGGCCGGCCGAGGCCCCCTCTTCGACGCCTTGAAGCCTGGCCTCTCCGGGGTCGACGAGTCGGTGCCCGCGTCGATCGTGGCCGCGTCACTGGGGATGACCGAGGCCGCCGTGAGGAAAGCGTCTCAGCGGCTTCGCCAACGGTTCGGGCAGATCCTTCGGGCCCGGATCGCCGACACCCTGCACCGTCCCGAGGATCTTGAGGACGAGATCCGGGCGCTCTTCCTCGCGCTGGCATCCTGAGCGGTTTCGGCGTCGTGGTCACACTTTGTTTGCAAGACTTTAAATACGTATGCCGAGAGGCGGAGTCCTGATCGCAGCCCTCCTCGGCCATACGGCGCGAGCGGCGGATTGCCCTGGGGCAGTCCCGTCCCGTCCCCCGACCGTGCCGCGGAAGCCGGCCTCTCAATGGTTCCCCACTGATCCGGGTTCGAGTGCTCAAATCCGCTGCCAAGGAGACCGCGATGAGGCGATCCATCGTCGAGGGCCGGGGCCCGGTGCGTCGTCGCCGAGGCCAGCTTTTCCGCGAACCTCGACCAGGTGTCGTACGGGGTGGCCGGAGCGATGGGTGGCCCGGACATCGCCCCTGACCTCGACAACAACGGCGGCCGAGTCGTCTCGATCGCGATACCCGGCCTGCCCAGAGTTCATCGCATTCCGACACCCGTCGGACATCGAGGGCACGGGAATCCGATCGGCGGCGATCACGTCGTTCCGTCCTTCGAGAATAACCCCCCAATCGTGATGCCTGCCCCGCCGGCACCCACCTGGCCAATCGTGGAGTTCTCGGAACGGCCGTGGAATCGCCGACTCCGTTCTCCCATCGTCCTTATTGGCTCGGACTTCAAACGAGCAACCTTTGTGACGCTGCGAATCCAGGTTACGTACAAGCGAGGATTGATGCCATGTCAGTCATTTATTCGATTCTATCATTCGTAGAGTCGGCACTGATCGCTCGTGTCGCTCAATATACGATCGGGACGGTCCTGGGGTTAACGATGTTAGCCTGGATCGCCAGCCGAGCCGGCTCAGCTGGCGAGGTGATCATTCATGTCACTGAATCCAATGTCCAGATCGATGTCGCTGGCTACACCTTTGACATCGACGACCAATTGTATGATCCAATCGTCCTCGATCTCAGCTCTGGTTCCTACGAGCTGGTTCTGAACCGAGACGATCAGGTCCTCTACCGAGAAACCTTCGAGGTTCGATCGGGAGAGACCTGCATCCTGACCGCTTACGACCCCAATCGGCCCGACTCCAATCCTTCACCCAGTCGGATCTTCTTTCCCGGCGACCTGATCGAGGTCGATTTCGCCAATCCGCTTGGCTCCAATCCTTGACTCCCAATCCTTTCTGATCCTGTTTGATTATACTTGGTTTTTGTTAGTAATTATGATCATGTGCTTCATAACTATAATGGAGAACCGGGTGCGAGTCTGCAAGATGCTCATCACCTTGGCCGGCAGTCGCAACGCTCGATCCCCATTTCCGCCAAACGTGATCCGAACAAACGAAAACCGCTCACATCATTGGTCAGCTGGGGTTGCACCAGATCAAGACGCGAGACGATCAAATTCAATCATGAACTAGTTTGCATGGATTTACTTATTATAACAGCAATTCTTTGGTTATAATTCTTCGCGGTCAAATCCCTGGACCGGGGCGATTGAGCTTCAATGGCGTCAGGAAGATCCACCCGTAATCCCGGACCTGCCTGGGTTTCTCTCCACGGGGAGAAAGCCGTCACTTTGCCGCGGCGATCAGGTCACGGAAGGATCGTTCCTGGCCATGCGGTCAATGGGCTTGTCATCGAGCCGATCGTCCAGGGACATGATGCGGTCGTGGTCGGACCAGACGAGGCTGATGAGATGGAGGGGGTGGATGACCCACTTTGCATACCGGACCAGACCCGGTGGACCAGCTCGATGGACTTGGTGTCGCGGTTTCGAGTGTCGAGTCCCTGGATGCCGTCGGCCTTGCCGACCAGCGTCTCGGCCTCGCGAGAGAGGGCCTTCCGGTTGTGCTCAGCAGCCGGGTGTCCTTGGCGGGGGCGGGAGGGTCGTGTGCGGGCGGCCCTCGGCGGGCGGATGGCTTCAGAATATCTGGCCGCCCTGGGGTCGCGATCTGGAACCCGATGCCGCCCGCGTCGCAACAACTCGGGTGGCACATGGGACCCGCGTCGCGCCACCGGCCGAGGGGCGCATCCTACACAGAAAGCCACAAACTGCCCAACTTCGACGCCAATCGAAGTCCGGAAAAAAATGCTGTCAGAACGTGATGGGTACGCTCAGGCAGTGATCGCGGCCTCCTCCAGGGAACGGCGCCACACCGAGGCGCCGATGAGATCCTGGACCCCGGGAGTCCATACCCTGGAGAAGGCTTCGCAGGACCGCGTTTCGTGGTTCCGAGAGTCAGGTTGGTCCGGCTGGCGGAGGATATCACCCAGGCGCACTGAGGTGACATCATCTCAGCCTCTGGACCGGGATCGGGGCGTCACGGAGTCGAGCCCAATCAGCACGGCCAGCATCAGCACCAGAGGATGAACGGCCTGGGCGACCATCGTCAATCCAGTCCCCTGCCCGGGGGCTCCACCCCCCCTGATGGTTCCTTGGAGCCAGGCGAGTTGGGTGAGCAACGGCACGACGACCGACACAGCAAGGAGTATCGTAGCGACGCGGAAGCTGTACAGGCTCCGGATTCGATCCGGATGGACCAGCGCCGCCCAGAACAGCCCGATAAGCAGGGCCGAGTCGACGAAGCCCCTCCCGCCACCGAACATCATCGAAAGCCATTCCATCGAGTGTTCTCCGAGACGGGAACGTGAACGCGACCACCCTGGGCGCGTCGGGGTGAGAATCAGACTGAGACCGGCCTTCGCCCCCGCATGAGGGCAACGACGCCCGCCAGCCCGAGGGCCGATGCCGAGAGGGCAAGGCTCGAGGGCTCAGGGACCACCGTGAGGATGTAGGTCACGTCCTGCACGTTCGGATCGAAGTCGCTGTAGATACCGGTCGGTGTGGCCATTCCGCCGAATCGCAGGGTGTAGGTGCCGACTTCCAGCGGCGCGAGCATCAGCCACCATCCCCGCTGGACCGAATCGATCGGCCCGGTGTAGTCGCCGCCGGTGAAGATCCCGCCTGGGGGGAATTCCAGTGTGAAGACGTCGGGAGAGAGTTGGAGCCAGTCATTCAGATCGCGACCTCCGGCCAGGCTCGTTCCGTCGAGCTCGGCATAGAAGCCGGAGCCCTCGCCGACGAACTCGATTACGTCCTGTCGCATCTCGTCGTACGATGGGCCATAGCTCGAATCGAGCACGGTGGTCACGCCGTTGGCGAGAGGCAAGAAGAGGTATTGATTCCTTCGGACGGTGGCCCTGCGAGTGAC
The DNA here is from genome assembly GCF_012958305.1 of Tautonia rosea. Lineage (NCBI taxonomy): Bacteria > Pseudomonadati > Planctomycetota > Planctomycetia > Isosphaerales > Isosphaeraceae > Tautonia > Tautonia rosea. The sequence continues at coordinate 610,846 of NZ_JABBYO010000002.1, read as the reverse complement.
CGGCCCCGCTCCGCCGAAATGCCCCGCGAGGAAGAAGACCTTGCCCTGGTCTCCGAGGTTCGCGAAGGCCCCGGTTGTGTCTGTCACCGGATTTGAGGCCTCGGGAAAGCTCAACGTCCAGTTCCACCAGGCCTCGGCCCACTCGTTCTGGGTTCGGCCAGCGACTGACACCGAGGGCGAGAGGAGCTCGGCCTGCGCCCGGTTCGCGACGCCGAGCATTACGAAGATGATGAGGAATGCGCGTTCTGTTCTCATGAGGTGCTCCAAGATGCGTCGGACTTGAATCGCAAAGGGCCCCGCCTTACTGGGCGAACAACGACCCTCGAGGATCTAAAGCATCTCGGCTGAGAAGTGACGATAACAGCCAAACTCCGAGGTTCTCTCCTGCTCTCAGCGTGAACCGATGAGCGTTGCGCCACCCCTCCAGACTGCGTCTTCAAATCGCGTTCGAGTTCCCCTCGACCAAGACATAGGCATGGTGGTCGGCCGAGCGTTCTCGGCCGTCATCTGCAGCTGCAACACTTCGCGCGAGCTACCCTTCAGAATCATCTTGGATCATGGAAGCAGGGACAATTCGAATCTTCGCCCCGGTCGCCATCAGGTGGGTTGTCTCCATCCTTGCTTTGTCGGCGTCTGGCATTGGACGGAAAATCTGAAGTGACACCTTGTCAGAATGAGTCAATCAATTCAGACTCTTCACCGACGCGACGGTCCGACACGCCTGAACGTTTGGAGATAGTGGTTCACGTGCTCCAACTTGTCTTGATGTTCCTGATCGCCTTTGGCATCGTTGGATCGGTGGAAGCCCGTATGCGGTCGTTGCTCGGGCGTCACGAGCGGCGGCTTGACGCTTTGCGCGATGATCTGGATCGAGTCGAGCGAAAGTTGGATCGTCTGATGCGTCACGAAGGTTTGGACAGTCGGAGCTCGAGTGGTCGGGACGTTTGAACCGATTTAAATGCATACTTGTTTAATCATTTTGAAGCTTGTGTCGCCGATGCCATGCGAGATTGACGAGATTCGGCCACAGGGTCCGCCCTGCCGGCAACTGGTTCTGCTGACCGTGATTCGCGCCGAGCGGGCGAACGTCCGGGCACTCCTCGACGAAGCAACCCACGACGACGATCACACGGCAGTCGTCGGTCAGCGACCAGAGGCCGCTGTCGAACGCCCAGTGCGCGTCCTTGCTCAGGGCCAGGCCGTAGCCGATCTTGTCGCTCCCCAAGCGGGCGAACTGGCGGATGTGGGCCGCATCGACCAGGCTCCCGGCCGTGACTGTCGTCAGGCGGCAGCCCGTCAGGGCACAGGTGTAGTTGTAGGCCGCGACCACATCGATCCGGAACCGAGCCGAGGGCCCGTTCCCCCTCGCCCGACAAGAATCCGACTTTCGAGCCACCTCGATTGATGTCCCATCCTCCCCATCGGTCGGCTCCGGCTCGCCGACCAGGATCCCGAGGGCCACTTGCTCCGGGGGCGTGAAGGAGGAACGGATCAGGACTCGACTCGCCGCCCGGCGGAATTCCGGGACGCGGAGGGCGGCCTCGAAGGTCGGGGCAAACGAGGCGAAGCGTGCCGTTCGGGGAGTGTCCGCCGACCCGCCGTCCTTATGCAAGGCGTCTCAGAAGCCCTCGCTGCCGAGATGGAAGAACGGGAGTCGCACCTCGGGCCGCTGGGTCCTGCGATGGGCGACGATGCCCCAGTAGGAGCAGAAGCGGGAAGCCAGTTCCGGCGTCAACCGCAGAACCCTGGCCGGTAGCTCCCCCTTCTCGGCCATCTCCAGCAGGACCAGGAGCAGGAGCAGCCTGTGGGGTGCCGGTCCGCCTCGGGCCAGGTACACGTTGAGCCGCCCGAAGACCCGGAGCCAGTGTTCAGCATCGCCGTCCATTCCAGGATCCTCATCGATACCACCATTTCCGTTACAAATCCATCATACAAGGTGGAGGCTCACCGATCGGGATTCTGGGTAGAGTGGACCGACGGACGGGCCGCGGCGCATATGCCTTCCCATACTCTCACCGTTCCGCCGACATGCGTCCGCATGCGACGGCATTCGACAAGCGAAACGTGATCCGGGCCGGTCCTGCGGCCGGCCCGGAAATGCCGAACGCCGCGTCCCGGACGCGGCGTTCGGCATAAAGGTCACTGTCTCAACGGTTTGCTAGCGGAGGAGGTGGGATTCGAACCCACGGTACCGGAGACCGGTACACCGGTTTTCGAGACCGGCCCTTTCAACCACTCAGGCACTCCTCCAGGAGTTACGAACGCTGAGATCGCTTTCGAAGTGTTTGAAAAAAATGGGAGAGCAGTTCAGCACACTCGCCAGCAAGAAGTCCAGGTCGAACGTCAGTCTGATGATTCAGTCTTCGGTCGGTGGTGAGTCGGAAAAGCGATTCGCAGGCTCCCGCTTTGGGATCAGACACACCATAAAACACGGTGGAGATTCGAGCAAGAACAATTGATCCCGCACACATCGAACAGGGTTCAAGCGTCACGTAAAGCTTGCAGCCATCGAGACGCCATGTCCCCAGTGACTTTCCTGCCATCGACAGAGCAAGACGTTCGGCGTGAGCTGTGGGATCAGACAATGTCTCCCGAAGATTAAAGGCTTCCGCAATGATTCGATCACCGTGTGTGATGACGGCACCGACTGGGACTTCACCGAACCGTTCCGCTTCGCGGGCCATCGCAAGGGCACGCTGCATCGCCACAATGTCACCGGTAGAGAACGCTTGAGAAGCCAATCGTCCAGAGGTGTCAGGAAGGCGAGAGAACGGGGGAAACCGCCGATGCAGAAACCAACCGTTCAGACAATTGTGGAGAATGAGGTTGGTTATCGTGATAGAAAACTATCATCTCCTGCAATGCCGGGAGAGTCAAGGTGTCAGCTCGGTGGGACGAGGGGACAGCGCACTCCACCCAGACCGAGATCGTCTTCTCAAGACGAATGCTCGACGGGCAAGACTGACGAACCTTGGTTGGGCAAACAGGAAATTGGAGACAACCTGCGATTCAATCCCACAAGCGGGACGTTCCTCTCGTGGTGCTCAAGCAGCGTGAGCCTCAAGGCGAGGGCACTCAACCGTTCTCGACTATCCGAGCGACCGTCATTGGCTTGTGAGGGTGGTCGATTGAAGATTAAGATCTTGAAAGTGCCCAATAGGGCATCCCACGCACGCTCATCAGCGTTCTCGTGAACGTGTCTCGACGCCACCCCGTGCTCCTCCTCACCGAGGCCCCGCCTATGCCTCGCCTCTGCTTGATTGGGCTCGTTGGCTTCCTTGCATTCAGCAGCGGGACGAACCCGACATTCGGCGCTTCCGAGGACGGTCCGCCGATCGTGTTCAACCGGGATATTCGTCCCATCCTGGCTGAGAACTGTCTCTTTTGTCATGGGCCGGATCCAACAGACCGTCGCGGAAACCTGAGGCTTGATCAGTTGGAGGACGCTCGGGCCGATCGAGGAGGGTATCGGGTCATCGATCAGGACGATCCCGAAGCCAGTGAGCTCCTCTTTCGGATCACGTCCGAGGATGATCTGGATCGGATGCCCCCTCCCGACTCGGGCAAGGAGCTAACGGACGAGCAGATCGAGATGCTCCGCCGATGGATTGCCGAAGGCGCGGAGGATCAGCCGCACTGGAGCTTTGTTCCGCTTACTCGGCCACCGCTGCCAGAGGTGCATGAAACCTCGTGGCCGATCAACCCCATCGACCAATTCCTTCTCTCCCGCATCGAGACCGAGGGACACTCCCCTGCCCCAGAAGCCGATCCTGTCACGCTGGCTCGTCGGGTTGCTTTGGATTTGACCGGCCTGCCTCCCCAGTCTGAAGACGTGAATCAGTTGCTCGAACACGATCGGGCAGGAGAGTACGAGCGGTTCGTTGATCGACTGCTCGCGTCTCCCCGATACGGCGAACGGATGGCGATCCTCTGGCTCGATCTGGTGCGATATGCCGACACCGTGGGATATCACGGTGACCAGGAGCATCATGCCACCCCCTACCGGGATTATGTGGTCGCGGCATTCAATCAGAATATGCCGTTTGATCGATTCACACATGAGCAACTCGCTGGGGACTTGCTTCCGAATGCGTCGATCGATCAGCGTGTTGCGTCCGGATATAACCGCTTACTCCAAACAACGCACGAAGGAGGGGCACAGGACGGCGAGTACCTGGCCAAGTATGCTGCCGATCGGGTCCGCAATGTTTCGGCCGTCTGGCTCGGCGCCACCATGGGATGCGCCGAGTGTCATGATCACAAGTACGATCCGTATACACAACGGGATTTTTATCGGATCGCCGCGTTCTTCGCAGATCTGGAACAGCGAGGGGCTTACCCGGGTCCAGACGCAACGCCCACGATTCGGGCCCCCGAGATCGAAGTCCTCGACCCGATCGATCGACAGGCGCTTCTCGAAGTCGAGCAGGCGATCGAGGCGTTGACGATCGCCGGGAACAACGCGAACAAACAGGACCTGGAGCAACTGGAACAGCGCCGCGAGGCGATCCGCAAGCGATCGCGTCGCACGATGGTCAGCGTTTCGGTCGAGCCGCGCATCACGCGGGTTCTGGCCCGGGGTGACTGGATGGACACCACCGGAGAAGTGGTCGATCCCGGAGTTCCCGAAGTTCTCCCGGAGCTGAAAACCTCAGCATCACGCGCAAGCCGGCTGGACCTGGCCCAATGGCTGACCCGGCCCGATCACCCCCTCACGGCTCGCGTGTTCGTCAACCGGCTCTGGAATCATTTTTTTGGCCGCGGTCTTTCCCGATCACTCGACGACACGGGATTGCAGGGGGAACTGCCAAGCCATCCCGAATTGCTTGACTGGCTCGCCGTGGAATTCATCGAGAGTGGCTGGGATATCAAACATCTGATTCGACTAATCGTGACCTCAAAGGCATTCCGCCAATCGTCGATTCCTGACCCGGCCATGCTCAAGGCTGACCCCGGCAACGACCTGTTCGCCCGCCAGCAGCGGTTCCGACTGCCTGCGGAAGTGATCCGAGATCAGGCACTCGCGATCAGCGGGTTACTCGTGGAACAGCGAGGCGGTTCCAGCGCTCGCCCCTATCAGCCCGAGGGCTACTATGCTCACTTGAATTTCCCGAAACGACAGTACCAGGCCGACACTGATCTGAGCCAGTACCGCCGAGGACTCTACGTTCACTGGCAACGCCAATTTCTCCACCCCATGCTCCGCGCCTTCGATGCTCCGACCCGAGAGGAATGCACAACGCGGCGCCCTTCGAGCAATACGCCGATTGGTGCCTTGACCCTCCTGAATGATCCGAGTTTCGTAGAAGCCGCGCGCGTTCTTGCCACCCGAGTGTTGCTCGAACACGACGGGTCCGATCGCGATCGGATGGTATCGGCCTGGCGATCGACTCTGACCCGAGACCCGAGCGATGCTGAGCTAGAGGCCTTGCAACGGTTGCTGGAGGCTTCCCGCATCCGATACGAGTCCGATCCTACCGCGGCGTCCGCCGTGTGCTCGACCGGCCTGGCACAAGTCCCCGAAGCGCTTGACCGTGTCGAGGTGGCCGCCTGGACCGCCATCTGTCGGGCCCTCTTGAACTTGCACGAGACGATCACCCGATTTTGATTGACGGAGACCTTGCCCGATGCATCCGATCGAAGGCCGTCACTTGCGACTGTCTCGCCGCACATTCCTCGGTCAGAGTTCCCTGAGCCTCGGATCGGCGGCCCTGGCAACCTTGCTGAGCGGCTCCCGATCATCGGTCGCTTCGGATCGAGCGAAACGGGCAGGCGGATCGGATCGGCTGGGCGGATTGCCGCACCTGCCTCACTTCGCACCTCGGGCGAAGCGGGTTATTTTTTTGTACATGTCTGGTGGACCAAGCCATCTGGAAACGTTTGACTTCAAGCCGGAACTGGCTCGCATGGACGGCCAGCCCATGCCTGAGTCATTCACGGCGGGCCAACCGATCGCGCAGCTTCAAGGTCAGGAGCTCAGGTGCCTCGGGCCGCGATTCCGCTTTCGAAAGCACGGCGAGTCGGGCCTGGAGATCGCGGATTGCTTGCCCAGGATTGCCTCCATCGCAGACGATCTCTGTATTCTTCGGTCGATGTATACCGACCAGATCAATCATGATCCAGCCCACACAGTGATGAACACCGGCACCTCGATCTCGGGCCGACCGAGCATGGGCTCCTGGGTGACATACGGGCTTGGCAATGAGGCTGACGACCTGCCGGGATTTGTCGTCCTGACGAGTGAAGGAGGGCGGAATCCCCAGCCGATTTCCTCGCGCCAATGGGGAAGCGGCTTCCTGCCCGGGAAGTTTCAGGGGGTGCAGTTCAACTCGGTGGGAAGCCCCGTTCATTACCTTGAGAACCCTCCGGGCGTGGATCGATCAGACCAGCGTCATCTGATTGACACGGTCACCGAACTGAACACACTCGGCAATGAACGCTGGCACGACCCGGAGCTAGAAACACGGATCGCACAGTACGAGCTTGCCTCTCGGATGCAACTGAGTATCCCTGAACTGGCCAATTTCCGGGACGAGCCTGATCACATCCTTCGCGCTTATGGAACGAACGGGGCCGATGGGTCGTTTGCCGCAAACTGCCTCATGGCCCGTCGCTTGGCGGAGCGCGGAGTTCGATTTATCCAGCTTTACCACCGAGGCTGGGACCATCATGGCGATCTGGTTCGCTACATGGACACATGTTGCCGTCTATGCGACGGTCCCTCCGCCGCCCTCATTGCCGATTTGAAGCAGCGCGGCATGCTCGACGACACCCTGGTCATCTGGGGAGGCGAGTTCGGCCGGACCCCGATGTTTCAGGGCAAGGGCCAGGATGCCGGCCGCGATCATCACATCAAAGGGTTCTCCATGTTTCTTGCAGGAGGCGGGATCCGAGGCGGCCAAACCTATGGTGCGACCGATGACCTCGGATACAACGCCGTCGAGCATCCCACGCACGTCCGGGATCTGCACGCGACCATGCTTCATCTGCTCGGGATCGATCACGAACGCTTTACGCACAAGTTCCAGGGGCTCGACATGAAGCTCACGGGCGTGGAAGATGCCCGGGTGCTGACCGAGCTGCTGACCTGAGTGATCAGGCTCAGGAGATCCTCTCCCCTGACCGGATGATGGAGAATCACTGATGGCTCATTGCCGATGTTTTGCCACAATCGTCACTCTCGCCGCGTTCGTGATTCCGAGCGTTTCCTCCGCCCAGAAGCCGCCCCCACCGAATCAGGGGCCTCCGGCAGTCTACCCCCGGGTCAGTGTCGCCACCTGGTTTCAGGTCGATCCCGCCTGGCCGGGTACACCCGAAGGCATGCCAGGAGGCCACGTGCCGGGGATCGCCGTCGGTCCCGATGGCAATGTCTATGTGGCTGTTCGCGCCGAGCCCCCGATTCGGGTGTTCAAGCCTGACGGCACATTCGTCCGAGCCTTCGGCGGAGGTGAGAACTCAATGGTTCATCACCTCAAGTTTGATCCTGATGGGCACCTCTGGGTGGCCGACGTCGGTGATCACACCGTCAAGCAGTACTCGACCTCCGGAGAACTGTTGAAGACGCTTGGGACCCCGAACGAGAAGGGTTGCGATGAGTCACATTTCAACATGCCCACAGACATTGTTGTGACGGAAGCCGGTGATCACTTCGTTTCTGACGGCTATGGAAACGGCCGAGTGGTTCACTTTGACCGGGACGGCAACTTCGTGAAGTCGTGGGGCGAGCTTGGCATCGAGCCGGGCCAGTTCAGCATTGCTCATGCGATTGCGATCGACTCCAAAGGGCGTCTCTACGTCGCCGATCGCAATAACGTTCGGATTCAGATCTTTGACCAGGAAGGGAACCTGCTCGACACCTGGGCCAACATCATCGTTCCCTGGGGTTTCTGGGTGACCCCCGAGGATGAGATCTGGGTCTGCGGCTCCTCTCCGATGCCCTGGCGTGTTGAGGACATCACGCTTGGTTGCCCTCCCAAGGATCAGGTTTTCATGAAATTCTCAACCGAGGGTCGCTTGCTTATGCATTGGACCGTTCCCAAGGGAGAAGACGGGCACGAGCATCCGGGCGATTGCAACTGGGTCCATTGCATCGCCGCTGACACCGAGGGGAACCTTTATGTCGGCGACATTATCGGCGAACGGGCTCAGAAGTTCGTCCCCATTTCCAATGGGGACATTGCTGGGCCCATCGCGGACGCCGGTGACGAATGAGTGATCGGGGCAACCCTGTTATGATTGCCTGTCGTGCCACCCAACGAACCAGACGAACTTGATGGTGCATTCGCCTGGTTCGTGCTCTTCCTCGCTTCTCCGATCCGACCAACGGATGAACGAGAGAGACAGGAGCCCATTTCACCAGCTAACTGGCAATCGATGGATTGAAGCTCGATCAAATCTTCAGAAACAATTTCCGGCGATACATCCAGTAAAGTAGGAGCCACATGATGAGAAGGACCGCGGCCCCATGGAAAACCCGTTCGTAAGGGTCGCCGAAGGCACGGAACGTCTCGGCGCCGAGATGTCGGTTCAGGGCATCGCCAATAAACCCCTCGATTAGCCAACTCATCAAGTACGCGGCGATCGAGTTCATGCCGATCACGACCAGAGGAAAGACCCAACGCTTCCAGCCGAATCCGTCGATGACTCCATAGGCTGCTCCGAGGAACAGGAAGCACCAACCACCACTGAACAAGACCCAGCTTGGGGTCCAGATGCGCTTGACCACCGGGCAGAGATCAAGTTCTCCCAACCCCCAACCGACGGCCATTGAAATGGCTCCGGCCGCGAGAAGCCATCCGACCTTCCCTCGGGCAGTCCGAGCGTTGCGAAGCACCTCACCGGCGATCAAGCCCAGCGTCATGGTCGCGAGCGTCGGGATAAAATTGAGCGTTGCGTAACCTCCTCCATTGAACGCAAACGGCTCACTTCGAGGAAAAAGGTTGAGGAACCAGCGATCAAACGCCCAGGCCAGGTTCGTATTCTTGTTCCAGTGGGCCGTGATTCCATTCATCAGATGAGGCCAGTCGGGCGGCACTCCCACGTCCATCAAGTTGAAGGTTGGATCCGGAAGAGGGTAGAGCACGAACGCGACCCAGGTCCCGACGAGCAGCAGCGCCACGGCAATCCAACGGTCTCGTTGGGGACGTAGACCGAGAAGAAACAGGAAAGGATACCCCAAGCCAATTTGCGTCAACGTATCTTCGAACGTGTAATTTGTCCCAGGACTCCCGAGCGACCTGAGGAAGATCCCCAGGGCAACCAGGACCGCTGCTCTCCAGAGCGCATGGAGAAACAGTCGGCGTCGTGATTGCCCGTGTGCACTTCGACTTGCCAGCGAAAAGGGGAGTGAAACGCCGACCAGGAATGAGAACGACGGCTGAATCAAGTCGTGCAGCGAACATCCCACCCACTCGACATGGGACTGATGATACCCGAGGAAGTCCCAGACCGGGCTCCCCGGCACCGCCGCGGCAACACCGGCAAAGTGCATCACCTCTGCCATCATGAGGAACATGACAAGGCCTCGATAGGCGTCGATCGACGCCAGTCGGCCTGGGACCGGCGGAGGCGAGAAGGAATTGCTCATGGTGCAGATCGGTCCTGAATCGAGCGAAAGTCGTTCCCACCGCGATCGATCTCCCTTGCGAAGGGCTCGAGGCAGGAACGGCACGGAATCGTTGTCACGTGATCGGTGATCCTGATGGAACGGTTAGCCGATCAGTTCCTGGATCGGTTCACCGGTTTCAATCAGAGGAACAGGCCGGCGAGTCCGATCTTCAAAAACGACGTGGCGTGAATCGATGCCAAGATGGTGGTAAATTGTCGCGCAGACATCTTGAGGGCTGACGGGCCGATCGACCACCGTCTCACCCCGGGCACTGCTTCGGCCGATGATCTGGCCCATCTGCATCGAGCCGCACCCGAAGAGGACACTAAAGGTCCTGCCCCAGTGATCGCGTCCCGCATCTTTGTTCATGCGAGGCGTGCGGCCGAATTCACCCATGGCCACGATGAGCGTGGAATCATAAAGCCCACGATCGATCAGGTCATCCAAAAGCGCTCCGATTGCCATGTCGAGTGGAGGGATCAACTGGCGAGCCCCTTCCTCGGTCTTCAACTGATTGCCGGTACCGTGGTGATCCCACGGGACACAGTTCACGGTGACGAAGGGAACACCGGATTCGACCAGCCGTCGAGCCACCAACGCACTTTGTCCGAAGGTATGCCGACCGTAGCGATCGCGGAGCGTGTCTGGTTCCGAGGCGATGTCGAAGGCATTAGCGACGGCCTTGCCGGCTAGCATGTCGAAGGCTCGACCATAATGGTCATCGAGGTCGCCTAACGCAGGCTCGGCCCAGCGCCGCTGAGCATCGAGGGTTTCGAGCAAGGTCCGACGGTCCTGCAGCCGAGCCATGGACAATTCGCCGGGACGTTGCAAATTCCTCACTCGAAACTTCGGATCATTCGGGTCCGACTCGACGATGAACGGATTGGCGCCACCGCCGAGATAGGCGGCATAATGGAAAAAGTTGTCGGTCCCCCCTCGAAGATGAGGCACGGCGACGTAAGGAGGAATCCCAGGCTTTCGCTCGCCGATCAGGCGAGCCACAGCGGATCCCATGGCAGGGCGACGTTGCACCTTGTTGTCGGCGGCGTTGAAGGCGGGCCCTTCAAAGCCGGTGAGCATCCAGTGATTCCCCTTGGTGTGGTCGCCTGAGCCGTGATTGACCGTCCGGACAATGGCGAGCCGATCGGCCCTTCGGGCGTTTTCGGGCATCAGCTCTCCGAACTGGACACCGGGAAGACGCGTTGAGATGGCTCCAAACGGGCCTCGGAAGCCATCGGGCGCTTCCGGCTTCGGGTCCCAGGTTTCCATATGCCCGGGACCACCACTGAGCCAGAATAAGATGACGCTGCGCTCGGTACTGGCATTGGACGCCATTCCTGAGGCTCGAAGTCTCAGCAGGTCGGGAAGCGTCAGTCCTCCAACACCGAGAATCCCCGCCTGGAGAAAACTCCGTCTCGTCACGCCATCGCAGTCTCGCGCGCCACCCCCAAGAATTTTGAGCATCGATCAGACTCCCAATTCGACGTGTTCGAGGAGTGTTAAAATTTTCGATCGGTTGCCCAAAGTCAAGAGTTGAGTCGCTGGTCGAGCCTGATCATGAAGAAAACGCCCACTTTCCGTGGACCTTTCCTCGATTCAACCCTCCCCGGCTTGAGATGACGTAACGCACGATGAGAGGGTCAGCATCACCCAGATGAAGTATGCCTTCGACACGGACCTGCGGCAAATCCGGGAAGCTGGTCTGAAGCCCGGTTGCCGCTCCACGTCGGTTGTGAGGAACCATCCCAGTTGCAATCGCGCAGCGAGAAACCTCGCCTCTCGTGAAGAGAGGCGAGGTATTGAAGATCGCAGACTCAAAGGGGCTCTCAACGCTCAGAGCTGGAGGCACTTAGGGTTTAGGCTCACCCTTGATGGCCTCACCGGCTTTCTCAACCGCTTCGCCGGTCGTCGTCGTGGCACCAGCGGCCGATTCGCCCACATCTCCGGCTGCGTTTTCAATCTTTTCGCCAGTGCCTTCGAGGCCGACCGCCTTGGCCGCCTCGCCAACCTTTTCGGTCGTGGCTTCGGCTGCGTTCCCGACTTCATCGGCCGACGCTTCGATCGACTGACCGACGGATTCGATGGCGCCTCCCGTAACCTCGCGAGCCGAATCGACCGCTTCACCGGCGGAGTCCATGGCGGAGTTAAGCATCTCACCAGCCTGATCGGTGATCGACTCCGAAGCACCTCCCTCGGTGGAGATTGTGGCATCAGTCATGTCCGCCGGCTGCTCGCTGGCGCATCCAAGCGTCAAGAGGGCGGCGGTCAGCATTCCGAACCCACTGGCCCAACGGTTGAGCACAGGACTCATTGAAGTGAACTCCCGATGTGTGAAATACACGTTCGGACGATGAGACAGGTCGCATGACCCGCAGCACCCATCGTACGAATGCGCCGGGGTTGATCGTCCATGGAAGGTCATCGAACGCTCAACGGCGTCGGAACATCTCTCGGAGCGAGAAGACTTGGCTCCGTGGCTTCAACACGCTCAAGTCTCATGAAACCGGATCAGAACACGACACGACCGTCGCATCGTGCTCATTTTAGTCAAGCTCCGGCGGCTCGTCCAATCACTCCTCCAAAGAATTCGCTCCTGAACGGTTCTGGGTTTTTCCCTCATCGAAGTCACAAGGCAGGGTGATTCAGGTTTGCGTGTGTCTGACCTTCGGACTCTCGTACACTTGGAGAGGCAGTCCTCGATCCTGGCCGCCCCGGTGAAAGCTAGGTTTCAACACGACCGTTGAGGGACGCGGATCATGGAACGACTCGGCGCAGTCATCCTGTGTGGAGGGCGAAGCCGTCGCATGGGAAGGCCCAAAGAGTGGATGCCGATCGGGGAGGAGACGTTTCTTCAGCGCATGGTTCGACTGGTCTCGACCCGAACCCCGCTTGTGGTCGTTGCGGCGGCCAAGGGGCAGGAGCTCCCTGCTTTGCCCGCCGAGGTCGAACGTGTCTTCGATCTGGAACCCGATCGAGGGCCGCTCCAGGGGTTTGCGGTCGGAATGCAGGCCCTGGCAAGCCGATCGACGTGGGCCTTCGCCTGTGCGACCGACTGTCCGCTGCTTCGTCCTGAGTGGATCGATCGACTGCTCGCATGCACTTCGGACAAGATGGATCTGATTCTTCCCCACGTCGAAGGTCATGACCAACCCCTGGCGGCGTTATACCGACCTGAAGTCGCCGCGGAAGCCGCCGCCGAGTTGCTCGCAACAGGCCAAACACCACTGCGACTAATTCGCAATCAACTTCGTACCCATACGGTCGAGGCTGAAATTCTGGCGGACGTAGACCCAGATTTTCTCACCGTGAGGAATATCAATACGCAATCAGATTATGAAATTCTTATTGAATTGCTCTCTGATCCTGAGATGAATCCAATCAGGAAATCCAGGGACTAAAATAATAAAGAAATCGACTTGCAATAACACCAAGAAACGCTGTCACTTTCATCATTCCAAGAATCGAGCGACGCCGAGGCCAAAGGGATCGGCCCCGACCACTTCGATAGGTAAGTATCAGCACAATCAGTGCCGACGCCTCAGCGGCAAATCGACTACCGGCATCAATCAATCGATATTGCTCAAATGATCTCGGCAGGATTGAAGCGAGCTCAAAGGCAGCGGACAGCGCAATCGCCGTCATCGAGGCCGCCGCAATTGCAGTGAGCCCAGCCAGGCCGACCGCAAGTCCGGCGGAGGTCACTGGGCCGCAATCTGGCCCGATGCGTTCATCCATGGAGGATGCATTCATGACTCGTAGAGGTCCGTGGAGAGGTATTTCATTCCGCTGTCGCAGGCGAGCATGGCAATCGTCGAACCTCGCTCGGCTCCCTGAAGCAACTGGAAGGCGGCGGCCAGATGGGCGGCGGTGGAGAAGCCGGCGAAGATTCCTTCCTCCCGGGCAAGCAAGCGAGCCGAAGCAATGACGTCCTGATCGGTGACCTGGAGAAACCCATCGACGTGTGATCGCTCAAAAAGGGGTAAGTCCGAGTCGCTCCGTGAATAGCCAGCCCCTTGAATCCGATGTCCCTGCGAACCGGTGCTCTTGCCGGCAAGCACGGCCGAATTCCTCGGCTCGACGGCGTAGATCCTGACCGAAGGATTCTTTCGTTTTAGCACCCGAGCCACGCCGGTCAAGGAACCGCTGGTTCCGGGACAATCGACGTAAACGTCGATCGTCCCTCCAGACTGTTCCCAGAGTTCGGGGCCGGTCTGCTGTTCGTGGGCGAGCACGTTGCCGGGATGCTCGAACTGCTGGACACGGAAGGCTCCTCGCTCCGAGACAACGCGCTGGGTCGTGGCTTCCACCAGGGCAAGATCAGCCCCCGAGACCTGGCCGGGAATTGATCCCGGGGCCTGGTCCACCAGCGCAACCTCGGCGCCGAGCGCCGCCATCATCCGGACTCGTTCGATGCTGTTGCCCCGAGACATGACCGCCACGAAGGGATGATCAAGCATCCGACAGACGATTGCCAGACCGGTTCCGGTATTCCCGCTTGTCAATTCCACAACGGTCTGACCCTCACGGAGGGTTCCGTCACGACGGGCTTGCCCGATGATTTGAGCAGCGACACGATCTTTCTTGCTGCCGCCGGGACTGAAATATTCCAGCTTCATGAAGAGTCGGCCGCTAAGGTTGAGCAGCCTCACCAGGCGGCCGAGTTCGACCAAAGGGGTTTGGCCGATCGTTTCAAGGATGGAGCTTGCAAGCGGCGGAGGAGTGCGTGACATGGGTCAGATCCGAGGGACCGCGAGGATCCGCCGGCCAGGCTGATGATCCGGCGGTCGTTTCTCTCGTGATCTTAACGGGTTTCGTGGTCATGAGGCGACTGGGCTCGGACGACCAGAGCGTCTCCAGGAGACGGATCGGTGGGCATGGTCCGAGATGCGACCAGGTGCCACGATCGCCAGGCTCGGTCCAACTCTCGGGTGTTTGTGAACCCATAATGAGCGCGGGTCGCGGCATCCCAACCCTCGTTCATTCCCGCTCGAAGAAACGCGAGAAACCGGGGTCGGCCTCCCATTTCCACGAGAAAGCGGGAGACAGAATAGCCCTGGCCGTAGAACCCCATCAGGTCCTGGGGATACTCGTCGATGGTGAATAACTCGCTGAGCGCCCAGCCTCCGCTGCGAGTCATCAGATCGGCTGCAAACTGCTCGTGACGAAGCCGCTCCCGGCGATCTTCGCTGAGCAGCGAGGCCCCCTCATCGGCCCATCGTGGCAAGGGTTCACCGAAGTAGGACGCAAAGATGGTGTGAGTGATCTCATGAGGTAATGCTGAGGCAAGAATACGATCGAGCCTCCCTTCCAGACTCATTTCCTGGTCGACGACTCTCCCGCGACCGAAGCCGAAGGAGGTCACGCCTCCCGCTTCTCCTCCGGTCATCTTAATTCGGATGGCGCAGGGCCTCGGCCAGTCCGGCAGCGGTTCGCCAAGCCACTGGCGAGCAATCTCCTTACGATAATGCTCCGCGTAACGCGCGACCTGATGCGCGATTTCGGGCGTCGGGGCCTCGACTTCGAAGTTTGTTGACCGCGCCGAGGCCCCCATCAGCAATGGCAGCAAAATTAAGCCCAATGCTGCCCGCAGACGGGGACCGACCATCCGGGTTCGGGGGTGGATACCCATGCCCGAGTCCTCCCTGACCGGCTGAAACGGGTCCGTCATGAACCCGTGGTTCGATTCCGTTCGATCTCGACCGTCAACGCGATCAGGTCCTGGGCGTCTTGCCCGTTCGACCGCGACGGCGGCGAACTTTAGCAGAAGTCGAGCGACCTGTCATCCCCCGCTTCGTACGAAGAGGATGACGGGTCGAGCCACTTCCTGAAGCCATTGCCCATCAGGGCAGTCACCGGAACCAGTGACCCGCCACGCGGCGCGTGTGAGCCTGTCAGACCGAAGCCGTTCCAAGCGTCGGCTCGGGTTCCGGTATGAACCCGACCGTCTCGATCTCCTGAACCACACGACGCGCGGTGGCCTCGTCCAGAGATGCCAACGGGGCCGGGAGCATCCGAGTCAGGAAGCCCCGATGACGGCAGGCCACTTCGAGACAGGCGTGCATCGAACCGAACTCCATCGTTCGGGCAAGGCGGGTGAGTTGATTCTGGAGTCGGAAGGCACGGGCTTCGTCGTTGGACCGGGCCGCATCCCAAACGGCCACGCAAAGCTCGGGGAAGGCATTGCCGATTGCGGGAACGAAGCCGTCGGCCCCGAGTGCAGTGGAGGTTCCGATCAGGTCTGATCCATGAAGATAGGTGAAATTCCGTTCGCGACGTGTGGCGGAGGTCCAGTTCTGGGTTCGGAAGAGACTGGGACAAACATCCTTGACGCCGACGATTCTGGGATGCTCGGCAAGGACTTGGAGTTGCTCGAAGCTGAGCTGATTGCAGACCCAAGGGGCGTTGTATATCACCAGCGGCTTGCTGAGATCGTCGGCGAGGGCGTGGAAATAGGACATGAGTTCGCCGGCCGAGAGATTCAAGTACCAGGGAGGCAAGGCGGCGTAGTAGTCATAGGGCAGGTCATCGAATCGTGAGGCCCGTTCGAGCGTTCGCCGGGTACTCATGTCCGAGACATTCAGGACCAAAGGGATGCGCCCGTTATTGATCGTGACCACCAGTTCGGCCGCGCGACGGGCGACACGGTCGGTCACCAGGTCAAATCGGGCAGTGGTCCCCATAATCCACAATCCATGCACCCCACCGTCAATCAAGGCGCGGGTCAGCCGGTCGAGGGAGGGTTCGTCGATCACATCATCGGGCCCGAGCGGAGTGGCCAGCGGAGGAACGATCCCATGCAAATGAGGCAAATCCATCGAGTATTCTCCAAGCAGTTCAGACGGTGGGTCAGGACACTCCTGATCCGAGGTCTCCGGACGCCAATCGCCCTGTCATCCACCAAAGGAAGTCAAGTATGCCAGGTCCGACAATTCCTCGCTACGGTTGCGAGAGCCGGTCCTGCGATCAATGGACCTTGAGCGGTTCCGACGTTCGGATCGCTCGCAATCGCATTTCTGCGTTCAGTGGCCCAGAAGGGAACGATGGTGAGGGGGTTCACCATTTTTTGGGGAGAAATTGTCTGAGATTCCCTGATGGTCGTTCCCCGAAACGTCCGATAAGGCTTGTAAGACATCGAAAAATGGCGAGTCGTCGCATACCGGTTGGATTCCGGCAAAGCGGTCTCGGCCACTGTTGAGTAGTCGATCGTCTCTGCTAGGACTGTGAGGTTCTCGTGGCAATGGTCACAGAGCCAACATCCTCGCTCAGTCGGCGACGTCATCGGTAGCCGGCACTCCTTGAGACGATTTGCTCGGAGGAGGAGATCCGATGCCTACCCCCCGACTGCGTATTTTTCCCCGACCGCAGGACGAATTCGAGCTCGAGACCGATTCTCCTGCCGTCCCGATTCGTCTGGCGGACCTGTACCCTCTGCTCGCCCAGGCATACCGCGATAACTTCGTCTGGCTTCGTGATTTCGAAGAAGACGAACTCCTGGTGAGCAATGACCTGTTCGAGGTCGTTCGAGCCTTCTCGGATTACCGGCCTTCGGCCTGAGGTCGGTGGCACACGGCGACTTCCGCATTCGCCAGAGGGTCTGAGTTTCTCGAACCAAAAGTCACTGTTCTCTTGTTTGCGACGCGTTCCGACTCTAGGCTAGATCAGGGACAATCGGCAATCGCTTTCCATGCCATCGATTGTCCCCTTTCCCGAGCCCCGGAACGGTAGTCACACGCTCATGTCTCTGACCCCCTCAGACGATGGATTCACGCTCGAGCGTCGAGGCGACGTCCTGATCTTCGTTCCTTCCGCGCACCTTGAGGAATTTGACCTTTCGACCGCCGAGGAGCTGAGTTCGGTATTGCTTGGTCCGATTCAAGAACTGCCCATGCCGATGTTAATTGTCGACCTTGAAGGGGTCGATTTCTTCGGCTCCAGTTTTCTCAGCCTCTTGTTGCGGTGCTGGAAAGCGGTGCTGGTGAAAGGCGGACAAATGGTCCTGGCCGGGGTTTCTCCTCGGGCTCGCGAACTGTTGCGAATCACCTCCCTGGACATAGTCTGGCCCTTGTATGCAAACCGGTCCGAGGCACTCTCGGCGTTGCAATCCGATTGAGTGAGCTGGTCTCCCAACCAGTCTCGGTTGACAGGGGAACTGACCCCGACCGATGATGGAAAGGATGCCGGATCGTTCGCCTCGAGGAGGGAGGGCCTGACCGCCGCGCCATCATGGGAATCTACGATCGCGACTACATTCAGGACCGCCCCGGCGGATTCGGCCTTTTTGTGGGCGGTGGATCGGTCGTCAAGACCCTGATCCTCATTAATGTCGCGGTCTTTCTGTTGGGATGGCTTGGCGGGCCACCCCTTCGGATCTTCCTGGACGAGACTTTCGCGGCCCGAAGCGAGTCGATCGTTCAACATTTTCAGGTCTGGCGACTGCTGACCTACGCCTTTCTTCACGACCCCTCGAACCTGTTCCATATCCTTTGGAACATGATTTTTTTATGGTTCGTGGGACGAGAGCTGGAAGAGATCTATGGTCATCGGGATTTCCTGACCATGTACCTCACGGCCGCGATCATCGCCGGGCTGTGCTGGTCGATTCTTGATCTGAGCCAAGGGGGTCAGGCTCGGATGGTGGGAGCCTCTGGTGCCGTTGCTGCGGCCTTGTTCATTTATGTGCTCTACTACCCAAACCGGGAGATTCTGCTCTTCTTCGTGCTTCCGGTGCCAATGTGGATGTTCGCCATCATCTTCTTTGGCCGAGACCTTCTCGGATTGATCCAGAGCCTCCAGGGGTCGACCACCGCTCCAATCGCCTTCGCCGCGCATCTTAGTGGAGCCGCCTACGGCTTTCTGTACAAAAAGTACGACCTGCGATGGTCTCGGATCACCAGCGGATGGAGCTGGAGATGGGGCCGTCGCAGCCGTTTGAAAATCTTCACTCCCGAACCGCGAACTCGGCGGCCCTCCCGTCAGGGAGCAAAGACTCCTGCCCGATCCGGCAGTGCGGGCCAGATCGGGTCTTCGGGCATGTTCCCCGATGAACACCTCGATGCCAAGCTCGATGAAATTCTCGCCAAGATTGCCCGGGAAGGACGTTCCGGCTTGACCGAGGAAGAAAACCGCATCCTTCAAGAGGCAAGCGAACGTGCCCGCAACCGCCGAGGCGAGCGACTGAGATGAAGACCGGTTCCCTGATCGTCCGAGATGCTCAACTTTCGGATCGCGATGCCCTTGTGTCGTTCAATTGCTCGTTGGCACTCGAAACCGAAGGCAAACAGCTCGACCCTTCGGTCGTCGGTCGGGGCGTGGAACGAGCCCTGACGACGGAAGACCGCTTGCGATATTGGGTTGCCGAACGCGAGGGGAAGCTCCTCGGTCAATCCGCCATCTCCCGAGAGTGGAGCGACTGGAGATGCGGCTGGATCTGGTGGTTACAGAGCGTCTACGTGGTCAGCGAAGCCCGAGGGTTCGGGGTCTTTCGGGCTTTACATTCGCACATCAGGGAAACGGCTCACCAGACAGACGAGGTGATCGGGCTTCGGCTTTACGTCGAACAGGAGAATCACCGGGCTCAGAAGACTTACGAGGCTCTCGGGATGTTACCGGGCGGTTATGTTGTGTTTGAGGAACTGTGGCCCGATCGTTACGGTCGATCCGAGAGCGTGAGCGAACCGACTCGACATCCCTTCACGTCGAGGGGTGGGTCAGCCTGATCCAGCGATCGAGCAAGTCCCGAGCTTTGCCGGAGTCAATCGCCTCGGCCGCCTGGGAGACGCCTTCGGCCGGACGGCTCGCATGCCCGGCGACCATCAAGGCGGCGGCAGCATTGGCAAGCACGACCGATCGGACGGGGCCGGGTTCTCCTTCGAGCATCCGAAGGATGAGATCGGCGCTGTCGTTGGAATCAGAAACCCGGAGTTCGTCGGCTCGGGTCTCGGGAAGACCAAACTCCGCCGGCAACCAGGTGCGCGACTCGACCCGATTACCCTCGATCCAGATCACCTGAGTCGGTCCGGATAGTCCGACCTCGTCCAGCCCTTCCGGCCCAGAGACGACAGCCGCTCGGGTGATCCCGAGTCGAGCGAGGGCATTGGCTATCAGTTGAGCGAGCCTGGAATCCGGAACGCCGACAAGCTGATATTCAGGGCGAGCCGGGTTGGCCAGCGGCCCAACCAGATTGAACAAGGTGCGGAACGGCAACTGCTTGCGAACCCCTGCCACGTGCCGCAAGGCCGGATGAAAACTCGGCGCAAAGAGAAACGTCAGGCCGAGTTCCGCAAGGCAACGTTTCTGCGTCTCGTGCCCCGGATCAATCGCCACTCCCAATTGTTCGAGCACTTCGGAGCTTCCGGAGACTCCCGAGGCTGACCGATTCCCGTGCTTGGCGACGGGAACACCCGAGGCGGCGACGACAATCGCCGAGGCCGTCGAAACGTTGACCGAAGCCGCTCCGTCGCCTCCCGTGCCACAGGTGTCGAGCACAGGCCGCACGGGGACATCGAATGGGGTCATCGCACGCCGAACCGCATCGACGGCACCGGCGAGTTCCTCGTCTGATTCCCCTTTGACCCGCAACCCGACCAGGAAGGCCGTGATGAGGACCTCGGAAGCCTGTCCGGCCACAATCTCGGACACGGCTTCGAAGGCAAGTTCTCGGCTGATCGAGCGCGACTCACCGAGTTGCCGGAGAGCGAGTTGCAGGGATCGACAGTCACCAGACGAGGGGAGCAAGGTCTGAGCTCGTTGAGAAGGGAGAAGGAATGCAAGGAAGTCGGACCGGAGGGGAGGACGCTGAGTCTCGGCTCAGCATTCCTGTTCCCTCCAGACACAGCCCACGGTCACGGACGGACCAGATACCCCTCGGGGCTGAGGTTCCGAGTGGGGATCTGGGGAAGCTTCGCGGTCAATTCTTCAAAATCGGCCACTTCGACCTTCATTGAGACTTCACTGCCATTTCGCTTTACCACCAGTTCCACCGATTGGCCAATCGGGGTGGTAGAGACCATGTTGATTAAATGCCAGGTGTTGTTGACCTGGATTCCATTGAAGCGAACGATCACGTCCCCCTTCTGAATTCCACTCGACTTGGCGGGCGAGTCCTCGGCGACCGCCGAGATGCGGGTGCCTCGGGGACGGTCCAGGCCATAGCGTTCGTAGTCTTCGGGAAAGATGTCCTGAAGCGAGATGCCGATGGCTCCTCGTCGCACCCTGCCGGTGGTGATGAGCTGATCCATGGCCCACCGAGCCAGGTTGATCGGAATGCTGTAACCGACTCCTTCGTTGCCACCTCCGTGCGACGCGATGGCGGTATTGATCCCGATCACCTCTCCTCGAAGATTGACTAGCGGACCTCCGGAATTCCCCGGATTGATCGCGGCATCGGTCTGGAGGAAATCCTGGTTGTGCACGCCACTTTCATAGAGATCACGTTCCTGGCGACCTCGGGCGCTGATGATCCCCTGGCTGACCGAGTGCGTCAGTCCGAAGGGACTACCGACCGCGAGAACCCAGGTTCCCGGGACGGCCTCGTCGCTATCGCCGAGGCGAGCGGAAGGAAGATCATTCACAGGCAATTCCAGGACTGCCACGTCGGAGTCTTCATCACGGAAGATAGCCTTGGGACGGAGGACCCGGCCATCGTGCAGATTGATCTGGATATTGTCCGGATCGGCGCCGCTGATAACGTGATTGTTCGTCAGGACAAAGAGGCCAGGCCGGATGGAGGACTGGACAATGACCCCCGACCCGCTCTCCTCGAACGTTCGACGGGTCCGCCCCTCCTGCTCCTCAGCCCGTTTCACGGCGACGATGTGAACCACGGTTCGGGACACGACCTTGGAAACCAGTTCGAAGGTTCGGTTGACCTGATAGAACTGTTCGTACTGCCGGGCAAGGCTCTGATAGATCGCCTCGTCGGAATGGTCGAGTCCGGCGGGCTCAAGGATCCGGTCTGGATCATTGGGACGAGTCGGTGAGGGATCCGCGTTGAGCCGGCCTCCTCGATCGACGATCGAGCCCAGACCAAAGCCGAGGCCGATGCAACCGACAGCGGCAAACATCATGGCGGTGGAGGGTCGCGATGCCATCAAGATGCGCTCCACTCGTCGAAGGAGACCTGATGAGGTTCCCGGCAATGACCAATGGACATGCCAGGTGTGGCGACGTTCCCTCGCTCACAAATCATGATCGCTCGTAGAGTATATGCCTCGCAGTTCGTCAGAGTCAAAGCAGCGAAGCTGGGTCGGATTCGAATGACCACCCTGCCTCACGGACAAAAAAAGGGCGGGATGACGATGTCACGCCATCCCGCCCTGTGTGGTTCGCCGAATCGGCCTCGGCAGCATGGTGAGTCTCGCCTTAGCGGCCCGACTCACTCATGTCCATTTCGTAGTCGCTGAGGTTGATTTGCCGATCGTTCTCGTCGAAATGACGATCGGAGATCTCAGACCATCGGTAGTCGATTGCCTGGCTCATGCCAGTGTGGCCCATCCGCTCCTGCTCGCGCTGGCAGTCGATGCAGGTGCAGGTGTACGGGAGCGCGTTCAACCGGGCGACGGCAATCTTCCCGCCACAATGTTCGCACTGGCCGTAGGTTCCCTCGGACATGCGGTCGAGGGCATGTTCGATCTGGCTGAGTTCCCGGCTCTCGATCTGGGCGATTTGCGAACTGATTTCATCGTTGGCCGAGTCGACGGCCGCATCGACGCTATCGCCCACGTCGTTCATCGCCCGCAGATCGTTCAGCGATTCAAGATCACCAGCCAAGGCTTTCCGCAAGGCGTCGCGACGGGCGACCAATCGCGAGTGCAAACGAAACAGCGCGTCTTTACGAGCCATGACACACCTCCAGATGTTCGTCGCGAGCGGGCGGGACGATGTGCAACATCCTGGCCGAAACCGGCCAAGATGACCGAACCCACGTGAAGAACCGGATGGAATGATTCGAGCAGGGTCAACTTCAGGCAACCGCGGACTCGAATCCAACAGAATCCAGTTCGATCTGAAAAAACCTTCAGGTAAGGATCGTCGTCCGGGTGGCGAAGCCTAGCACATTATGCGCCAAGGGCAAGATGCCAGAGCCTGCGATGTCACCTGTGTAGAATAGTACGCCCGGTCAGGCGAAAGGTTTGATGGATTCCCCGAAAAACTTCGATCAGCGCTCGGACACTGCCTTTCCCGTGTCTCTGACACGCTTAAGGCTTGATCATTCCAGTCGGTTCCAGAGGATTGCTCAACGCGCGACCAGAGACATGTATGCAAATCCAATACCATCGCGAAATATCCTGGGTGGACTCCCGGACATCCTATTCCTCAACGACCGTGAGGTTCGTTCCACCACCGCTGAGGAATCGGTTGAGTCTCCAGGTGATCGCCGAAAGAGCCGATCCGGATTCGGTGGTTCGTGGGGATTGGAATGGAGGAAGTGGGGTTTTGCCTCGGGAGCCGATCGTCAACGGAGATAGAAGTCCTGGGCCACCACGGCGGGACCACTTCGCCCTGTCGATCTGAGAAAATTGAGATACTGCCGGGCACCGGAGGGAGCATCGTAGATCCATTGTTCGAGATACTCCCCCTGAGAAGCGGACCTGGCAAAGGACCGTGGGGCGCCCAACCGTTGCAAGATTTGATCGGGCGTCTCTCCCCTGAGGTCTTGACGAGGCGGAGGGCTCAACAGGGTCGTTAGCAGAAGGGGTGAGAAGCGGTGCTCTCGTATCGAGTTAGGAGGGAGTGAGGCCGTTTCGACCGGGGTCCAACCGAGGGATCGGATTGCTTCCTGATGCGTCATCGTTACGCCACTGTTCGGCTCGAGGCGAAACCGCCAGCCATTGGGTTCCGATTCGACCGCAGCCAGGCGAGCCCCGAATTGAATTTGCCAGCCCACCTCAGGCTCACTGATCTCGAAGAGTCGGAACCCTTCGAAGTCGATTCGAGCTTCGCGAGGGGCAATCGGACCCTCGGACAAAATCCGGTAGTTCAGTTCGTAACGCCCAGCGCTGTCGGCCGGAGTCGCCGTCACCTGCGCCGAGATGAGGATGGCCCGACCCTTGTAGGATCGATCGAACGTGGCCTGCCATTCGGATTCATCACTCGACCGCGCCCGTTGATCGAGGATCATCTCCAGCCGGTCGGGGATGAGGTCGACAAAGATTGCCGCCTCGCGAGCGGCCTGACGCACCTCGTCGGCCCCTCGAATCTGCCCCCGAAGCGACTCCACCGCCTCCGCCGCCCGCGAGAGGATTCGATAGGCCTGGTCAAAATCGCCCCGATCCAGGGCAGGGATTCCTTCGTCTCGGCCTTGCTGCACCAGAACCGGAGCATTTCGCCGCTGATTTTGGACGATCGTCCAGAAGACGGTCCCCCCCAGCACCAGGACCACGGCCGATGCCACCAGTAAGGGGCGGTTCCGCCGGACCCGCTCTCGGAGGCCGGGTCGGGCCGGGATGAGGATCTGTCGGCCGAAGTGCACGTCTGGCTGATCCGAACGCTGGGGCCGGACAGGCTGCGGTTGATCCCGCCGCGAAGGACGTGGTTCGCGGATCGAAGGTCGATCTGATGCCGGGGCCTGTCGATTGCCAGCGGGAGGCCGCTTTTCGGAAGTTGGCAACTCCGAAACCGCCGCCTCGACCGGATCGAACCCCGAAAGGCCGCCTGGCAATGATTCCCCGGTCGAGTCAACCGGCTCCAGCCATTCGACCTCTGCAGCCTCGTGCATCGGGTCGGGGACATGATCGGAAAGAGGGATTGGAGCCTCGTCAAACCCGACCCCTGCCTGTTGATTCGGATCAACACGAGCCGCGGGCATGGGGGGCATAGGTAATGGGCTGCTCGGAAGCACGAAGACCCCAAGCCCACACTCGGGACACCTGAGCGCCTGATACCCTTCCAGGCGGCGACCCCGGATGACATGCCCTTCCGGACAGCTCACCCGAAAGGTTTGCACCTCAGGGGGAGGGGCCGGTGCCATGCCCTTGACCCATTGTTTTGCGCGGCCGAACAGGTCCAAATCATCCCTCCTCTTCTCCCGTTTCCCCGCATCCACGGGAGCAACGCTTCAATCGGATTGTATGACGAGGTTGACTGGTTCTTTCCGGAACATCGGAAGACCGAAATTGCCGCTTGCGGTGTTCAGACCCTCGTTACTGATCCTCGAAGCCGATTGCTCGGGACTCGGTGGTCCTGGAAATGGTCGAAGGTCCATTGCGCTCGATCCAATGGGCGAACAGGTTCTTCACAGGTCGCGGGGCGTAGCAGGGTTCACCGAAGGGATGTCTCGCCTGGATTCCATTGAGAGATTTGAGCGAAGTGTCTGAGACACGAACCTCTGAAATCGCTTTGCCGCGTTTCCACCAGAAGCCTTCGATGCAGATAACGTAACACGATGCCACACGCCTTGTCCCCTTTTCTGTCGCAATGAGGTGCGTTAGCCTTTGGTTCTCGATCGGGGTCCTGGTCCAGAGTTATCATTTCTTCGAGCCTGCCTCAGGACCAATCGTCCCTGGCAAGCACCTGCAACGGAGTCATTCTGGTGCGGATTGAACTCGATGATCGGAATCGTGAACGGCAGACCGAGGGAATGACGATCACCCCCGCTGCACTCGGAATCAACGCATCAGCGTCGTGGTCGATCAGCCAAAGGACGCTTCGGGGTGGTCGCCGTAACGGGGTCGAGTTGATCCGTGTCGAGAACGGAGCCCTGGCGATCGAGATCGTGCCGACTCGAGGCATGGGTCTCTGGCGAGGTCAGTTCCGGGGAGATCCGGTCGGTTGGTCCTCTCCCATCAGCGATGGCCCGATTCACCCAGCCCTGGTCAATCTTGCCGGGCTGGGGGGGTTCGGCTGGCTCGATGGGTTTGATGAACTGCTTGCGCGTTGCGGTCTGGAACACAACGGTCCGCCGGGAACTGATGGGCCGTTCGCTCACGGGTTGCACGGCCGCATCCAGAACATCCCCGCCCATCAGGTTTCGATTGAGGTTTCCGAAGAACCTCCCCATGAACTTGTGGTTTCAGGGCAGGTCGATGAGGCTCGCCTGTTCGGTCCAAAGCTCCGCATGATGACCCGGTACGCGACGATCCCGGGATCGAACCGGGTGGAGGTCCGCGACGAGTTCGTCAATCTTGGGGATCGTCCGGCCCCGCTGGTGATCCTTTATCACTGGAACCTGGGACCGCCGTACCTCGACGCGGGTGCCCGACTCGTTGCCGCTGCCGAAACCGTGGTGCCCCAAACGGCAAGAGCCGCCGAAGGGATCGATCACCATGACACCTTCGGCCCGCCCGATCCCGGTTTCGCCGAACAGGTCTATCTCTGCAAGCTGATCGGAGCAGGGCCTGAGGGTCACACCGCGGTCATGCTTCGAAACGCCGAGGGAGACAGGGCGTTTGTCCTGCGGTTTGCCACGTCGCAGCTGCCGTGTTTCACCCTCTGGAAGAATACGATGGGGCTCAACGAGGGGTATGTGACTGGGCTGGAACCCGCGACCAACTACCCAAATCCCCGCGACTTCGAGCGTCGACAGGGACGCTTTGTGGAAATCGCTCCGGGAGCATCGCATGTCGCGGAACTCTCCTTCGAACTCCTCGATTCGGCCGAGGCGATTGCCGCCGTTGAGAACGAGATCAAGGCCCTTCAGGCAGGAACGACTCCGGTGATTCTTCCGAATCCTTGCGAACCCTTCGCTCCCGTCTGATCGTGAAGGGGCTGAACGAGTGCCTCGGCTCGCACACGGAGCCGAGGCCGTCTTCTCGCAAGAGCCTCAAGGCTTGAGGAACGCGGGGACTGCTCCCTCGGACTTGAGATGGAGATCGAAGAACTCAAAAGTCGCTTCCTTGGTCCGAGGAAGCTCCGGACCGCTGACCCCGTGTCCTGCTCCGACAATCAGTTCGACCCGTCCGGGAACACCGGCTTCAGCCATGGCAGCGGCCAGGGTGGTTGCCTGCGAGGTCGGGATGAGTGGGTCGGCCGTCCCCTGGAAGACGAGGATCGGCGCATCTCCCCTGGAAACGTGGGTGATCGGCGACGCCGCGGCGGTTGCCTCGGGCTTTTCCTCGGGGGTTCCGCCGATGAAATCGTTGCGCAAGGGGATGGAGATCATCGGCAGATCCTCGGCGAGCAGGTCGGTCGGTCCGAAGAAGTTGACCACGGCCTGAACATTTGAGGCGGGAGCATCCTCAGGGACCGGTCCTTCCAAAGCGCCGCTCGGGTCGGTCAGACCCAGCATCAACGCCAGATGCCCTCCGGCCGAGAAGCCAACCGCTCCGATCCGGTCTGGATCGACGCCGTATGTCTCGGCATTTGCGCGAAGCCAGCGCACCGCGGCCTTCACGTCGTGGACCTGCGCGGGGAAGGTGTGCTCGGGACAGAAGCGATACTCAGGAGAGATGGCCACGTACCCCGCCTCGGCGAATTCGACGAGAAGGTTCCGCAGGTCGCTCTTGTTCCCGGCCCTCCAAGCTCCCCCATGAATGGCAACGATTGCGGGGCGGGCGTCGGATCGGGCCGCCGGTTGGGCAAGGTCGAGCTTTAACTCGCGGCCATCGACGGTCGTGTAGACGATGTCGGCGGTCACTTCGGCAGTCCGCTCCTGACGTGCCGTTGCAACCGGTGCCAGGCTGAGGAAGGCAACCACACCGAAGACAAACGATCTCATTGTTCCTGATTCCTTTCTGAAACTCAGGCCCAGACACTCCGGTCAAGTGATCGGTACCCGACGGCCTCGGCTACGTGCTGTGGTTCAATGGCGTCGGTTCCTTCGAGGTCGGCGAGCGTCCGGGAGACGCGGAGGACCTTATCGTGAGCTCGGGCAGAGAGTCCGAGTTCCTCCATCGCCCCTTTCAGCAAGGCGGACGACTCAGGTTTCAAGGTGCAAATCTTCCGGACCTGGCGGGGGGTCATTCGACCGTTGACGCCGGGGCCTGCCGAGCCGAAGCGATCGAGTTGTCGGGCCCGGGCATCGAGGACCTTTTCCAGGAATTCGGCCGAATCAGGACCAGGAGGCGCTTCGGCAAGCTGGGTAAACGGCACCGCCGGAACGTGAATGTGCAGGTCGATCCGATCAAGCAAGGGGCCACTGATCTTTCCCAGGTAACGCTCGACCTGTGGCGGAGAGCAACTGCACGCCTTGCGCGGGTCGCCGCGATAGCCGCACGGGCACGGATTCATGGCCGCAACCAGGACAAAATCGGCCGGGAAGGTCACACTCCGCAGGGCTCGGCTGATCGTCACGCAGCCTTCTTCCAGGGGCTGGCGGAGGACTTCGAGGGTTTTGCGGTTGAATTCAGGAAGCTCATCGAGGAACAGGACGCCCTTGTGGGCCAGCGAAATCTCTCCGGGCTGGGGCGTGCTTCCCCCTCCCACCAGGCCAGCGTCACTGACCGAATGGTGCGGGGATCGGAACGGACGAACGCCGAGCAGGGGTTGCGAGCCGAGTAATCCCATCGCGCTATAAATTCGCGTGGTTTCAAGACTTTCGGCCGGCGTCAAGGGGGGCATGATGGTCGGCAAGCGACGGGCGAGGAGGGTCTTACCCGTGCCCGGTGGTCCGATCATCAACAAGTTATGAGAGCCTGCGGCGGCGATGAGCAAGGCCCGCTTGGCGCCGTCCTGGCCCTTCACGTCGGAGAAATCTTCTTCATAATGAGCGGCACGATGGAAGACCTCGTCGACATCGACGGCCGTTGGCTCCGTGTCGAGCTGGCCGGAAAGGAATCCGACGGCCTCGGCCAGGCTGCCGATCGGGAATACGTCGAGTCCCTCGACCACCGCAGCCTCGGAGGCGTTGGCGGCGGGAACAAGGAGCCCCGTTCGGCCTTCTCGACGGGCACGCAGGGCCATTGCGAGTGCCCCCTTGATGGGCCGAGTTTCGCCGGTCAGGGCCAGCTCGCCGACCACGGCAAACGTCCCAAGACGTTCCAGGCTGATCTGGCCACTGGCCAGCAAGAGCCCGAGCGCGATCGGCAGGTCGAAGCCGCCAGCGTCCTTTTTGAGATCCGCGGGGGCGAGATTGATCACAACCCGATCGGAAGGTCGACGGTAGCCGGAGTTGACCAGCGCACGCTCGACGCGGTGGGTACTCTCCCGCACTGCGGCCTCGGCCAAGCCCACCAGCACCGTCTTGGGTACCGGAGTTGCCGAGACATCGACTTCGACCTCAACCGGTTCGGCCTCGATCCCGATCAGCGTGTACGACGCGAGCTTGGCGAGCATGACGCACCCCGCCGGGACAGGCCGGCTCCATCGCCTTGAGCCGTGTTCATGATCGGATGGTACCACGCGACGCTCAGGTTGCAAGTGTCCACCATGCTCGGCAATCCGAGAAGGAGAGAGAGTCCAACCCTTCGGCGGAATTCTGCCAGGGCCCGATGCCACCCTCGCGAAGCCTCGGATCGGTCTGGTACAGTGAAGCACGTCGCCTGATCTCCCCGGCCGAGGTTTCGCTGATGCCCTGGATTCCGCATGTGATGATCCTCGACGACGATCCGAGGGTCCTCGAATCGCTCGTCCCCGGCTTCGTGCAGGAACTGGGACGCAGCCTGTCGCAGAGCCGAGAAATTGCCGGGCTACTCCGTCGCGGAGCGGCTCCCGACGATGCTCGGGGGCCAGTGCGGATCAAGGTCTCGGCGCATGGTTTCGAGAGCAATCGGGTTGCATCTTTCCGCTACCGATCCCCGTTCGAGGTCCATCTGCATCTCGTTCGGGAACGGGGAGGATCGTTCGAGGTGGCTCGGCGGCTCTTGAACCAGCAGACCTTTGCGGCGGTGGTCTCAGATCAGCGCTTCTCGGATGATGCGGGAGGGCAACGCGCCGGTCAATATTTCGTCGCCGAGGCGGCGCGGGTGCACCCCGAAGTTCAGGGCCTGCTGTACTCAGCCTATCCCCGGCCCGACGATTTTCCGAGCGATCGGTTTATTCGTAAGGGGGCGGGCGGCTCGGGAGGGGCCGATGATCTGGCCGAACAGGTTGTTCGAGCCGTTGAGCGCCACCAGGCGGTTCCGGCGGTCCGAGCCTTTGCTCAGGAAATCGGGGATCGCGGCCTGATCTCTCAATCGGAGAGTTTTGGCGCGGTGATCGCGCAGCTTTTCGATCTGGCCCAGTTGATTGGATCGGCGGACGTGCCTTCGGGCAGTCGGATGAGGCGTCCCCTGCCCTGCCTCTTGATCGACGGCGAGAGTGGGACCGGCAAGCGAGGTCTGGCCGAGTTGTTTCATGCGGCCTCGGACCGGCGATCGGCCCCTCTGGTCGTCGCGTCGTGCAGCGAACTCACCAACGAAACCTTGCTTCGGAGCATCCTCTTCGGCCACAAACGAGGGGCATTTACCGATGCGAGGGAAGATCGCCCCGGTCTGGTGTCCGCGGCCGGCAAGGGAGTACTTCTGCTCGACGACGTGCATCGGTTGCCGCCTGCCTGTTCCGCCATCCTGCATTCGTTTCTCGAAGACGGCGAATACGGTCGGCTTGGGGAAGAGGAAATCCGCCGACGCGCCGAGTGTGCCGTCGTCCTCACCGTCGAAACGGGTCCCTGGCGCGAACGCCGGCAGTCAGGGGAATTGCCCGTCGCCTTCCTGGCTCGGGTCGAGCGATTGCTGGTCGCGGTCCCTCCGCTCCGTGATCGTCCGGAAGACATTGAGGCCCAGGCCCGATGGCTCACCCGCACCCTCTCCGCTGAGCTCGGGGTCGATCTTGAACTGGCCGACGATGCGGTCGCTCGACTGAAAACGCTCAGGTTTGAGGAAAGCAACAGCCGCGAATTACGCAATGTGTTGGAGCGGGCCATCTATCGTCACTATCGCGAGGCGGATCAGCTGGAATGGGCGCAGATTGAGCCCTTTGCCTCCGCTGGCGAGCGGACAGTTCGGTCTTCTTTGGTGTCCCAGGCGTCGACCTCTTCACCTCGCCCCCCCTCAACTGCTACCCAGAATGACTGGCAACGCCGACTGCGGGCCCTGGCCGCCAAGATTCTGGCGAAGGGGACGGACCTTGATGCCGACGAGGCCCGGCAGGTGGCCGACTCGTTGTTTGACGAGCGGTTTCCCGGAGCCTGGGAGGCCGTTCAACAGAGCAGAGACTGGCAGGAGGGGCAGCCTCCCCTCCCCTTGCCCCTCTGGGAGGACCTCTGGCGATGCTTCTCCGTGAGCTGGCTCGGAGGGCCTTCACCCGCGGAAAAGGACCTCGGGATTCCGGCCAATACCCTCCGCCAGTGGATCAACGACCGGGAGTCGCGGTGACTCCCAGTCGTCATTGGAAGCCGTCAGCCTGTTTGCTCGATGCGCTCGTCCTGACTGCTCGGCACCCGCAACGGTCGGTGAGGACCACGAGGGGCCGGACGATCGGCCGTCAGCAAGGCGGCGATCCGGTCAGCCGCGCGCTCGGTCGCTCCGGGCAAGACGACCCGATCGCGCAAAGCGGCCAGTGATTCCGAGACGCGAAGCCGCTCAGCCTCATCGTTGAGCCAGGTCAATGCGTGATCGGCCATCTCCTGAGAGACATCGCCCGAGGTGGGATACTCGGGCATCAGCTCGGCATCGGCCAACAGATTCACCAGAGTCATGTAGCGGACCTGGACAATCTTATTCGCCAGCCAGAGATGTGCCGCCCCGAGCTTGTAGACCACGACGGTCGGCAAGGCCTCGGTCATCAGTTCCAGGCTCACGGAACCGGAAACGGCCCAGCAGAGATCGGCCAGTCGGATCAGTTCCGGAGTCCGACCGGAATAAAGCTCGATCGGAAGCCCAGCCACCAGCGGCTCGTCGGCGATCATCTCGGCACAACGGTCGCGGTGCCGATCGTGCAAACAGGCCACGGCAAACCGGACTTCCGGTCGCGACCGGGCCACAAGGGCCGCGGCGCGGAGCATCATTGGGAAATTGCGTTCGACTTCCTGCGTCCTTGAGCCCGGAAGTAACGCGACGACCCGGCCGGATCGTGCCCGCTGCTCGGCCAGAAAGGCGTCATCGAGTAGCCGATCCGCCAGTTCGTCGAAGTAAGGGTGGCCAACATACTCGGCCCCTTGAAAACCTCGGTCCCGGTACCATGAGGGCTCAAACGGCAAGGTGCAGAGGACGTGATCCACGTACTTCTTCACCTTGATCACGCGCCAGCCGGCCCAGGCCCAGAGCTGGGGAGGGACGAAGTAAATGACCGGAATTCCAAGCGCCTTGGCCCTGCGGGCCACTCCCCAGTTGAAACCGGGATTGTCGATCAAGACAACCGCGTCGGGCCGTTCCTCTTTGAAGGAACGCCCCGCCTGGCGGAGCAGGCCGACGAAGACGTGGAGATTCAGAATCACCTGGACAATCCACATGACTGCCAAGTTGACCAGCGGGTAAAGCAGCGACGCCCCAGCCTCGGCCATCCGGGGTCCGCCAAAGCCGACATACCGGGCACCCGGTAGACGGCGACGAAGCGCCCGGATCAGGTTTGCGGCATGCAGGTCGCCACTCGGCTCACCGCAGGAGATGAAGATCCGCATTGTGCGACGCTCGCCTCCATGCATCGGTCGCGGGCCAATCCCTTTGGCCCTCGCCGCAGGCTAGCAGAGGACCGCTCAGGGGTGAACCCCAGGCAACGCATTCCCCCAGCCCGGCGAGTCGGATCAATCACGATCGGCATCACCCCGAGCGGAGAGCGAGATGCTCTCGTCCTCAGGCTCTCCCGCAAGCCCGAGTTCCTGAACGCGGCGATGCAAGCGCGCGCGGGAAATGTGCAACATCTTGGCGGCCAACGACTTGTTGCCCCGAGCCGATCGCAAAGCCTGTTCGATCAGGCGACGTTCGAGGCGTTCGAGCATCGCGTCGAGCGGAAATTGCTCCTGGGATTGCGCCGGAGGCAAGTACGCGCTGCCCAGATGCCCTTGGATGTCCGGGGGCAAGTGCTCGGGGCCAATCATCTCGGTGGTTGCCCGTTGATGGGCGAAGTCGACGACCCGGACCAGCTCGCTGAGATTTCCCGGCCAATCATATTGCACCAAGGTCTCGATTGCTTCGGGACGAAAACCGAGCCGCCGAATCCCGGTTCGTCGGTTGGCCCGATCAAGGAAGTGCTGAGCCAGAACGGGAAGCTCCTCCAGGCGCTGCTGAAGCGGCAAGAGGCGGATGACCAGTGTCGAAAGGGAGTAGAACAGGTCGGACCTGAGACGGTCTTCCCGCAGAGCGTCCTCTGGATCACCCCCTGTCAGGGCAAGTACGCGGACCTGGGGGGAGTCGGGAAGCGTCAGGGCTTCGGCGAGGCGGGCTTGAAGATCTCTAGGGAGTTCCAGGACGTCTCTCAGGACCAGACTACCATGGTCGATCTTGAGACGAGCAGGACCTTTCGATCGAGCCCCGGGACTCCCAAAGAGTTCCCGATCGATTACCTCGGCAGGGAGGGCCGCACAGTCGATCACCACGAAGGGAGCATCCGATCGCCCAGCCCGAGAATGGATCGTCCAGGCCACCTGACGTTTGCCCGAGCCGGGAGGCCCGACGATCAAGACCGGCACCTTCGCCACGGCGGCAGCCTCGATCTGATCGATCAATCGTCGATGAGCCGGCCCAAACCCGATCAGAGAATCCGTTCCCAATCGCTGCTCAAAGGCTTCTCGAAGTTTCCAGAGCTCCGCCCGGAGTCGAGCCCCGGGCGATTCGGGAGCGAGGGACGCCTCGTCCATGGGCCGGACCAGACCAAGAATGAAGAGGACTCGTCCGTCTCGGTCATGGTGGGGCCAAAATTCGAGACGTCGCCAGTGCCTCGGTCCATCGAGACACTGAACCCGTCCAATCGTCGAGACAGCGACTCCGTCCATCGCCTCGACCGGGGGATGAAAGCAATCGAGCACTTCAGAGTGATGGGGGGCCTGGATCGTCGATTCGTCGTTGCGTCCCAGGACCGTCGAGGCGGGGATTCCGGTCAGTTCCTCCCACGCGGGATTCACGTAGAGAAAGCGCCCGGTCGGCCCGAGCAGGAAGACCGGTTCTCCGGAGAGTTGTAATAAGGTCTCCGGGCGTCTTGGACCCGAGGATCGGACTGCTGCCATGAGGGCCGGCACAGACAGGAGGATGTGCACTGCCGACACGGAGGGGCGTCGCCGCCCGAGGCCCACGCCTGCCGGCGAGATCGCAATTAGCGATCAGGATCATGCGCGGGAGCATCAGATGCAAGCACCAAACGCACTCGATTCGAGAAATCGGTTGGGGAGGCTCAGATGAACCGACTCCAGGACCAGACCACCTGACCAAGGATTGGCCCCGCCCCCTGACCGACAGCCGCCGGTTCGATCGCCACGGTGGGCGTATCAGGGCTTGAGCGGTTGGGCCGGAGAATCAGGTGACGACCACTCAGTTCAAGCCATCGGATCACGGCCCGACCTTCCACCCGAGCCGCGACGATGCGTCCTTGAAGCTCCTCAGCCCCTCGGATCGCGCAGTCAACGGCGACCATCGAGCCGATGGGGAGGATCGGATGCATCGCGTCATCCTCGATCCGGAGCGCTACCGTGGACTTCGGGTGTTTTAGCCAGCCGTGGTAAACGAGGATCGAATCAATCGCCCGCAGCGGGCTGACATCACCGGCCAGGTCCTCGGAATTGACGACCCCGACCGTCACAAATTCCTCGGTCTGCTCAGCGTCGTCGTGGTCGACGGACAGTGCTTCTGGATCACGCTCTTCGAGCTTCTCCAGACCTCGTCGAATCAATTCCTGGGGAGTGAGATCCGAAAGGACCTGATCTTCCAGACCGCGACGATAGCGCGGCCCTTCCCCCGAAAGGAGCCAGACCGGGTTGACTCCCGTCTGATCAATGAAGGCGAGCAGGACCTCGGCCGGAACCGTGACACCGGTTTCGTAGTTGTACCAGGTGCGAGCCGGCAGGTTCAGCCGTCTCGCCAGTTCAGGCCCGCCATGTTCTCCGAAGAGTTCCTGGCGAACCTCTTTCAAGCGGTGAGAGATCACCGTTTTGAGCTTGAGGCGGGAATGCGAGGTCTTCTTTCGTGCCACAATCAGAACCCCGGCGGGGGACCTCCCGAAGCATCGCCGCTCGGGGCCGGCACGGCAGCCGAACCGCGGCCTAAGTTGGTTAAATTAGAACACCGTCGATGGTTGTCAAGAGGCCAGGAGCCTCATCGTTGCCGGTGCAAACCACTTCGCTTCACCAACGCCATCGACCGTCGACGACGTTCGGCTGCGGATCCGGAGCAGGTCAGGGATGAATCAGCCTTTGAGTTCTATAATGACGCGGGCAATCCATCCATATCCTGGTTTCCCATTTTCGTCATGGATGTTTCCCGAATCGATCGTACCCCCTCTCGATGAAGCACGCCATACCCCTCCGCTTTCCTGATTAAACGGCAGCCGACGATTGGCGTGACACGGCCATCAATCCACGCAACGACCAATTCCGCATTCCGTCACCCGGTATTTTTCACACTATTTTTTGCGGAAAAATCGAATAACCCGTGGACGACCCCACGGGGTCGGTTTAGAATGAGCCCCATGAGGATGGAAGGGGGAGGTATTTTGACCATGACCACCCAGTTTGATCGTCGCGGTTTTGACCCGGACAGTTCCGACCGACCGTTGCTGGATCTCATTCGGCGACGAGGTCCGCTGACGGTCGCCGAGATGGCTACGGAGCTGGGGGTCACGGCCACTGCCGTCCGCAATCGGCTGATCCGGCTCTGCGGTGCCGGGCTGGTCGAACGTCGGGCCGAGCATGTGGGACGCGGACGACCTCGACACGTCTATCAGGCAAGTGTCGAGGCGCACCGCCGCCTTGGTCAAAATTACGCGGACCTTGCGGTCGCGCTCTGGGAAGAGCTGATGCGCAACGTCGAGGATCGCAAACTCAGGCGTATGTTGTTCACCCGGATCACCGATCGCCTGGCCGACCTGTATCGGAACGAGGTCCGCGGCCGTGGCTGGCAAGAGCGCCTCGAACAACTCGGAACCGTGCTGCACGGACGGGGGATCGAGACCGAGGTCGCCCAGCGAGGTGACGCAATGCCGGTGCTCGAACTTCACTCGTGCCCTTACTTCGAGCTTGCTGAGGCCGACCGAGACATTTGCGCCTTGGAACGCAAAATGTTCGAGAAGGTTCTTGGCCACGGGCTTCGTCTCAGCCAGTGCCGTCTCGACGGGCACCGGTCCTGTGATTTCGAGGCCAAGCCTCCCCCAACATCCGACCCTTCCCGGGCTCAGGCAAGCTGACCGAATCCCCGGTCTCTCAGACCCTTGGCCCGATTGCCCGGTACCTGTGAACCTGAATGCCGGTCGGACCACGCGCCGACCGGCGGCACCCGCGACGAGAGCCACCGAGGCCACCGAACGATGAGCAAAGTCCTGGAGATCAAGAACCTTCGTGTTGCCGTCGAAGGCAAGGAAATCCTCAAGGGGGTCGATCTGACCCTACGTCAAGGGGAAGTCCATGCCTTGATGGGTCCCAACGGTTCGGGCAAGAGCACGCTGAGCTACGCGTTGATGGGTCACCCGAACTACGAGATTCTCGAAGGTTCTGCCACGCTCAATGGTGTCGACCTGCTGGAAATGGAGGCGGATGAACGGGCGAAAGCAGGACTTTTCCTCGCCTTTCAGTACCCGACCTCCATCCCTGGCGTCACCGTTGCCAACTTCCTCCGGCATGCCGTGACCAACGT
This sequence comes from Tautonia rosea, assembly GCF_012958305.1. NCBI lineage: Bacteria > Pseudomonadati > Planctomycetota > Planctomycetia > Isosphaerales > Isosphaeraceae > Tautonia > Tautonia rosea. The sequence goes on along the minus strand of NZ_JABBYO010000002.1, from coordinate 574,612 downwards.
TCGCAACCCCGACCGCAAGGAAGGTGAAGAACTCATTCCGATGCGGGAGTTCCGCAAGGACCTGCGGAGCGTGATGAATGAACTCGGCATGGACCCCGAGTTCGCTCGTCGCTACCTCAACGAAGGCTTCTCTGGCGGTGAAAAGAAGCGGGCCGAAGTGCTCCAGCTTGCCATGCTTCAGCCATCGTTCGCCATTCTTGATGAGACGGATAGTGGTCTCGATATCGACGCCGTCCGTATCGTCTCCGAGGGGGTGAATCGCGTGGCCGAACGCCAGGGGACAGGTGTCCTGGTGATCACTCACTACCAGCGCATCCTCACCTACATTCAGCCCCAATTTGTGCACATCCTGTTCGGTGGTCGAATCGTCGAGAACGGCGGGCCTGAACTGGTCGATCAACTGGAACGTGAGGGGTATGACTGGGTCCGAGCCAAGTATCCCGAAGCCGCCAAGGACGAGGACGAACTCGAAGAGCGTGCGGGGATGACCTCTTCTTCGGCCTTCTGAGAACTCCTTCGGACCACATCCGCATTTGTGTTGAAATTCTGATTTTTTCCAAATTCATCCCTGCTCACCGCCCGACGGTGGAGGATTCCGCATGGCAACCGACCTCAACGCCCAGGTGAAGGGCATCAACGAAGAGTACAAGTATGGCTTCCGTGATTCGGACGCCAACTATAACTTTAAGAGCCAGAAAGGCTTGTCTGCGGAGGTTGTCAATCAGATCTCCGAGATGAAGGGAGAGCCTGACTGGATGCGGCAGATCCGCCTGAAGGCCCTTGAGGTCTTCTGGCAGAAGCCTACCCCGAACTGGGGCGGTGTCCTATCGGAACTCGACTACAACGACATTTACTACTATATGAGGGCCGCCGACCGGCAAGGGAAGTCGTGGGACGACGTGCCGGCTGACATCAAGCGGACCTTCGATAAGCTCGGCATTCCCGAGGCCGAGAAGAAGTTTCTTGCCGGTGTTGGCGCTCAGTATGAATCTGAGGTCGTCTATCACAGCCTTCGTGAAGACTTGCAGAAGCTCGGCGTGATCTTCACTGATACCGACTCGGCCGTCCGGGAGTATCCGGATCTGGTCCGCGAGTATTTCGGCACGATCATCCCGCACGACGACAACAAGTTCGCCGCCCTGAACACTGCCGTCTGGTCGGGAGGCTCGTTCGTCTACATCCCCGCTGGGGTGAAGGTGGACATCCCGCTGCAGGCCTACTTCCGGATCAATGCCGAGAACATGGGCCAGTTTGAGCGAACCTTGATCATTGTCGAAGAAGGTGCTCAGGTCCATTATGTCGAAGGCTGCACCGCCCCGATGTACACGACCGAGAGCCTTCACTCGGCCGTCGTCGAGATCATCGTCAAGAAGGGCGGCCGCTGCCGCTACACGACGATCCAGAACTGGGCGAACAACATCTACAACCTCGTGACCAAGCGAGCGGTCGCCCACGAGGACGCCTTGATGGAGTGGGTCGACGGCAATCTCGGTAGCCGCCTGACCATGAAGTACCCCGCCGTCCACATGCGAGGCAAAGGGGCTCGCGGCGAGATCCTCTCGATCGCCTTCGCCGGCAAGGGGCAACACCAGGATGCCGGCGGCAAGGTCGTTCACGAGGCGCCTTACACCTCCAGCCGAATCATCTCCAAGTCAATCTCGAAGAACGGCGGCCGATCGAGTTATCGAGGCCTCCTCAAGGTGATGGACGGGGCGAAGGGCTCGAAGTCGAACGTCGTCTGCGACGCCTTGATCCTCGACCCGATCAGCCGATCAGATACATACCCGTACATCGAGATCGAGGAAGATGATGTCAAGCTCGGCCACGAGGCCAGCGTCTCGAAAATCGGCGAGGAGCAGCTCTTCTACCTGATGAGCAGAGGTCTCTCCGAAGCCGAGGCCAGCACCTTGATCGTCTCCGGCTTCATTGAGCCTCTGGTCAAGGAGCTGCCGATGGAATACGCCGTCGAAATGAACAAGCTGATCCAGCTTCAGATGGAAGGCTCGGTCGGCTAATTCGATCCTCACTCGGCCATCGGTTCTCCCTAGTCTGCTTTGTCTCCGCGATGAGAACCGATGGCCTGGCTCGCTTGCAATCTTGCTCCGTCCGTCCGGTCGGAATCGTGTTTCCGATCGGATGGTGTTCCCGGAATCTCTCGCCTCCTTGCGCCGATCGAGCCCAACCCGGCGTGCCGACCGAATCTGTCCGTCTGCGACCCAAGACATCAAGACGAAATGCGATGAGCAGCGCCACCACGACTCCAGCCGCCGGCGGCTTCACCGAAGCGACCTTCACCTCGTTCCTCGACACTCGCGACGAGCCGAGCTGGTTGCTCGATCGTCGTCGATCGGCGTTCGAGCGGTTCAAGACCACTCCCCTCCCGACGCTTCGCGATGAGGAATGGCGACGCACCGACATCCGTGCGCTCAAGCTCGATCGGTTTACTCCCCCGTCCTCTCGAGAGCCATCCGAAGCGGCCCGGAACGCCCTTGATCCAGTCGCTAGGGGCCTCGATTCCCTTTATGGCACCGGCATCGCTCAGGTCGATGGGTGTCCGACGCGCGTTGCTGACGCTTCGAAACTCGGCGGAGCGGTCTTCCTCAATCTTGCCACCGCGATCAAGGAGCATCCCGACCTGCTTCGTGATCACCTCATGACTGAGGCGTTCCAAGTGGACGCCGACGCCTTTGCCGCCCTTCATGCAGCCTTCTGGACGGGAGGGGTGCTGCTCTATGTGCCAAAAGGGGTCAAGGTCGAAGTGCCGTTGTTCCATCTCATCGGCCTCTCTCCCGAAGGAACGACGGATCTGAACCACACCCTTGTGCTGCTCGACGAAGGGGCCGAGGCGACACTCGTCCAGGAAACCGCTGGAGCGGACCGTGGCAAGGAACCCGGTCTGCATGTCGGCGGTGTCGAGCTGATTCTCCGTCGCGGTTCAAAGCTCCGATTCGTGAACCTTCAGAACTGGGACGAGGCAACCTGGCACCTGAGCCGAGAGCGAGCCCTCGTCGGTGCCGATGCCGCCTTGCAGTGGACGGTAGGTGGCCTCGGTGGCCGGGTCGCGAAGGTGAATCAGGATGTGGCCCTGGTGGGAGAAAAGGCCAGGGCGCAGGTTAACGGTGTCATGTTCACTTCGGGAAGACAGAATCTGACGTACATTACCCGTCAGGATCATATGGCACCGAATACGACCAGCGACCTGCTCTACAAAGGTGGATTGAAGGACAAGTCACGCCTCGTCTGGCGAGGCATGATCAAGGTTGAGCCCGACGCCCAGCATACCGACGCCTACCAGAAGAACGATAACCTCGTCCTCGACGAGGACGCACGGGCTGACTCGATTCCGGGTCTCGAAATCGAGGCCAACGAGGTCCGCTGCACACACGGTGCGACCGCCGGTCCGGTTGATCCGGAGATGGTCTTCTACGCTCAGGCCCGAGGGATCGACCGCGCGACGGCAACCCGGCTCATCGTCGAGGGCTTCTTTGCCAACGTCTATGATCGGATCAGCGTCGAACCGGTCCGAGACACCCTGGCTCAGGCGGTCGCTCAGAAACTCGAGTCTGGCAGCACCTCCTCGTTGAGTCTGACCGAAACCGTCGGCTCCTGAACGAGAGGCCTTGCCTGTCATCACGCATCTTTCGCCTTCACCCTGCGATCCGCAGACGGCCCTGCCGTCTGCGGATTTCGAATCCATTTGTGAGTGAATCCAGGAACCCCCCAACCATGGCCGATTACGCCCATCCCGAAGTGCTCGTGTCTGCCGACTGGGTCGAGCAACAACGCGACAATCCCAAGGTTCGCATTGTCGAAAGCGATGAGGATGTGTTGCTGTACGACATGGGCCATGTGCCCGGCGCGGTCAAGATCGACTGGCAAGGCGACCTCCAGGATCAGTTGATCCGCGACTATATCGACGCCGAGAAATTTGCGGACATCTGCTCGCGAAGCGGCATCGCCAACGACACCACGGTTGTCTTCTACGGCGACAAGTCGAACTGGTGGGCCTGCTACGCCTTCTGGGCCTTCAAGCTCTTCGGGCACGATGACTGCCGGATCATGAACGGCGGTCGGAAACTCTGGATCGACCAGAAGCGCCCCCTCAGCAAGGACACTCCCAGTTACCCGAGGACCAACTACACGGTCAAGGGAAGCGATCCCTCCAAGATCCGCATCTTCCGCGACGAAGTGCTTGCCCACCTCAAGGCCGGGAAGAAACTGATTGATGTGCGAAGTCCGGGTGAATACACCGGAGAACTCTTGCACATGCCCGACTACCCTCAAGAAGGCTCACTTCGCGCTGGTCATATTCCTGGAGCCAAGAGTGTTCCCTGGTCTCGGGCGGTCAACGAGGATGGAACCTTCAAGTCGGTCGATGAGCTGAAGGGGATCTTCGAGCAGGAGACCGGCCTGAACTCGTCGGATGAGGTTGTCGCCTACTGCCGGATTGGGGAACGATCGAGCCTGACCTGGTTTGTCTTGACCTACCTGCTCGGGTATCCCAGGGTGCGGAATTATGATGGTTCCTGGACCGAATGGGGGAACCTCGTCGGTGTTCCGATTGCTCGGGGCTCTGAGTGATCGTCGTGACTCGAAGATGGATTGTCCCTGATTGACTGGCCTCAAGCCCGATGGAGAGTGACCGTTGCCCCCTGCACTCGATGAACTTGTCGAGGAACTGCGCGAGGCGGATCGTCAGGAACGGATCGAACTGCTGATCGACCTGGCGAACGATCTCCCTCCGCTCCCCGATCGGCTCTCACAGTACAAGGATGAGGCGCATCGGGTTCCTGAGTGCCAGTCGCCGGTCTTCCTCTTTCTGGAACGTCAGGGACCGCACATCCATCTCTTCGCGGATGTTCCCCCGGAAGCGCCGACCGTGCGGGGCTTTGTGTGCCTGCTGGTGCGGGGTCTCGACGGTGCAACCGTTGAGGACGTGCTGAGCGTCCCTAACGACCTGATTCAACGCACCGGAATGGCCGAGATTCTGGGCATGCAACGCACGAGCGGTCTCTCCGGAGTTCTTCAGCGCCTCAAGGCCATGGTGGCTCGAACCGAAGCAGCTTCGACCGAACAGTCTCAGCAGAAATGAACCCCGAGCCTCCTTCGTCCCGAATCCTCGTCCCCGACTTCGGAATCCCTGTCATGACCGACGCTTCCACGCCGCAGCCCGACCCGACTCAGTCCCCAGACTTGGGCCAAGGGCCCGATCAGGAGATCGTCCTGACCGCCCTGAAAGCCGTGAAGGACCCTGAGATCGGCGTCAATATCGTCGACCTCGGCCTGGTCTACACGGTTGCAACCCGAGAGGGGGAGATCGATGTCGAGATGACCTTAACCTCTCCGGCCTGTCCAGCCGGACCTCAAATCGTTCGGGAAGCGACTGAGGTGATCGAATCGCTTCAAGGGGTCTCAAAGGCCAACGTGAAACTGGTCATGAGCCCTCCCTGGTCTCCCGATCGCATGTCCGAAGATGCCCGAGATGAACTCGGGATGTACTGACTTCGGAGCCGAGAGCGCACTCCAGGCAAAACGTTCTCGTTGCTTGACCCTGGAAACACATGCGGGGCCAGTTCCCGACCCATTCCGATGCGAATGGGTCGGGAACTGGCCCCGTTTCGTCAGGCGCTGACGGAAATGAAAGCCTAATGCTCAGGATTTCTTTTTGCCGCCCGCAAATCGCAGCTTACTGGGGTTGCGAACCCCAAGACGCTTTCGACGACGCCCCTTGGCCACCGGGGAGCTATCGGCTCGTTTCCGCCAGGCGTAGCTTTTGCGATGCTTCGTCTTCTTCTTCATGACTCGGCTTCCCCATTGATCTGGATCGCCTCCTGGTTTTTAGGGGCGAGAAACAAACATTATGACGTGATTCCCGTCGTCGGTTCAAGGTGACCTGGACCGGATTTCCGTCTTTGGTGTCCGAAGCCCTTCGGCGTCAAGACTTGAAGGAGCGGGAGGTGGTTCGTACACTCGTAACAGGTTTGTGTGATTCACAATGCCCGTCAGGTCCGAACGAGGGAGCAAGGCAGTGAGCGACTTCGACTCGCAGATCGGCAGGGTCTGGCGGCGTTTACGCTTTCAACGGTTCCTCTCGGCCCTGGTCTGGTGCCTGGGAGGAGCCCTGTTTCTCACGGCGATTGCCATCGGGATCGAAAAGGTCTTGGCGGAACCGATGCCGATCAGCCATCCGGTTCTGTTCGCGATTGCCGGTGGCGGTGGAATCGTCGTGGCGATCCTGATCGCAGCGCTCGGCGGGCCGAGCAGACTCGACGCTGCCGTCGCCATTGACCGGGCCTTCCATCTCAATGAGCGACTGGGGACGGCCCTGACCCTTCCGTCAGACCTCCTCGAATCGCCCGCGGGTCGGGCCTTGATCGAGGACACCAAGCGGCACCTGGACACGCTCGATGTCGCCAGTCCGTTCGGTCCCAAGGTTCCGCGGGCGGCCTGGTTGCCGCTGGTGACCGGGCTTCTGGCTGTCGGTCTGCTGTTCGTACCGGAACTCTCGCGAGCCACGACCGTGCCCGGCGAATCGATCGATCCGGAGCAGCTTGAAGCGATCGCCAAACAGGCCGATGCCTTGAACAAACGAATCACCGAAACCCGTCAGAAGCTTGATCAAGCCGCCTTCGCCGAAACCGATAAGCTGCTCGTCGAGATTGAAAAAGCGGCCGAAGCCCTGGCAAAGGCCCCTCCGAGCGAAAAAGACGAAGCGTTGGTCAAACTCAACTCCCTGACCAATGCCCTGGAAGAGCGGCAGAAGCAGATCGGCGATTCCCAGCAAATCAGCAAGAAGCTTCAGCAACTCGATCAGATGACCTCCGACGGTCCGGCTGACGAGTTTGCGCGCGAACTGGCCAAAGGTGATTTTCAGCAAGCGGCCGAGAAGGTGAAGGAACTCCGAGACAAACTCCTGTCCGGCTCCATGTCCGATCAAGAAAAAGAGGAACTACGCGAGCAGCTTTCCGAGATGAAAGAACAGCTCGAAGAGCTTGCCAACCTCGACGAACGGAAAAAACAGCTCGAAGAGGCCCGAGATCGAGGTGCGATCAGCCAGGAACAATTTGAGCAGCAGATGGCCAGGCTCAACGATCAGGCCGAAGACTTGCAGAAGCTCCAGCAAATGGCCCAACAGCTCGGCCAGGCCCAGCAGCAGCTCTCCCAGGGTGATTTGCAACAGGCGGCCAATGCCCTCGGGATGAGCCAGGAACAGCTCGAACAGATGGCCAGCGACCTAGCGGAACTGGAGATGCTTGACGCCGCCATGGCCGACCTTGAGATGGCCAAGGACGGCATGACGGGTGGCGACGGTCTGAACCAGATGGGCGACCGCCTCAGCGGCATGAACGCGTTCGGTCAAGGAATGGGCAACACTCAAGGGGAGGGACTCGGCCGCGGCCGCGGTCAGGGTGATCGCCCGATCGCCGCCGACAACACCAGCACCTTCAATACCCAGGTCAAGCAGCAACTTGGTCAGGGAAAGGCAGTGCAGGAAGGCTTCGGCCCGCCGAATGCCCAGACGATTGGTGAGAGCATCATTGAAGCTCAGGCTGTCACCGAGGCCAACACCGCCGCTCAGGCGGAGGCCCTTTCGAATCAGAAGGTCCCCCGGCACATTGAACAGCACGTTCAGAGCTACATCAACTCGTTCCGTGATCAGAACGACTGATCGTGGGGACTCGTTCGGGCCCCCGATGCGTTCAGGTCACTCGGGCGTCGAGGCTTGCTCTGGCTTGCTCCATTCCAGGGCAATCTGAAGCAAGCCAAGATCGTCGCGATAGCTTGGGTCCTGTTCACGACCCAGTTGCTCGAAACGGAGTCGATTTTCGCCGATCCGGAGCTGATTGGTTGGGATCGGAATTCGAAGCCGACTTGGGGTACGGTTTGCGTCGCGGACGTACCGATTCATCGCATCGAAGACCTCGCCATTGAGCCGGAGATTCGTCCGCTGAAACCCAGCCCGCAACTCTTCGGCGAATCGCCCCCCTTCATATTCCCCTTCCACGTGAACCGCATCGAGAACAAGAGCAATCGGTTCTTCTGGTAAGGCCTCGATCAAGAAGGAGACATCGTAAGTATCGCCATCGGGCAACGGAGGATCGAGCTCCGGCATGATCTGATCACCGAGATGTCGGGCGTGGGGATCGATGACCTGTCGACGTTTTGGACCGAGGATCTCCATCTGACGGAGTTGACTTCGAGGAATGGTCAGCGTTCCGGCAAACGGAACCGCAATCTCGTAGCCGTCGGGGGCGATTCCCTGGAGCACGCCCTCAAGGCGATCCGGTCGTGACTCCGGGTCGCCGACCTCCCATTCCACCCGAACCCACGTTCCCGACAGCGGTTCCGACGCAGTCGGAATTCGACGAAAGAAGATTCCCGCCACCTGCGACCACGACGCCTCTCGATCGTTTCCGAGAAGTCGAATGCGGGCCCCGGTTTCATTGGCCGACTCCACGGAACCCCAGATCTGGTTCCCGGTCACCATCCGGAGTTCGTCCTGGGTCGGATCAATTTCCGGATGGTTTGTCGGCTCAAATGATCGGATCACCAGGAGATTGTCGATCCGAGCCGCGATGCCTTTCGGATCATCCGCATCGCGAGCGGCCTCGGTCTGAAATCGAAGGGCAAGGAGCGGTCCCCGCGGCCCTCCTCCGCGGCCCAGATCATTCCCGTCGATCGTCAACAAGGTCCGTCCGGGACCGAATCGGACCACCAGGTGGTGCCAGCCAGGCTCCAGAATCAAGGGTTGCACCACAATCTCCGGACCGCCTCGGGACTCGACCGAAGGAAATTCGTCCCTCCAGCCGAGGACCACTCGCGTGATCTCCTCACCATTGGGTCCGTCAAAGATCAGGTCAAGAAACCATCGTTGTCCGGCAACTCGGTCTCCTTCCCAGAAAAACGAACACTCGACCCGACCAGCGTCAACGGTTTCCGGGAATTCCAACCGAGCCAGAGCGCTTCCGGGCTCGAGGTTCAAGAAGGCCCCCTCATCATCCTCTCGGGGAGCAACCGACGCCCCTTGTTGAAGGATCCAGGCCTCCTCCGGATCAAGCGCATCGAACCGATCCATGAAGACCTGAGCCTCTCCCGGCCGCTGAATCAGCGAGGCCACCGCACGACGATCGATGCTTACGGGCTGTGCGTCAGTCCCCAGAGTCATCCGAATCGTCTCGTCATCGACGGACACCAGTCGTCCGGACAGGCGCTGATCAAACCCAAACGAGACGAGAAACGGCTGAGCATCGGCGCGCGCTGGGGCCTCGTTCTGCCCATCAAGGCGTTGCAATCGGACGATCTGATCGAGAGCGATGGGGGGGGAAGCTGACTCGGACTCGAAGACGATTGCACCGTCAGCCGTTCCGGCGAGCTGACCGGAAACGCGCTGGCCGTCTCGCAATTCGGCAACCTGGCGATCCTTCGACGCCTGCTGGCTACCCTGAACTCCCATCGGAACATGTGCGAGCAGCCCGAGGCCGCAGAAGCAGAGAGTCAGTCCGCGAGAAGGCGATCTCCGGGCAATCACGGTGCGACCTCCGGGCCGATTGAGGTTCGACGGACGATCAACGCAGTAATTTTTCGAGTTCGACGTTGAGACACCGGAGGGATCTCCCGGTCGTCTTCCCGCGTCGATTGGCTCCGAATCAAGAGACAGGAGGCACGCTCATGCGGACCTCCAGCCCGGTTGAGATCCAGTGTACCGGGATCAATCGTCTCTGTCGGCGCCGGGCACCGAGTGCTCGACCCGGAACGCAGTCCGCGATAGAACCAATGCCTGGAGATTTCCGATCTGCTTCCACCAGGAGACCGCCGCCGATGACTTCACCTGTTCGATGCCTCGTGCAGCTTTCGCTGATCCTCGTCTTCCCGTGGTGCCATGCGGCCCGTGCTCAGGACGCAGACTCCGATGCCGATCGGCCGCTCCGAATCATTGTCTTCGGTGCGCACCCGGACGACTGCGAACTGAAGGCCGGCGGTACTGCTGCCCGATGGGCCAAGCAGGGCCACAAGGTCAAGTTTGTCAGTACAACGAATGGCGACATTGGCCATCACGAGATGGCCGGAGGTGCGCTCGCCCAGCGCCGGACCGCCGAGGTTGAGCGCTGCGCCGAGATTCTCGGAATCGAAACCGAGGTGCTCGACATTCACGATGGCGAGCTGATGCCGACACTCGAAAACCGTCGGACTATCACCCGATTGATCCGGGAGTGGGAGGCCGACCTCGTCATCTCCCACCGACCGAACGATTACCACCCCGACCACCGCTATACCGGCATCCTGGTGCAGGACGCGGCCTTCATGGTCATCGTCCCGTACTTTTGCCCTGATGTGCCCGCCTTGCGAAAAAACCCCGTCTTCATGTACTCCGAAGACGGCTTCCAGAAGCCGAACCCGTTCAAACCCGATGTGGTCGTTCCCATCGACGAGGTGCTCGATCAGAAGGTCGCCGCCATCGACGCCCTCGGTTCGCAGTTTTATGAGTGGAACCCCTGGCTGTTCGGATACCTCGACGAGGTGCCTGACTCTCCCGAAGGCCGGCTCGAATGGACCCGGGAACGAGCGCTCAGTCGTTGGGGGGGAGTGGCTGATCGGTTCCGAGACGAACTGGCCGACTGGGTCGGTGAAGAGGCTGCCAGGCAGGTGAAGGTTGCCGAAGCCTTCGAAATTTGCGAATACGGCTCTCAGCCCTCGAAAGCAGAACTGGGCAAACTCTTCCCCTTTTTCGGTGAGCAGAAGTAAGGAGACGCGAGACGCGTCGTTGATACCAAAAGGTTGAGAATGGTCGAGGAGTCAAATCACCCAATCGCTTCACGAAGAACCATTTCCAAATGAAATATCCCCGGACATCGAGCCGCCACCACGTCGGCGTCGATGTTCGGGGATCGAGGGATGGAAGGATGCTCGCAAGGAGGAGGGTCGGTGCAGGGGGCCGACCCTCGTTGCGATCAACCGCCTCCAGGAACCGTTCCGACCGCGGGACCGCCACAGCGACGGAGGTAATCCTTATCGATGTAGATTACTTCCACGCGAGCATCGCGGTGATTGAACGGGATCGGATAGTCAGACCAGTACAATTCGTCAAAATAGACGGTGCACTTGTAGTGACAGTGAATCAGCTGGCAAGGACCAGCCAGGGGGTAGACCTTGCACGGATCAACCGACTCGCCGATCTTCTCGACGACGAAGCGAGCGTTGTTCCGCTGGACCGTGTAAAACGGGTCCATGCCGGCCCGAAACTTGGGAACCTTGGCCCAGATTTCCGCCTCGCTGGGCGGATCAAGGCACGGGGGAGGAGCAAACTCGCCAGGAACCGGATCGAGAATCGGCACTCGGTCGAGTTCTTCCTTGGCGATGTCTTCTTCCAGTCGCTGAGACTGCGAAGGCAGGATCGGCCAGGCGAACGACCAACCGGTCGGTCGCAGCGGCGAGATATTTCGGAACACGTACGGGATGCCACATCCGCCAATACTGGCGGACATTGTCAAAAATAGGGCACCCGTCAGCAGGCCGCGAACCCATCTCGGGGTGTGCGGGCCCCGGTGCCGCGCGGAACGGGTCATTGTGTCTTCCCCTCCTTGGGATCAATCGCCATCCGTTCGGGGGGCCCTCCACCCCTCCGACTCCGGCGCCGGGACCACTCCCGCCTGATGGACTCCGACGATCCCCGTCGGTTCCGGCGGGAGGCCGGCTCAGGTTCTTGGCTCGTAACGATTATCGAACCAAGATCACTCCGGCTGTAAGAAAATCCGCGACGCCGGTGGAGGCCGCGGTTGCCCGGTCAACCCCGATTGAGGATCGATCGAGCGTTTCCAACGGAAGGATCGGTCCAACCGGCATTTGATCTTGAGCCCTGCCGGCCCTCTCTGAAGAAAGACTCGGCTTGAGTCTGCCCTCCCCTCGGTCCTAAACTGTATTTCTGTCGATTAACCACGGGCCACGTATCCTCCAGGGAACCGGTGTCAGGGACGGGATTCGATGCCGCAGACTCGACCACTCTGGGGATGGGGACTCTGGCATCGCGGCGTCCTTGGCGCCCTGATCATGGGGCCGGCGAGCGTGCTTGTCCTTCTTGCACCGAAGGGGGAACCATCTCCCGAGGGGCTCCCTCCGTCTTCGATGGTGGTGGAGATCAATTCCGCCCCGCCACTGGCCTTGCTCGCGTTGCCAGGGCTCGGACCAACACGCGTTGATCGTATCCTTTCGGCTCGTGGCGAAGGGCCGATCGAGTCGCTCGACGCCCTCGCCCAGCGGGTGAAGGGCATTGGTCCAACGACGATTGACGGCATCCGGCCCTTTGTCCGAATCAAGGCTCCCGTCGTCCCAGAACCGCCGGCTGCGGCTTCGCCGTGATTGCAAGGCGATGACGTTCCTTCGCCCCTCTGATTTTTTTCATTCGCCACCCAATCGAGGCCGCCATGTCCGAATTCCGGATCGAACGACCGTTCTCACCGGCCGGCGACCAGCCGGCGGCGATCGAGGCTCTGGTTTCGGGAGTGACCGAAGGCAACGCGCATCAGACCTTGCTCGGCGTCACCGGCTCCGGCAAAACCTACACGATGGCCAACGTCATCGCGCGATTGGGCCGACCGGCGCTGATCCTCTCGCATAACAAAACCCTCGCCGCCCAGCTTTATGCCGAGTTTCGCGACTTCTTCCCGCACAACGCCGTTCGCTATTTCGTCAGCTACTACGATTACTACCAGCCCGAAGCCTATATCCCCCAGCGCGACATCTACATCGAGAAGGATGCGTCGATCAACGAGGAGATCGAGCGCCTCCGCCTGGCCGCCACCAGTGCCCTTGTCAGCCGCCGCGATACGATCGTCGTCTCCTCCGTCTCCTCGATCTACGGCCTCGGCTCTCCCGAAGACTACCGGAAGATGATGGTTCACCTCCGCCTCGGCGACATCATCGACCGCGACGAGATGCTCCTGAAGCTTGTCGACATCCAGTACGACCGCAACGACATCTCCTTCGAGCGGGGCAAGTTCCGCGTCCGGGGCGATGTGGTCGAGGTCTGGCCTGCCTATGAGGAAACCGCCGTCCGCATCGAGCTATTCGGTGATGAGGTAGAGACCCTGGCCGAAATCGACCCCATCTCGGGAGCCGTCATCGAGAAGCGCCCGGATCTTTACATTTATCCGGCCAAGCACTTCGTCCTTCCCGAGGAACGGATCAAGGGGGCCGTCGATGCCATCAAGGAGGAACTCGACCAGCGACTGACCCAACTGAAGGAACACGGCAAGCTCCTCGAAGCCCAGCGTCTCTCGGCCCGGACCCGGTACGACATGGAGATGCTGCTCGAAGTCGGCTACTGCCAGGGCATTGAGAACTACAGCCGGCACCTTTCCGGACGCAACGCCGGTGAGACGCCGAACACCTTGCTCGACTTTTTTCCGGCGGACGCTCTGATGTTCATCGACGAGTCTCACGTCACAATCCCGCAGGTCCGCGGTATGTTTGCAGGAGATTTCAGCCGCAAGAGTACCCTTGTCGAGCACGGGTTCCGCCTGCCAAGCGCACTCGACAACCGCCCGTTGCGCTTCGACGAATGGGAAACGAAGCTCGGCCCTCGCATTTATGTTTCGGCGACACCCAGTGATTACGAAATCACCATGTCTGGTGGCGAAGTGGTTGAGCAGGTGATCCGGCCCACGGGCCTGGTCGATCCGGTCGTTCGCGTCGAACCAGCCCGAGGCCAGGTTCCCGCCTTGCTCGAAGAAGTTCGTCGACGTGCCGAGCGGGGCGAGCGCATTCTGATCACCACCTTGACCAAGCGGCTGGCCGAAGAACTCTCGCGATACCTCAAGGAGCAAGGCACCCGGACCAAGTGGCTCCACTCCGAGCTTGACGCCTTCGAACGGGTTCAAATCCTTCGGGAGCTTCGCGAAGGGGCATTCGATGCGCTCGTCGGCGTCAACCTCCTTCGCGAAGGGCTCGACCTGCCGGAGGTGTCGATGGTCTGCATCCTCGACGCCGATAAAGAAGGCTTCCTTCGCAGCGAAACGAGCCTGATCCAGACCATCGGCCGGGCCGCTCGCAACGTCAACGCCGAGGTCGTCCTCTACGCCGACACCGTCACACGCTCCATGCAAAACGCGATCGACGAGACGAATCGTAGACGAGCGAAACAACTGGCCTATAATTTAGAGCATGGTATCACGCCTGAAACCATTCGAAAGGCGATTCGACGCGGGATCGAGGAGGAGATTCAGGCCCGATCGATTGCCCGTAAGGCCGTCGGAAAGAATGAGGAGGCTGCCATCACCGAGGAATATCTGAACGAGTTGGAAGGCGAGATGCTTCAGGCCGCGGAATCGCTCGAATTTGAGCGGGCGGCGGCCCTTCGCGATCGAATCGTTCAGTTGCGTGCTCAGGTCGAGGGCGGACCGGAACGCCCCCTGGCATCTCCTCAAGCCGTGGGGGCTCGTCGTCGAGGGGCTGGGAAGAAAGGAAGAGGTCGTCCGAAACCCGGTTGAACCGGAACTTCATGGATCGAGCGTTCCCCATGGCATAACTCCTGCACACGATCACGGCCATAACCTAACCTTGAGAGAGAGAAGGCCATCAAATTCAGACGTTTGAGCGTCTTCGAGAATTCCCGAGAGGAGTCTCAGTCGTGTCATTGCGCACCTTGATTTTGCTCAGTCCCTTTGTCCTTGCCGTCATTCTGGGACGTGCCTCAACACTTCCTGAGGAAACGCCCGAGCAGGAGACTGGGCCAATGCACCACTTTTCGATGAAGCGTTACCAGTGGAACAGCAGACCGGTTCTCATCTTTGCCCCTTCGAGAGACGACCGATCGTACTGCGAAACCAAGATGATCTGGAATCGCAATGGTCCTGAGCTGGACAATCGCGACATCGTGCTCATCGAGGTCTTCGAGGATGGAACGAGTCGCGCTGAGGGACGGGAGATCCCGCAAGATTCCGCGAATCATCTCCGCGAGTCCTACCAAATTGAGGAAGGGAAGCTGGCCATCGTCCTTGTCGGCAAGAATGGTTCGGAAAAAGGGCGTTGGGAGAAACTCCCCCCCTTGCAGCGGATCTATGAAATGATCGACGCGATGCCAATGCGACAGCGGGAAATCCGATCGCAGAAGGCAACCGATCCGGAGTAAGCTCTCAGGGAGTCTTTCGTCGCATTCCGACGGTTTTCTTCCAAGAGTCGATTCCCAATGACCTCACAGGATGAGCCCAACGGCTTCGGGTCCGTTGAACGAGAAAATGCCGAGACGTTGATTGCTCTGGCCCTCTCCGAAGACCTGGGTCAACGCGGTGATCTGACCGCGGATGCCACCATTCCCCCCGAAGCAACGGGCGCGGCTTGCTTTGTTTCTCGGCAATCGGGAATTCTTGCTGGATTGCCCGTCGTGGCCTTGATTGCCAGCAAGTTCGGCCTGGATCAGGGATTTGTCCCGAAGCGGACCGATGGAGACCGACTCGAACCGGGAACCATTATCGCGCGCGTCGCCGGGCCGATGCGGGCGATCCTGTCGATGGAACGGACTGCGTTGAATTTTCTTCAGCGCCTGTCAGGCATCGCAACCTTGACTCACCGTTTCGTTTTGGCGGTCGAAGGCTCTCACGCAGCCATTTTGGACACCCGGAAGACGACCCCCGGCTGGCGTCGTCTGGAAAAATACGCTGTGCGATGCGGTGGCGGGAGAAACCATCGGATCGGTCTCTTTGACGCGGTGTTGATCAAGGATAACCATCTCGCCTGGCTCGCCTCCTCGGGTGATCCGATCGGTCGCGCGATCAAGTCGGCTCGGGGGCTCGCTCCTTCGGGGACGACCATTGAGGTCGAAGTCGATACGCTCTCACAGCTTGATCAAGCGCTGGCCTGTCGGCCAGACATCGTTCTCCTTGACAATTTCTCATTTCCAGAATTGTCTGAAGCCGTTCGCAGGAGAGACGACCTGGCACCAGGCGTTTTGCTCGAAGCCTCGGGAGGAATCGACCTTCATTCGGTCGCGGAAGTCGCGCGAAGCGGGGTCGATCGGATCAGCGTTGGAGCGATCACACACTCGGCCCCGTCGCTCGACATCGGACTGGATGAAGAAATCGCGGCAGATTGAGATCGGTCGAGTTGACAGATGGGTGGGACGGCCTAGGGTTCTGTCGCCGGGGACATTGGTTGCCCCCGACCTTGAAGCGGTTCGCCGCTTCAGGAATCGTCGGCTCTTGCCGGCGAGACGCATCGGTGACGGCACCTTTGGGGAGGGGTGTCGTCGCACTTGAGGGGGTGGGGGAGGTGCACGGAGTGTGCCGAGGGGCCCCCACCCCTTCCTCTTTGTCCCAGGACTTGGACCGGACGATCCTGCTTGCTAGACTCGATCACGACGGTGACGGGCCCGGCCCCGAACTCGTGACGGAGCCCCTCGTGATCTCCCCCGCGTCTCCTTCCTCCTTGATCCGCTGCCCGATGGTCGCGTCCTGGGTCGTGACCATCGCGATCGCAACGATCGTCTGCCCGGTGGCATCGGGCATTGCTCCTCGCCCCGATCGAGGTGCCCCTTCCATGAGTGAACCCGGCCGGCAACCCCTGCTTGCCTTTTACTACGAACAGCTCGATCGAGACGGCGACCTCGATACCTTCCAGGTTCGGGTGGAAGCTCGCTATTCCGAAACAACCCTCCGCCGCCTCGTTTCGTCTGCCGACGTTCGGGCCCGTCGAGGAGCTGTCTCGGCCCTTGGCCTGATCGGTGATTTCGGCTCCAACGATGCACTCGGATCGGCCCTGGCCGACGAGGATCCAGCTGTCCGGCAACTGGCCGTTTCCTCTCTCTGGTCCATCTGGTTCCGAGCGGGGTCCGACGAACAGAACGAGAAGCTCCGCCTTATCGTCGAGTTCAACAACCGTGGGCTCCCCCGAGAGGCCCAGCGCCAGGCGACTCGATTGATTGCCGAAGCCCCCACCTTTGCCGAAGCGTATAATCAGCGCGCCATTGCATCGTTCGTACTCGGAGAATTCGTCGAGAGCGCCGCCGACTGCAAGCGGGTACTGGAACTCAACCCGTATCATTTCGGTGCACTCGGCGGCCTCGGTCAGTGCTACTTGAGACTCGGTCGGCCCGATCTGGCGCTGGAAACGTATCGACGTTCCCTTGCAATCCAGCCCCACGACGAGGGACTGAAACGCTTGATCAAGACACTCGAAGCCGATCGTCGATGAGTTCCCTTGCCTCTCCATTGGACTGACCATTCCCCTGATGCTCCCTCTGCCGATCGACCCCCGACTGCCCGAGATCCTCGACGTGATCCAGCGGCATCGGTCGCTTGTGCTTGTCGCTGAGCCGGGCGCGGGCAAGACGACCCGCGTGCCTCCCGCCCTGCTCGACAACGGCTTGCTTGATCCGAACCATCCGCATGTGATGGTCCTTCAACCGAGACGAGTGGCTGCCAGGGCCTCGGCTGCTCGCATCGCCCAGGAACGTGGCGCGACTCTCGGCGAGGAAGTCGGCTACCTCGTACGCTTCGAACGCCGGTTCAGCCCACGGACTCGCCTTCGCGTGGTGACCGAAGGGGTGCTGACCCGTCTCCTGCTGAAGGACCCGAGCCTCGACGGGATCGGCGCGGTTGTTCTTGATGAGTTTCACGAACGAAGCATTCATACCGACCTGGCCGTGGCCTTGCTCCGAGAGGTCCGCGATGCCCTGCGCGACGACTTGATTCTGGTCGTCATGTCGGCCACTCTCGACGCCGAGCCCGTCGCCAGGTTTCTCGACGCTCCGGTCCTGTCGGTCGAAGGACGCACCTATCCCGTCACCCTCTCGTACCGCCCGTCCGATGGCCTCACGCTGCCCGACCGTGTCGCGTCTGCCGTCCGAGACGTGCTCGACGATCCCGAAGATCCGGGCGACCTGCTTGTCTTCCTTCCTGGAGCTGAGGAGATTCGCCGAACGGCCCAGATCCTGGCCCCGGTTGCCGATCGTCTTGGTATTGAGGTGCTCCCGCTTCATGGTTCCCTTCCAATCATCGAGCAGGACCTCGCACTGGCCCCAAGCGATCGTCGCAAGGTGGTCCTGGCGACGAACATCGCCGAGACCTCCCTGACCATTGAGGGCATTCGCACGGTCATCGATAGCGGCTTCGCACGCCAGGCCTCGTCCGATCCGGCCCGAGGCCTCGACCGCCTGGAACTGACGCGGATCAGTCGAGCCTCAGCCGATCAGCGCTCCGGCCGTGCCGGTCGCACGGCTCCTGGCCGCTGTGTGCGACTCTGGGCCGAGCGAGAGACGCGAGGGATGGCCCCATTCGACCTTCCCGAAGTCCGCCGCGTCGATCTCTCCTCGACGGTGCTCACCCTGCATGCCTGGGGGGCGACCGACCTGCACGCCTTCTGTTGGTTCGAAGCTCCCGATGCCGACCGCCTTGCCGCAGCCGGGCTGTTGCTCAGGCGACTTGGGGCGATCGATCCATCGTCCGGTCGAATCACTCCCCTCGGTGAGGCCATGCTCGCGTTTCCGGTTCATCCCCGGCTTTCGCGCTTGATCCTTGCTTCCGCCGAGCGTGGCGTCCTCGAACTTGGAGCCGCCACGGCCGCCTTACTATCGGAAAAAGACATCCTTGCGCCTCGTCGCGACCTCGATCGACGTAGCCGATCTCCCGAGGTCCACTCCCGATCCGATCTCCTCGTCCGGCTCGACCTGCTGGCAGAGGCGGAACGGAATGGCTTCGCTCGCGGTCGGATCGACCCTCGGATCGATCCCAGAGTCGCCCGAACGGTGGTGCGCGTCCGAGATGAGCTGATTCGAGCCGCCCATCGCGTGATCAGACCGGGACCCCCTCAATCCCAAAGCGACCCCGAATCCGCCTTGCTGCGATCGGTGTTTCTCGCATTTCCCGATCGGGTGGCCCGACGCCGGGGCCCCGATGATCCCACCGCCCGGATGGTGGGCGGCCGGGGAGTCCGTCTCGACCCGGAGTCGGCGATCCGGGAGACCGAGCTGTTCCTTGCAATCGACGCCCGCGAAGACCGGAGAGGCTCTGGCCCGCTGGAACTCCGGGTCAGGATCGCCAGTGCCATCGAGTCCGACTGGCTTGAGGAGTGCTTTCCCGACGCCTTCCATCGGTCTGAAGTCGTCCGCTTCGATCCCTCCTCCGGTCGCGTCGTGGGCCTGGCGACCGTCACCTATCACGACCTCTCCCTCCGCGAAGTCCCGACCGGCTCGATTGACCCCGATCGCGCCGCGGAAGCTCTCGCCGACGCCCTGGCCCCCCGTGCCGAGGCCATCATCCGAGCAGACGAATCCGCCGCTCGATGGCTCGAGCGGCTTGCGTTTCTCCGTCGATCGCTGCCCGAGCGAGATCTCCCTGGGTTCGAGGCCGAAACCTTGACCGAGGTCCTCCGATTTGCCTGCCTTGGCAAGCGCACGGAGGACGAAGTCCGACGATCGGCGTTTGTCCCCTTGCTCCAGGGTCGTCTCACTTTGGAGCAGCTCCGCTTGCTCGACGCCGAGGCTCCCGACACGCTTCTCGTCCCGAGCGGCAGCCGTCATCGTCTCAGCTATGAATCTGATGGCCCGCCCGTGCTTGCCGTCCGCCTTCAGGAACTGTTCGGCTGGGAGGAGACGCCTCGAGTCGCCGGAGGTCGGGTCCCCGTCCTGCTCCACCTGCTGGGTCCGAACTTCCGCCCGGTTCAGGTGACAGACGACCTTCGGAGCTTCTGGACGACCACCTACCATCAGGTCCGCAAGGATCTCCGCAACCGTTACCCCCGTCACTCCTGGCCCGACGACCCCTGGACCGCCTCTCCCGAGGCCAAGGGAAGCCGCCGACGATGAGACAGGCTCACGGGGTCGCGACTGCGCGAGGCGTGATTCCCCAGAATGCTCGAAGCTGAGCCGCAGCCTGTTGATCCTGCATCAAGAGCTTCCCTCCCCGGGTTCCCAGGTCACCGATGATCGGCGTGAGCGGATCGCTGTTTCTGGCCTGTCGAATCGCCGCCCGAGCCTGAACCACCTGGAGCACGACCTGATTCAATTCCACGATCGGCAAGAGGCGATCCACCGGCGCTCGACCGCCGGGTCGGACGGTATCGACCAGTTCCACGACCGGAAGTCCCTCAATCAGCGGAAGCGTCCTGGACTGCTCGAACAGGCGATCCTCCGAGGGACCATTCACCAGAACCGCGATGGAAACGGCCGAGCCGTCGGTCCGGGGGACGGATTGAGCGGTCCATCGTGTCTCGGTGCCTGTCTGCTCGATCGTCACATCGAGTTGCTGCCCGGACGGTGCCAGAATCCGGCTCCGAATCGATCCGTCCGCGGCCTGCTCGGCGTCCTTTCGGTCTCGACGATCGGCCTCGATGATTGAGCGGAGGTCGAGCAGAAACGGTCCCCCCTGCTCGGCCATCCGTGCCTCATGGTCCTCGGGAGTGGTCGAAAGGATGAAGTCTGCAGCCCCTTGGTCTCCGAGTTGGAGGATCCGAACGGCCACACCCGACGTCCCACCAAGAAGAAGGCGATCACCGAGCGGATCGTAGACCGTCACGGTCTTCCCATTCGACCAGGCGATGGGAGTCTGGTCAAAGTCGTCGAAGACCATCAGCACGACCTCACCGGACTTCCGCCACAGTACCCGCATCGTGATCGACACGCCCGGATACGTAAGGCTTACCCGGACGTCAACCCGCAACACCTCAGGGTCGGTTGCGAGAATCACAGGTGATCGTCGAATCACCTCCTCAAAATCGACGCGATCAAGTCCAGGAGCAGGCTCCTGTATAACCAGCACGACCGCGACCGCCCAAGACATGATCATTTGTCTGCTTTCGTGCTCCGGGCATTGCGGACCAGGCACAATGTTTTTCAATTCCTACAATCGAGAATTGTCCCATTAGACGTTGAACCTTACACCGACACTCCCCTGCCATCCTGTTCGACCAACTCCAGCAGCAGGTTGTTCTGGGGATAAGGATGTGCGGTGTACTGGCGGAAGCCCTCGGCGTAGGCAACGCCGATTTCCTTCCCCCGATGAGAGGACCACTGCTCCTGGATGCTCATATATTCGTCGATGCCATGTTGACGCATGAGCCAGTTTCGCTGGCTTGCATGGCATGCGAGCATCTGACGCTTCACGTCCCAGAATTCGGTGATATCGACCCAAAAATGCGGAGGGACCGGGGTTCCTTCTCGATCTCGTCCCTCGATCGGATCGACCAGATAGAGGTGCGGAATGTGGTCAAGCGCCGGTGCCGGCTCCCATTGCCGGGTCGCATAATTGGGGATCGGGGCGACGAAACACGCATCCCGAACCAGCAGATGCGTCGCCTCATGATCGGCCAGGTAGTCGGCTGGGGGAGCGGTGAGAATCAGGTCGGGCCGAACCTTCCGAAGAAACTCGACAACCCGACGGCGAGAGAGATCGTCGTTGAAGATCGAGAGGTCACGGAACTCCAAACAGTGATAGTGGGCTCCCACAAGATCCGCCGCGTCCTTCGCCTCCCGACGCCGGATCGCGGCAATCGCCTCGGCATCATGTTCGACCGAGCCGCAATCCCCGGGCGTCATCGTCGCGACTGTTAGATGACAACCAGCCTTTCCAAGAAGGGCAAGCGTGCCGGCGCATTGAAATTCAATGTCGTCCGGGTGGGCGTGAATTGCCAGGACGCGAACCTGTGCCTCGGCCATAATGAGATCACACTCCGAAAGGCGTGTCGTATCAAAACGATCGTTGTGTTGCTGTGATCCTGACGGATGTTCGACAGTGATGCCAGAGATTCCTGAACAGCCCTCGACAAAAAAATCGGGAAAATGTTCTCGCGTGCGCTAGACGACCATTGTACACTTGCCATTCAAAGGGTCAGTTGGTGATCGTCCGTGTCGTGGTTGCTGCCCCACGCTTCGTCGTGATTGCCGCCACCCGCTCGCGGGCGCAAGGACGGTCCGACCGGCCCCGACGATCCAGGCAGGATGCGACCTTTTCGCGAGTGGAGGCATGAGCGATGGCCGACCTAGACTCCCTGACCCCTCGTCAGCGCGAGATTTACGATTTTATTCGCAGCAAGATTCACGGCCGAGGCTACGGCCCGACCGTTCGGGAAATCGGTGAAGCCTTCGAGATCAAGAGCCCCAACGGGGTCATGTGCCACCTGAAGGCCCTTCAAAAGAAGGGTCTGATTTCCCGAGAACCGAACATGTCTCGGGCCATTCAGCTCCTTCAGGAATCAGCGACCGCCCCTCGATCCGGCGGCGGCGTTCCCTTGCTCGGCCGAATTGCCGCCGGTGCCCCCATTGAGGCCATCGAGCAGGCCGACGAGGTTGTCGACTTCGACGATTGGGAAGGAACCGGCGACAAGTTCGCCCTTCGCGTCACCGGCGAGTCAATGATCGAGGAACACATCGCTGACGGTGATTACGTGATCATCAAGAAGGCCGAGACCGCCCGTGACGGCCAGATTGTCGCTGTTCGAGACGATGACGGTGAGGCCACCCTCAAGCGTCTCTTCAAGGAAAAGAACCGCGTTCGCCTTGAACCAGCCAATAGCGCCATGAAGCCGATTTACCGCACCAAGGTGAATATCCTTGGCGTCCTGGTCGGTGTTGTTCGCAAATACTGATTCGTCGAGCCAACCCATCGGGATGGACCTCGGAGCGGATCGTCAGGATTCGCCTGTCCGCATCGAGGTCACCCGGATATGCTCGTTTTCCCGACGATCAGGGCGGGTCTGTATCCGTCTTTCGGTCGATGTTTTCAGGTCTGGCGTTGAGGAAACGGATGGTCCCCTTCGCACTCTCCTCGGATGACCTGGTTACCTCCTCGTCCGATCCGAATGCGGTCGATCCTCAAGCTCCGGAGGATCTCGTTCAGCTCTTTACCGATGGTGCATGCAGCGGCAATCCCGGGCCAGGAGGCTGGGGGTTTCTCATTCGGCATCCCGCAAGCGGATCCGTTCGTTGCGATTCAGGCGCCGAGCCAAGGACGACCAACAATCGGATGGAGTTGATGGGGGCAATCCGAGGCCTGGAAAGCCTTCAACGCCGCTGCTCCGTTACCCTTGTGACCGACAGTCAATACGTTGCCAAGGGAATTACCGAGTGGATGCCCAACTGGAAACGAAACGGTTGGAAACGTAAGGAACGTGGGCAGCTCAAACCTGTGAGTAATGAAGACCTCTGGCGTCGAATCGATGAACTGGTGGCGGCTCACGATCTTCGGGTCGAACACGTGCTGGGTCATCGGGGCCACCCTGAGAATGAGGCCGTCGATCGCCTCGCGGTTGCAGCCATCAAGTCGCTGACTGCTGCCGGCCGGCTTGACTGACGTGACGCATCTTCGATGTTTCCTTGATTTCATCCAGTTCGTCCTCCGTCCTTGACGCCGCCTCGGGAGTCCGGGATCATCGATGTTTTCCGTCGATTGTCCGGAGGCCCAGTGTGTTCGACAGACTCGCTCGGTTTTGGTCTACGGCGATCATCGTCCTGGCTTCATGGATCTCCGCCCAATCAGGCCATGCTGAGGAACCGATCCGGCTCCGAATTCTCACCTACAATATCAATCATGGTGAGGGGATCGACTCCCGGATCGACCTGAACCGAATCACCTCGGTCATTCAGCACGCACAACCCGATCTCGTCGCGCTTCAGGAGGTGGATCGCGGCATGGCCCGGACCGGACGGCTGGACCAGGCACGATTGCTCGCCAGTCGTCTTGGAATGGAGTATGTGTTCGGTGAGAACTTCGAGTTTCTCGGTGGCTCCTTCGGAAACGCCGTGTTGTCTCGCGTTCCGATCACCGAGCATCGCAATCACCTGCTTCCCTCTCCTGCCGGAGGTGAGCCCCGCGGAGCGCTCAGCGCGACCCTCTCATTGGCAGACGATGGCTCGACCTTTCGGATCATCAGCACCCAGTTCGATCATCGTCAGGACGATCGCAACCGACTTGCTGCCGCCGATTGGCTTGCCGGGCTGGCCGACAACCCCGATGCCCCTCCCGCCATCCTCGCCGGTGATTTGAACGCAATCCCCACGAGCCCGACCGTGCGAAGGCTCAGTACCCGATGGACGCCGGCCAGTCCTGAGGTCATGCCCACAGTCCCGGCAAACGCGCCTCGGGCGGCTTTTGATCATGTGTTCGTCGCTCCCGCCGATCGCTGGTCGATCGTCGAGGTCCGCGTGCTGCCTGATTCCGAAGCCTCTGACCATCGACCCATCCTGATCGTGCTCGATTGGCTCCCACAAACGGCCGAACCCCCGACGAATCCGTGACGGTCTTCCTCAGATCGGCCTTCGACCGCAGAGGAACGCTCCCATGACTCCGGTCGCCATTTCGATCGCCTCCTGGACCTGGGCTTCTCTCCTTCTTTCCTCGGTTGCTCATTCTGAAGGCAATCCACCCCCGATTGACTTTGCCCGGGATGTCGCACCGATCTTCGAGCGGCACTGTCTCTCCTGCCATACGACGGACAATCGTAAGGGTGGGATTAATCTAACAACGAGCGAAGACCTCGTCGATCTTGCATATCTGGATCAAAACGACCCCGATTCCAGTGATCTCCTCGCGCTCGTAACTCCCGAGGCTGAGGGGGAACGCCCCCGCATGCCGATCAAGGGCGATCCGCTCACTCCTGATCAAGTCGAGACACTCCGACGCTGGATTGCCGAAGGAGCGAATTGGCCCGAAGGCCTTGTCCTCTCGCCCGATGACGAATCGATCTGGTGGTCCTTCCGTCCGATCGCTCCGGTCGAACCGCCCAATCACCCAACAGCTCCAGAAGCCTGGCAGACCCACCCGATCGACCGCTTCGTGTTTTCGAGGCTTGCCGAGCAGGGGCTTTCCCCCTCGCCGCCGGCTGATCGACGGACCTTGATCCGTCGCGCCTCGTTCGATCTACGCGGCCTCCCCCCGACCCCCCAGGAGGTTCAGGCCTTTCTCGAAGACGACGCTCCCGACGCCTTCGAACGCCTGATTGACCGATTCCTCGCGTCTCCTCAATACGGCGAACGATGGGGCCGTCACTGGCTCGACGTGGTCCGCTTCGGTGAGAGCAACGGATACGAGCGCAACGTCTTGATCAATAATGTCTGGCCCTTCCGCGACGCCATCATCCGAGCGTTTAACTCCGACCGGCCGTTCGATCAACTGGTACGCGAACATCTTGCCGGCGACGTGATCGGGCCGGGAGATCCTAACCGCGAAATCGGCACCGCATTCCTGGTCTGTGGGCCTTACGACGATGTTGGCAATCAAGACCCCGTCCAGGCCGCTCAAATCCGGGCCAACACGCTTGACGATATGATCCGGGCCACCGGTGAGTCCTTCCTTGGTCTGACAATCGGTTGCGCTCGATGCCACGACCACAAGTTCGACCCAATCCTCCAGCGCGATTATTATGCCTTCTCCTCCGCGGTCGCCGGGGTCCACCACGGCAGCCAGGTCGTCGCCACCGAGGAACAGCGACGGCTCGACGCTGAACGTCGCGCCCCTTTGATCGCCGATCGCGATCGCCTGAACGCTGAGATTGCCTCACTCCGCGAAGCAATCCGGTCGCGTGCCGAGGCCGGCGCTTCCGATATCGAGGGCACCTGGACCCGCCCCTCCGTCTCTCGGACCGGGACCGAGGAACGTTTCGAGCCGGTCGAGGCCCGCTTCGTTCGTTTGGTCATTGAAGGGCTTGACACCAACCCAGACCAGCCGGTCGGCTGCCGGTTGGAAGAGTTCGAGGTCTGGACCGCCAGTGAGCCGCCGCGCAACGTCGCCCTTGCCGCCAACGGCGGCCAGGCAGACGGACCAAGTCGCATCGCCGAAGATTTTGCGGACGCCTACAGCGCCGACCTGACCATCGACGGCCGCTTTGGTTCTCGATGGATCTCCGGCGGCACAACCTTGACCATCCGTCTGGCAAGCCCTGAAACGATCGACCGCGTTTGGTTCAGCAGTGACAAGGCCGGAGCCGCGGCGGGTCTCGGTGAGGCAACCTTTGTCAGTGAGTATCGGATCGAGGTTTCCAGTGACGGTAACTCGTGGATCGAAGTCGCGAACTCACGCGACCGCCTCCCCATCAACGAAGCCCACCGGCAGAAGCGTCTCTTCGACCGCGAAGCCACTGCCGACGACCTTGCACAGCTTGCCACTCTCGCCCGTCAACGCGACGAGGTCATTGGGGCACTTGCGGCCATCGAACCCTTGCCGAACTGGTGGGTCGGCTCGTTCCGGCAGCCAGAAGAGCCTTCCTATCTCCTGATCGGCGGAGATCCCCAGCGCAGGGGCGACCCAGTTTCTGCCAGCAGTCTGTCCGCCCTTTCGGGGCTCAATTCGAGCTTCTCGCTGCCGCTTGATGCCCCCGAAGCCGATCGCCGGCTGGCCCTCGCCCGCTGGATCGTGGCCAAGGATAATCCCCTCACACCCCGAGTCCTCGCCAACCGCCTCTGGCATTACCACTTCGGCACTGGGATCGTCGACACCCCCAGTGACTTCGGTGTCATGGGTGGCCGTCCGACCCACCCTGAGCTTCTTGACTGGCTGGCCCGCCGTCTTCTGGACGAAGGCTGGCGGCTAAAACCGCTGCATCGCCTCATCATGACCTCACAGACCTATCAGCAGTCCTCGGCTTATCATCTCGAGGCTGCCGCGATCGATGGCGACTCTCGACTGCTCTGGCGGTTTCCCGCACGCCGGCTCTCTGGAGAAGAAGTTCGGGATGCCACGCTCCAGATCGCGGGTGTCCTCAACCCAACGATGGGAGGACCCGGCTTCCGTCTCTACCGCTATATCCAGGACAATGTTGCGACCTATGTTCCGCTCGATGACCCCGGACCCGAGACCTACCGCCGCGCCGTTTACCACCAGAATGCCCGAGCCATGCGGGTCGATGTGCTCACGGATTTCGACTGTCCCGACCCCGCCTCTGCCGCCCCTCGTCGTGATGCCACCACCACCCCGCTCCAGGCCCTGACCCTACTCAACCACCGCTTTACTCTCGATATGGCCTCTGCCCTGGCCGATCGTCTCCGACGCGAGGCCGGTGACGAACCCACGGCTCAGGTCCATCTCGCCTTCGCACTTGCCTTCTCCCGGGAACCGGACGAGGCCGAGCGATTATCGTCTCTCGACTTGATTGATCGTCACGGTCTTGATGCGTTCTGCCGGGCTTTGCTGAACACCAACGAGCTGATCTACGTCGACTGATTTCCCTTCACATTCGCCCCTTCCTGTTTCGATCCTGAGTGTTCGTGCTTGCAAACCTGAGCACTAGCGGACCCGATCCACTGCCCCTCGCACTCGAACGCACAGGACGAGCCGATGCCAACCGACAATCACGCTCCTCCGCAGATCTCTCGAAGAACGCTCCTCCAGTACTCAGCGATCGCCAGCGTCGGGGCATCACCGCTCGCCCCTCGCCTTGCCGTCGCGTACGAACCTTCGAAACATGCAGACATTGTGATTGACTGCCATGCCCACCTCCACCATCACAGCCAGAACGAATGGGAACAGCGGGATCGTAACCTGATCGAGGTTGCCGATCGCCTCGGTATCGACCAACTTTGCTGCTCGATCCTCACCCCTCAGCGCCCAGCGACTCCCGAAGGCTTCCGCCAATGCAATGCCTGGGTGGCCGACGCAATCGACCGTTTCCCCAATCGCATCCTTGGATATTGCTACGTCAATCCGGGGCATCAGGCCGAGGCCCTCGACGAGATCCGTCGATGCGTCGAAGATCGTGGCTTGATTGGCGTGAAACTTTACAACGAACATCGATGTACCGATCCGATCGTCTTCCCGATCATCGAGCTCGCCATCGAGCTTCGTGTTCCGATTCTCCATCACGCCGGCCACATGCACTTCGTTCCCCCTGAGCAACCGCTCATCTCCGATGGCGGCCACCTTGCCGAACTGTCCCAACGCTATCCGGAAGCGATGCTCATCTGCGCTCATGTTTGTGGCGGTGGCGATTGGGAATGGACCATCAAGGCCTTAAGACACGCTCCGAGCGTCATGCTCGATCTCAGTGGGAGTGTGATTGACGATGGTGTCGTCGAGATGGCCGTGGAGGTTCTTGGCGTCGATCGCTTGCTCTTCGGCTGTGACATGTCGATGACCGCCGGGATTGGTCGTATCCGAGCAGCCGAACTCGACGAGGAGGCCAAGGCGCGCATCCTCGGCAAAAACATGCAGACTCTCCTGCAAAGGCGAGCCACATGATCATCGATGTCAACGCCTACCTTGGTCCCTTTGCCTTCCGGCACCTCCGCAACCAGGCGGCCGGCGATCTCCTCAGGTTGATGGATTCCCGAGGGATCGACCGCGCGATTGTCTCCAGCTCCGCCGCCATCACGTACCGGAATCCTCAGCCCGCCAACACCGATCTTGCGAGCGACGTTCGCCCCCACCTCGACCGCTTCATCCCCTTCGCGGTCATCAACCCCGCCTATGCCGGCTGGGCCGATGACCTCAACGCCTGCCTCACTCTTGGCTTTCGAGGGCTTCGTCTTTACCCAAAATGGCACGATAACGAGCTCATGTCAGATGCTTGTCTTGAACTGATCGATCGAGCTACCAATCATGGGATGATCATTTCCATTCCAATTCGAGTCGAGGATCCTCGCCAGCGTACCTGGCTTGTCGATGTCCCCAACGTACCGCTCGACGAGCTGGCCACTCTCGTTGCAGCCCGTCCCCAGGCCCGGTTCCACTTCGTCAATGGCCGGGGCTATACCGGCTCGGTCCTCGGGAAACCGGAGAATGGTCTGCCCGAGAACTACCGGATTGAGATCTCACTGCTCAACGTGCTTCTGAATGATGAAGTCGAGACGCTGCTTACCACCCTCGGACTCGATCGCCTCCTCTTTGGAACCGGAATGCCCTTCCAATACCCTGATCCGGCCCTGGCCAAGATTGAAGTGCTCGCCCCGGACAGCGTGTTGAGAGCTCGCCTCCTCCATCAGAACGCGGCCGAGTGGCTTGATTCTCCTCAACCTTGATCGGATCAAGGCACTATCAGGACCTTCACCCCAGACGATCACGACCGGCCGATCCTCAACCTCCGACTGCACATCGCAAGATGTCCGAGTCAGCGACCGGGCGGGTTAATTATGCAAAATTTCTCATGCGAACAACACCTGTCTTCCGTGGGAGGAACACGTCACCATCCCACCGTGGGTCGGGCCACCGACGAGCGACTCGCCCCTTGTGCGGGCAAGGCCCGTAGAGGGGGGAACACCCAAATCGATTCTCGCCAGCACCAGGTGCGTCGACGCGGAAGCTCATTCGGCACGTGGGATCAAACCTTATTGCCAGATCGGGCGTCGCACCATCCCCGTGCGGTCCGTCTCGAGAACGGTTAAAATGAAGCCCTTCCACGATCCATGACATGATCCGAGACTGCTCGCTCGAAGGACAGGAGTCGCCGCCATGTCTCACCCTCGCGACGACGTGAAGGCTCGTTTGTTTCTCGGTCAAGTGCTGTCCAGGCGCGGGTTCCTCGGCAATGCGTTCAGTGGTTTAGCGGGCATTGGCCTTGCAGGGCTGTTGTCGGAGGATCTCCTGGCTCGATCGTCCCCTCGATCAAGCGACGTCGATGATTCGGCACACTGGCTGCCGGGTCAGGGAATGACCCATTTTCCTGCGAAGGCAAAACGCATTCTGCAGGTCTTCTGCCCGGGTGGCGTCTCTCATCTCGACCTTTGGGAGCACAAACCCGAGCTTGAGCGCCGCCACGGCCAGCCATTGCCCGGCGAGGAAGATTTTCTCTCCTTTCAGGGCAAGAACGGCAACCTGATGCGCAGCCCCTGGCCGTTCGTTCCCCGCGGGGAGAGCGGCAAGCGGATCTCGTCGATGTTGCCGCACCTCGCGAACCACGTTGACGACATCGCATTCGTCCACTCAATGACCTCGAAGACGAACACCCACGGCCCCGGCTGCGTCTTCATGAATACCGGGCACGACACCGAGGGATTCCCCGCCACCGGCGCCTGGCTCAGCTACGCGCTCGGACGAGAGAATGAAGACCTTCCCGCTTATGTCGCCCTGCCCGACGTCCGCGGCGAGCCCCCGAACGGCAAGGCGAACTGGTCCAACGGCTTCCTCCCGGCCCGGCATCAGGCCATCGTCCTGGCCGATCATCAGCCCATCCGCAACCTCGAACGCCCCAACGACATCTCGGCCGAAACCGAGGCCGACACGCTCGATTTCCTCAACACGCTCAACACCCGGCATGCCGAGGCCCACCCCGGCGATGAAGAACTCCGCGCCCGGATCGCCGCCTACGAGTTGGCCGGCCGGATGCAAGTCTCGGCCCCCGAAGTGACCAACCTCGGCTCCGAGCCCTCCTCGATCCATCGCCTTTACGGCACCGACGACCCGAACCCGCTCAAGGCGGCTTACGCCCGCAACTGCCTGCTCGCCCGCCGAATGCTTGAACGTGGCGTCCGGTGCGTCAACCTCTACTGCGCCAGCCGAGCCTCGGGGGTCGATGGCCTCCTGAACTGGGACGCCCACCGGACCCTCAAACCCGACTACGAACGCCACGTCCCCATCTTCGACCAGCCGACCGCCGCCTTGATCTCCGACCTGAAGGCCCGGGGGCTGCTCGATGAAACCCTTGTTCTCTGGACAACCGAGTTCGGCCGCATGCCCACCCATCAAGAGGGTACGACCGGCCGCGACCACAACCCCGACGGCTTCACCTGCTGGATGATGGGCCCCGGCGTCCGAGGCGGCACCAGCCACGGCGCGACCGATCCCTTCGGCCGCCGCGCTGAGGTCGATCCGGTCACCGTCTGGGATTTCTACGCCACCGTCCTCCACCTGCTCGGCTTCGACCACACGAAGTTGACCTACTACCACAACGGCCTCGACCGCCGCCTGACCGACGTTCACGGCAACGTTCTCCGGTCAATCCTCACCTGAGTCCACGCGGGAGAGTCGCTTCACCCGCCTAGGATCAACCCGTACAATGCTGATTCGATGCCGAAGCACAGGGAGGCGTTCTGAATGATGTCCAGACTCACGGATTCCATCATCCATCCTGCCAGTCGATTCTTTCTGATCTGTCTGGCCTTTACACTCACCGGTTTCGCCAGCTTGGAGGAACCTGATGATTCGTCCGACCCCTTCGCCCCAGCTCGGGCTCGGATGGTCGAGCGTCATCTCGATGGACGCGGCATTAAAGACGAGCGCGTGCTCGACGCCTTCCGCACCGTCCCCCGGCACAAGTTTGTGCCCGAGGCGTATCAACGACTCGCCTATGAAGATGAGTCGATCCCAATTGGCGAAGGGCAGACCATCACCGCCTCGTTCGACGTGGCCTTCATGACCGACGTCCTGAAGCCGGAACCAACCGACATTGTTTACGAGGTCGGCACCGGGTCGGGCTACCAGGCGGCGATTCTCGGCCAGCTCGTGGCCGAGGTCTACTCAGTCGAGATTCATGAGCCGCTGGCCACGCAGGCGGCCAAGGTCATCAAGGAACTCGGGTACGACAATATCCACACCCGCCACGGCGACGGCTATCTCGGCTGGCCCGAGGCGGCCCCGTTTGACAAGATCATCGTCACCTGTGCCCCGGAGTCGATCCCCCCTCCTCTGGTCGAGCAACTCAAGGAAGGGGGACGCATCGTGATCCCAATTGGCTCCCGGTTCGACCAGAAGGTCTATGTCTTCGACAAGGTTGATGGAAAGCTCGTGGGCGATGCCATTCGTCCGACGCTCTTTGTGCCGATGACTGGCCGCGCTCAGCGAGAGGCTGCCGAACGTCGCGCCCGAGGTGAAGCTCCGGAGCCGAATGTCCCGTGAGCCCTTCAACGATTCGATTGGCCGAAAACGACCCGCGTCGACGATTCCGAGGGATCGTCGGGGTTCTGTTCGCGATCGCCCTCAGCGGCTCGGGAGTCTTGCGTGCTCAGGATGACGGCTCGCTCATCGTTCGGCCTGGCCCTCCTGCGCTGGATGACTTCGAGACCGACACCGACGGCGATGGCACCCCCGATGGTTGGTATAACCTTCGAGATGCCATTCTGATCCCCGAAGGCGGGGTCGTCGGCCCGACGGTTCTCCGATTCGAGGCCGATCAACCCTCTCGACCAGCTCGGATCAGCCGGGGCTTCGGGGTTGATGGTCGGCAAACGGAGGCGTTGATTCTTGGGCTCTGGGTGCGACGGATCGGCGATCGTCTCGTCCCGGGAGAGCGGATCGGCGAGGAACCCGCCCTCCTGATCGACCTGCTCGACGAGAATCTTCGATCGACCTCGCGAGGGCTTCTCGGTCCCTGGGACACCCTGCCTGAAGGCCGATGGGTTCGCTGGGTCACTCGGGTTCCGGTCCCAAGCGCCACGCGAGACGCCATCATGACCGTCGGCCTGCTCGGCGGTACGGGAACCCTGGAGATTGATGGCCTGACCATCGCACAGGAGCCCGTTGGCGGTCAGTCGACCACCAATGTGATCGTGAACAATGGCTTTGAACTCGGTGGCCTGACGCCGGATCACTGGATCGTCGAGGGGAATGCGCGGCGAGTCCATTCGGGCGATCGCTCCGACGCAGCGATCGAGCTTTCGACCACTGGAGATCTGGCGCTGGCCCCCATCGGACTTCCGGTTCGTGGCCTCGACCGGCTTGCCATTTCCGTGAAGGCACGAGGCACCGGATTGCGAGGTGCAGGAGGGGCACAGGCGGTCGTCTTCTTCCTCGGGGACGACGGACGCCCCCTCCCGGGTGCGGCCTCTGGTGCTCGGGCCGTCCGTTGGTCGGGTTCCTTCCCCTGGCGAGTGGATCGCTCGGTCATCTCAGTCCCCGCGGCCGCCTCGCGAGCAGTCCTTCAACTGGAGAAAGTCGACCGTCAAGGAACTCTCTGGGTTGATGAGGTTGAGGTCCTCGGCGAGGGCGGCCTGGGCGGCGCCCGGACATGGGCTCCCTACCATGTTGATGGCGGAGGAGATTCCTGGCCCCCTTACCCGGTGGCCGAAGCGATCGAGCCTGGGTCTGCGCTGGACTTCTCCGGGGAGCTTGAAACCCCCGCAGGCACCCACGGATTCGTCACAGCCGAGGGAGGGCGGCTCCGCTTCGAAAACGGCACCCCGGCCCGATTCTTCGGTGTCTCGCTGATGCCCCCCTTACCCTTCACCTCGACCGATCAGATCGAAGCGATCGCCGATCGCCTGGCCCGATCCGGTGTCAATCTGGTCAACCTCTGCGACCTTGACGCCCCGTTTGGTCCCGGCGGCAGTCTGGTCGATGATGCCGCCAACAATACCCGTTCGCTTGATCCACTCGCCCTGGCCGACTTCGATCGGGCCATCTCGGCGTTCAAGACGCGCGGAATTTACGTGGCTATCACCCTCCAAAGTCAGGCGCGGTTCCGATCCGACGACGAGATCGCCGACGGCCGCGCCCTTCCTCCTGGCGGCGGGCCCGCAGCCGCGTTCGACCCTCAGATACGAGAACGAACCCGACAACTGGCTGAAGCACTCCTGACCCGGATCAATCCCGAAACCGGGCTGGCCCTGCGAGACGATCCGGTCCTTGCCTGGGTCACCCTGGCCGGAGAGCTCTCGCTCTTCAACCTGATCGAAGATCCGGACGCCCTACCCCCGTCTCAAGCCGACGCCCTCCGCGAACGTTCTCGGACCGATCGCCGCGCGGGACGGCCCTTCTGGCAGGTGACCGAGGCGGCCCAGTGGTCGGGCCTGGCGGCAGATCTCCGATCGCTCGGCCTACGAGTACCCATCGCCGGCTCCGCGCACTTTCGTCGCGAGCCCGAATTCGCCGCGGCTCAGCGGGCCGAGGGACTCGATCTGATCGACGATCGACTCTTCTGGCAACCCCCTCGATTCGCTGCTCCCGAGCTTCGCTCATTCATCCGACGCCCCTCGGATGAACTCTCACCGCTGGCCAATGCAAAGGTTGCTCGCGATCGAGCTTACGTGGTGGGCCAGTACGCCTCGTATACCGAAGGAGCCTGGGCACTCCCATTCGAGGGACCAGACCTGCTCCTGGTCAGCGCACTGGCCCGGTCGGCCGGGTGGGATGCCCTGGTCCGGCGGGCCATCAGTCGTCTCCCGGACCCCTGGGGAGCAGCAGCATCCGGCACCGGGGGCGGGCAGGATGTCTTTGTCTTGCCCGAGATTGTCAACGGAAACCCGCAGGTCTTCGGCCTGTTTCCCCACGCCTCGGCGCTCTTGCTCAGGAAGAACCCCGACGCCGATTCCTCCGGATTACCTGGCACCTGGGACCGTCGCATCGGTCGCTTCACCATTGATGCTCCCGACACGATCGGCGTGGCCGGGGTGCTGCAGGGGGCCGCCGCTTCTCGCGACGGACTCTCGATTCGATCCGAAGACGCCGTTGGCGCCGTCGTCGTCTCAACCGTTTCAGGCAAGCCCATCGCCGAGGCCGATCGCTTTCTGATCACCACCGTCGCCCGAGTGCAACCGACCGCCTTGCAGTGGGTCGATCACTGGAAACGCGAGGTGGCGGATCCTGGGCGTCCTCCGCTCCGGGTGGAACCGATCCGAGCCTCGATCACCTGGAACCGAGATGCCCCGGCCAGC
Organism: Tautonia rosea; assembly: GCF_012958305.1. Lineage (NCBI taxonomy): Bacteria > Pseudomonadati > Planctomycetota > Planctomycetia > Isosphaerales > Isosphaeraceae > Tautonia > Tautonia rosea. Next base: position 540,117 of record NZ_JABBYO010000002.1, on the reverse strand, counting down.
GTCTTCGCCCTCGACAACGCAGGACGCCGTGTGGCGGAAATCAAGGGAGTCTCCTCCAGCAACGGACTTCGATTTGTTCTCGATCGCCGTGACGGTTACCTTCACTGGGAGCTCGCCGTCGGTTCGCCCTGAGTGGGGCGGGGCTGCCGGGCCCTTGGGATGTGTGCACGAAAGTAACGCTGATGTCTCGGATGCTCGTCACCGGCGCGGCCGGATTCATCGGATCGCACCTGGTTGACCGCTTGCTCGACGACGGGGTCGAGGTGATTGGGGTCGACAACTTCGATTCGTTCTACGATCCCCGGCTGAAGCGTCGCAATCTCGACCAGGCCGCCACACACCCAGGCTTTCGACTGGTCGAGCTGGACCTTCGCGATTTCGAGGCCGCCTCCCGGCTCGTCCAGGAGACTCATCCCGAGGTGATCTTCCACCTCGCTGCCCGGGCCGGGGTTAGGCCGAGTATCGAGCAACCGCTGCTCTATACCGAGGTGAACGTCTCCGCCACAACTGCGCTTCTCGAAGCCGCGAGAAAGCTCGATCCCATGCCCCGGTTTGTGTTTGCGTCCAGTTCCAGCGTCTATGGGGATCGACCCGATGCACCCTTTCGTGAGGACGACCGCGTTGACACCCCCATCAGCCCCTACGCCGCGACGAAGAAAGCCTGTGAACTGATCGCCCACACCTTCCACCACCTGCACGACTTGCCCGTGACCGGGCTCCGATTTTTCACGGCCTACGGACCTCGAAACCGACCCGACCTGGCCATCTTCAAATTTGCCAAACTGATCGATCAGGGGCGAGCCATCCCCATGTTCGGCGATGGCTCGACCCGACGCGACTATACCTACGTCGGCGACATCGTCGACGGAGTTGTTCGTGCGTCAAAAATCTGCAAAAAATATCATCTTTACAATCTTGGAAATTCTCACCCAATCGAGCTTCGCGACATGATCGCCGCGTTGGGTCGAGCCCTTGGGAAGGAGCCGATCATCGACCAGCAACCTGAGCAGCCGGGAGATGTTCGTCAGACCTTCGCTGACATTTCCCGCGCTCGAGCTGAACTCGGATATGTTCCGTCGACTCCCTTTGAGGAGGGGCTCGCCCGGTTCGTCTCCTGGTTCCGATCCTTGTGAAACGGGTGGGTTGCTGCGAATTACCCCTCGGCAAACCCGAGGGCGCGCATGACCGCTTCCACATCTGCCAGGTCTTCCAGGAAGGATGAGTCACCCACCCAGACTCCCCTGGCATGGCGGTGGCCGATCGCAATGCTTCGAATTCCCGCCGAACGGGCCGAGGCCAGTCCCGCCGCCGAATCTTCAAGCACCACGGCGTCCTCCGAGGAGGCGACGAGGCGTTCCAAAGCCGTCCGGTAGGGCTCAGCGTCGGGCTTGGTTCGAGTCACGTCTTCCTTGGACACGATCGTGGCGAAGGCGTCCGCAATCGCTCCTGACTTCAAGACGCTCTCGACATCCTCACGCCTTGCCGAGGTGACAACCGCCAGCAACGCCAGAGGTTCGAGTCGTCTCACCAGGGCAACGACTCCAGGATAGAGACGGGGTTCGTCTCCCAGCATCGCCGCAGCCAGTTCCTGCTTCCGACTCACCCAGCCCTCGATGGCAACCTCGTCGATCTTCTTGGCCGTGAGGATCTCGCCCAGAAAGGCTCGGTCGTCGATCTCGGCCGCGCGGGAGCATTGTTCAGGAGTAACCTCCAACCCCATTGCGGTGAAGATCCGTTCCCAGGAAGCAATATGAACATTCTCGGTGTCGGCGATAACACCATCGAAATCGAAGAGGACTGCCCTGGGCCTTGCCATCAAACTCGCCTGCGATCAAAAAAAGGGACGGGCAGTTTGGGGGGAAATCAGCCCGTGGAGTATGCCCCAAACGGTCTCGGAACGGATTTCGTGATCCTCCTGCTTACCTCAGACCTTCTGCGAGCTTTCCGTCAGGGAGTGACGTAATTGAGCAACTGAGCCAGTGTGCTCCTCAAGTCATGGCGGGGAACGATCCGGTCGATGAACCCGTGATCGAGGAGGAACTCGCTCCGCTGGAACCCTTCGGGCAGTTTCACGCGGACGGTCTGCTGAATCACCTTCGGGCCGGCAAAGCCAATGAGTGCTTTCGGCTCGGCGAGGATCACGTCACCCAGACTGGCGAAGCTGGCGGCAACCCCCCCCATGGTCGGGTGGGTCAGGACACTGATGAAGAAGCCCCCCGCCGCGTGGTATCGTGCCAGGGCTGCGGAAGTTTTGGCCATCTGCATCAAGGAGAAAATTCCCTCGTGCATCCGTGCCCCGCCACCAGAGCCGGAGACGATGACCAGAGGGAGTTTCAGGCGAGTGGCTTCCTCGATCGCCCGGGTCAGCTTCTCGCCGACAACCGATCCCATGCTTCCCATGATGAAGCCGGAATCCGTGATCCCGAAGACGGTCCGGATCCCCTTGATGAACCCCTGACCGACCACGGCAGCCTCGGTCAGACCCGTTCGGCGCTGCTCGGCCTCAACGCGGGTGGGGTAAGGCCGGCGGTCATTGAAGCCTAGGGGGTCGCCTGGGCGAAGGTCGGCGAACCATTCTTCAAAGGTATCGGTGTCGAGCAAGTCGGCGATCCGATCGCGAGCGGATCGGGTGAAGTGATAGTTGCATTGGGGACAGACGTTACGATTGCGCTCGACTTCCTTCCGGAAGAGCGTCGCCGAACAGCCGTCGCAGCGCATCCAGACCCCTTCGGGGACCTTTTTGCTGACCGAGGGCATGGAGACGGCATCAGGCGGGGAAGTTCGCTTGGAGGCCATGGGCGGAGTCGCTCCGGTGGGGGCGACGGCCGGACTGGGGCTCCGGACATCGGCTTGAGGGGTGGTGAGCTGTTCCATCAATCTCGGGCTCGAGGGAAGGGGAACGGTGAAGTCGGGACCCTCTCGGAATCACCAGGGCCGCCGCGACTCAGGGGGGTGAGCGATCGTGTCGGCCCTCGGCAACGACTTCGATCCGTTCAAAGTCGCCTGTCGGAACCGGTTCGAGCAAGAGGACGCTCTCATCGCGCCTCAGAAAGCAGGAGACAAGCCGAGCGATCGGCTCGGCCACGACCAGGCCGATGGCTTCATCGCGGTGTTTGCGGAGGATCGGCCGAAGCGCCGAGGTGATCCGGGCCAGCGCCGTTTCCACCGGCTCGCCCTGGGGAGGGCAAACGGTACGGGGGTCCTCCTGCCACTGCCGAAACAGCTTCAAATTCCGTCGGCGGATTTCGTCGATTTGCAGGCCTTGCCAGAGTCCCTGGTCGAGGTTTCGAAGCTCGTCGAGCCGACGAACCCGAAGCCCCAGGGCACGACCCACCGTCTCGGCGGTTCGCACCACGCTTTCTCCAGGGCCGCAATAGAGCGCGGAGATGGCCACTCCGTTTCCCGAAAGTCGATCGGCCAGTTCAGCGACCTCGGCGCGGCCGCGATCGCTCAGGGGGACGTCGAGGATACCTTGAACCCGGTTCTGCTCATCGTAGACCGTGGCACCGGGTCGGATCAGGAGCACCTGCGTCATTCGAGTGACGGGTTTGCCGTCCCGCCCGGAACGCCCCCGCCTCGTTCGAGCCCACGACGCGCAGCCTCGGCCACCTCGCCCAGGGACGCCGCGTAGTTGCCATCGGGTCGATAGGTGGCCGAGCCGACAACCAGCTGGGTCGCACCGGCTCCGGTCGCTCGGTCGGCCGTTGCGGCATTGATGCCGCCGTCGATGGCGATCCGCAGGCTGGGCCGAGCCTGGCGGATCGCCCGGACTTTTTCCAGGACATGATCCTGAAAGCTCTGGCCTCCAAAGCCGGGCATCACACTCATCACCAGAACCGAATCAAGCATGTCGAGATAGGGCTCAACCACGGTCCAGGGAGTCGGCGGGTTAATCACCAGACCGGCCCGACAGCCATGATCCTGGATTTTTCGGAGGAGGTCGGCCGGAGCGTCCAGCACCTCGGCATGGACCAGGATACTGTCGGCCCCAGCCTTGACAAAGGCGTCGAGATAGGCTGCCGGATTGGTCATCATCAGGTGAAGATCGAACGGAAGGTCCGTCACCTTCCTCCAGTCGGCCACAACAGGCGGTCCGTAGCTCAGGTTGGGCACGAAATGCCCATCCATCACATCAAGGTGGAGCGCGACCACGCCGGCCGACTCAAGGGCGGCGATCTCCTGGCCCACCCTGGCAAAATCGCAATCCAGGAGCGATGGCGTGATCAGGGGCGCGGATGCGCGATCCCAGACAAGCAGTCGCTCGGTTCGATCGCTCGGCATCGGATCACCTCGGGTGACCTCGGGTCTCGGTGCGAGGGCATGATCGCTCCGACCCCGGTCCGATGACCGATCCCTCCTGCTCTGTTCCGAGAGCCAGGGATCGATCGTATCTCTATACCACTGCCAATCGCGAAGGTCCAGAGAATCCGTCCGGCTACCCCAATCGGTTCGCTCCAAACCCCCAACGATCGAATATCAGACTCTCCGGGAAGAGATGGCTCCCAATTGACCCAGCTTTCTCCGTCCGCACACCTTGTGCCGATGTGGAAGGCAGAGGTCGGTAACCGATTGGTCTGTCCGTGACCTTCAGGTTCCATCGGACACCTGCAGGGGTCGGATCGCCCGAAATTCGCAATCCCTGCCATTTCCTGAAGGTTTCGCTGCGGAGGGACAACGCGGACGTCCCAGAGTTTACGTGAGGGCCAGGGATGCCTCCGGATCGAGCACCTTGCCATCACACGATGCAGTGACCGTCAGACGCATCATGACCATTGCCAGCGGACCCGTATCGGGACCCGGAAAGTCGCGCTGCGACACGGCTTCCCGAGTCCCGTCGAGTCTCTTGGCGAGTCACTTGCGATCCGGGATGACCAGGAGCGAGTTGAAGGTCTTCCCTTCGAGCGATTCCAGAAAGGCGCCGCCACCGGTAGAGACGTGGGAAACCTTGTCTGCCAGGCCGAACTGTTCCACGGCCTCGGCCGTTTCGCCTCCTCCGACGGCAGTGATCGCGGGAGAGGCGGCCATGGCCTCGGCGACGGCAACGGTTCCTTTGCGGAAGGGCTCGTCCTCGAACTTGCCCATCGGACCGTTCCAGACAACCGTTCCGGCGTTCCGGATGATCTCGGCGTAGGCTTCGGCAGTCTTGGGGCCGATGTCGATCCCGATCTGTCCTTCGGGAAGGTCCGAGCCCTCGACGACCGTCGTTTTGGCTTCGATTGGATCGAGCGAGGTGGTGATCAAGTGGTCCTGGGGCAGGACAATCTTGTCGCCCCCGAGTTTCAAGAGATGCTGGGCCACGTCGAGGCGGTCTTCCTCGCACCGGCTCTTGCCGATCGAGTGTCCCTGGGCCTTGAGGAAGGTGTAGGTCATCGCGCCACCGATGAGGAGCTTGTCCACCTTCTTGAGGAGGCTTTCGATCACGCCGATCTTGTCGGAAACCTTGGCCCCTCCCATCACGGCGACCATCGGGGGCTTCGGCTGACCCAGGAGCTGGTCGAGGATTTGCAATTCCTTCTCCACCAGGAGGCCAATGGCTCTCTGGGTGCTCGGAAATTGCTCGGGGACGGCGAGCATCGACGCCTCATCACGGTGGCAGGTGCCGAAGGCATCGTTCACATAGCAATCGGCCAGGCTGGCGAGTTGCTTGGCGAACTCGGGGTCCCCTTTCTTCTCTCCTTTGTTGAAGCGGACATTCTCCAGGACCACGATCTCGCCAGGCTTCAAGGCAGCGCATTTGGCCTGGGCGTCGGGACCAACCGTATCGTCGGCCTTCTGCACGGGGCGGCCGATCAACTCCTGAAGCCGAGCGGCGACCTTGTCCATGCGGAAGGCGGCATCGGCCTCTGGGTCCCCCTTGGGGCGGCCGAGGTGGCTGACGAGGATCAGTGAGCCCCCCTGGTCGAGAATGTGATTGAGCGTCGGCAGGGCCGATCGAATGCGACGGTCGTCGGAGACCTCGCCGTTCTTGGTCTGGGGGACATTGAAATCAACCCGGACCAGCGCCTTCTTGCCCTTGAAATCCAGGTCCTTGATCGTTTGCTTGGCCAAGGTGCTTGTCCTTTTTCCTTCTCGGTGCGGGATCAAGGTGATCGGGCCGGTGGCTCCCTTCAACTTGGGAGATCGGCTCGTCGGAGACGTCATCAACACGCAGATGAGACAACGCCCGGCCTCCCTTGTGTGGGATCGGCCGGGCGTCGCAGCAAGGAAACGAAACGAGATGGCAAGAACTCGAACGGCTCGGCTTAGAGAGCCGCCATCTTCGAGATCAGCTCGGCGGTCCGGCAGGAGTAGCCCCACTCGTTATCGTACCAGGCGCAGGTCTTCAGCAGGTTGCCCTGCATGACCTGGGTCCAGTCGGGAACGAAGATGCAGGAGTGGGGGTCGGTGATCACGTCGCTGGAGACGATCGGATCGGTGACGTAGGAGATGATCCCCTTGAATGGAGCCTTGGACGCGGCTTGCTTCAGGGCGTTGTTGACCTCGTCAGCCGTCACGTCGCGCTTCATAACGGTGGTCAGGTCAACGATACTGCCGGTCGGAACCGGAACGCGAAGGGAGATGCCGGTCAGCTTCCCCTTGAGCTCGGGGATCACTTCGCCGACGGCCTTGGCGGCGCCGGTGGTCGTCGGGATCGTGTTGATCGCGGCGGCCCGGGCGCGGTAGGGATCGCTATGGATCTGGTCGGCCACGCGCTGGTCGTTGGTGTAGGCGTGGACGGTCGTCATCAGGCCCTTTTCAATGCCGAAGGTGTCGTTGAGCACCTTGGCGAGCGGGGCGAGGCAGTTGGTCGTGCACGAGGCGTTGGAGATGATCCGGTGGTCGGCCTTGAGGTGTTCGTCATTGACGCCGAGCACGACGGTCAGGTCGAGGGCGTCCTTGGCCGGGGCGCTGAGGACGACCCGATCAGCTCCAGCGTCGATGTGCTTCTGCAAGCCGGCCCGGTTGGTGAAGAACCCGGTCGACTCCAGGGCGATCTGGCAGTTGAGCGATTTCCAGGGCAGATTGGCGGGGTCCTTCTCCGCCAGGATCGGGATTTCCTTGCCGTTGACAACAATCGCCTTCTCAGCGGCCTCGACCGTGCCGCTGAACCGGCCGTGGACGCTGTCGTACTTCAATAGGCTCGCCAGTTTCTTGGCGTCGGACAGGTCGTTGATCGCGACGATCTCAAAGTCGTTCGGCCGTTCCGCCATCACGCGGAAAACCAGTCGGCCAATACGACCGAAACCGTTAATACCAACACGAACAGCCATGGAGAGAATCCCCGGGTCGTTAAGGAACGCGTCAAATGGGTGTGCAAATCGAGGGGACGAAGATCGCAAGTGAGCATTTCGTAAGCGACTTCGACTGATGGCGCGGATTATAGAAATTCGGCTTTCGGCCTGTCAATCCAAGCCGCGCGTCTGAGCAGTCCGCAGCCCTGACAACGCATCGGGAATTCCGAACAAAACGGAATCGGAGCGAGGCCCTGGAACTGGGGCCTCGCTCCGATCGACGAACCATCGAGCTGTTGAATCTCGGGAGGCGTCAGGCTCAATGAGACTTGAACCAGGATCGCCTCGGAGTTGCGGGCACGTAATAGAGTTGAACCGGGGTTGCCTGCGGCACCGCAATCGAATGGGAGATGACCGGGGCAACCGTGGTGACCGACTGCGATTGCACGGTGACATACTGAACCCGGGGTTGAGCAACCCCTTGCAACTGCGTTGAGGTCTGAGCCGAAGGCGCTGCCTGCGGGGTTGAGGTTGTTCTGGCCGGTTCGGCCTCGATCACCGTGATCTGGATCGAAGGGGGATCGCCTCGGCCGGGGGGTGATTGCTGCTGGCCCTGAGTGACCGATTTGGCCACGTTCCCGAATGCCGGCACGGTAATCAGGGCTTGCTGCGCTGGCACTTGCACGACGCTGACCTGCGCCGGTTGCGCCGGCAAGGCATAGAGGACCGAGGATGCGGCCACGGGTTGAGCCACAGGTACGGCGATGAGCTGACTTTTTTTTCGGAAGAAATCGCCGGCCACGGTGGGTCGATGGCCAAGCAGGGGCGTCAGGAGGACGACCCCGAGCAAGGCCAGGCACCGGACATTGATCGAGGACACCGTCATGGTTGTTCGCTCCTTGACAGGAATTCCGGAATCCATCGTTCGCCTCGGAAGGCGAGGGAAAAGGTTCTGAGCCAAACGGTTGGAAGTCTGGGGCTTAAGGGACAACAAGCCCCGTCAGTTCCAGGGAACGCACCATCGAGAGACGCGATTCGGAACACTGACTTGGGTGGGCCGAGCCGTCGTTGGCACGGTGATGATCGGAGGCACCGTGACCACGGGGGGCTGCACGATGAGGGGAGGATGACCGGGATCAATCGCCCGGGAGTGCTCGGCCAAAATCCGCTCAACTTCCCGATCGACCGCTTCGAGGAAGTCCGAGGGCAGTGTCTCGGCCGTTCGACCCGAAATCCTCGCCGCGTGCTCCCGGAAATACTTCCGGAGCGTCGAGCGTCGGGTCAGCAGGTCAATTCCGGCGACGATGAGCCCCTGATCGACAGCCCTGGCCAGTCTCGCCAGCCGATGGAACTGTTCCAGGGCCAGCTCGAACGGCTCGACGCGGGGAGGCTCCTCCGTCGCCGAAGGCCCATCGGGAGCGGTCGGTTGGTTGGGGGTGGACGGTTCGTCGGGGGGAGGGGTCGTCTCCGGAAGAAGCGCGACGGGAATGCCCCGAGCGATCAGTTCGGCCATTGCCCGAATCTGCTCTCGGACCGGAATGGGGATCGAGGCCTCGGGGTCTCGGAGGTGGACCACGTCTTCGAGCCGGGCGATCCCGAACTGCTCAAGCTGCTCGATCCGGTCACTGATGCCGGGCCATTCCCCCGAGATTTTCCATTCGGCGTTTTTGCGACGAAGCAATTCGAAGAGGGAATCAAGCTCGTCTTGAAGCAGGACATCGGCCTCACGTTCCGCGTCGTCCGTCGGCCCAGGGGTTCCGCCAAGTCTCTCGACAACCATCGCGAGGACGTAGTCACGCTCGGCCGAAATGAGATCCCGAGGGTCATTTGAGGGGGAGACCGCCTTCGCAGCCATCGCAATAGCTTCGCGCTCCAGCGTTTCCCGTAACCGGGCTTGATCGAGGTTCGATGCGTTGAGCTGCTCGAATCGATCCGTGAGGACCTCGGTGAGAATCGGTTGGAACGGCCGGAGGCGAACAGGGACCGAAGGATCGTCGATGAGCAACGGGCCTTGATCGGGCTCAGAAGGTTCAGGCGGTTGGGAATCATCCCTCAAGACCAGCGAGACGAGCCGCCCTGCATCCTGTTTCAGCGAATTGGGTAAACGCAGAAGCTGCTGCTCAGAAAGACCGGTTCTCATCACGTTATTGATGAGTTGATACGCTTCGATCAATAAGCGGCCTCGCAAGGCGTCGGCGGCCAGGTCCGGTTCCGCTGACTTCAATTCATCTTGAATCCCATCGAGCGTGCGCCAAATGAGATCAAACTGGTCAGGAGAGAGTGACTCTTGCTTCGGATCGGCCGCGCGTCCTTGTTCCCGAGCCCTGGCATTCGCCATCGAGGCCAGCGCGACCAGGATCACCAGAACGATCCGGAAGGACGTCGGGTCGGGTTGATTCACCGTGTTCCCCCTCCCGTTCGAAGGCACCGTACTTAACCTGGCAAGTGGGCACGCTCCAGTTTCTTCCCAACAAAGGAAGACGAGGCATTGCCGGCCAAACCACGCAAGTATAGCAGCCAAATTGAGCCGGCGCGAATTCAAGGCAAAGGGCGTTCACCCGCTCGATCAGCCTGCCTTGCGGACGAGAATCCCATAAGCGCCGAGGCCGGAGCGGAGCCGGTGTCGGAGGTGCAAGCGATAGTGTCCCGGGGTCAGCTCGCGTTCAATCAGGGCGTTGAGGCCATTCGGACTGCTGCCGTGATGGTCATCGGCCAGTACCTGCTGACGGGCGTCTCGGAGTGTGAGGACCCAGTATTCCTCTCGACTTCCTGCCGGCGTGAAGGTTTCCATGAGGTAACGGCCAGGCGAGGCGATCTGGAAACCGAAGGGGATCTCGGCCCCTCGGATCGGCAAGGTACCGGTGTAGGGTTCGCCGAGGTTGAGCGGCAGATAGCCGGTCGGTTCCGCTGGGATCGAAGGGGGCGGTTGCACCGAACCCTTCGGGTAGATCGACGCGATGTAGCGTCGGTCCCCTTCCGACAGTTCGTGATTAAGCTGGGTCGTCGAGACGGGGCCTCCGGCGAGAATTGAGGCCGGGAACGCATAGAGCATGATCGATTTGGGATCAAACTGCGTGGCATTCTTCAGCAACTCGACCCGAGTTGGCTGGATGACCTGTTCTCGGACCGTACGCTGGTCCCATCGGTGATTCTGCCAGAAATAGTCGTAGACCTCGGGAACCTTGAAGATCAGGCCCCCGCGAGGGTTCTGATGCTCGTGAATCAGACCGAGGGCATGCCCGAACTCGTGCAGGATCAGCCGTTTGACCTCGTTCGGGTTGGCGAGCACATCGTCGGTGAACCCGAGCGTCATCGACGGGAGTCGCCGATCGATCAACACCGATCCGGTCCCGAGGTACGACTGAAAGATTCGGGTTGTCGGCATCGTGATCCGGAGATGAGCATCAACGAACCGATCGCGACTGAGGAAGTTGAACTTCACGTTTGCCGCGTCTTCCCAATCACGCACATGCCGTTTCACGAGCGACTGTACCGTCGGGTGACCATCGAGAAAGACCACATTCAGGTGGACCGGGCCACGTTTGGGACGATCCCAGAGGGTGCTGGAGAGGGCTCCGGCGCGGAGTTGGCCGTGAGCGCCCATTTGTTCGATCGGATGCTCCGCCGTGCAAGGCACCGGAAGCATGCCATTGATGGGGTGAACCATGGTGCTGATTCCAAGGGGTAAATACCAATCCGAGCATCACACGTCTGTTGAGAACCTGTTGTCCTCGTTCTCTAGAAATCATCTGAGAAATGGCGAGTCTTAGTCACAAAAACCAAAAAAACGAGCTCTAGCCCTTCGACTGGGACCGACGCACTGGCCGAAATGCCTGAGGATTTCCACGTGATCACGCGGAGAGGAGCGATGGGCGGAGAGTGATCGCATCGCTCCCTTCGACGCGGGAATCGCCTCGATTAGCGTTTCCACCAGGGTCGTTTCTGCTCAGAATGTCCGATCGCGGGCCAGCCATGATGTCCTCTGCCGGAATCAGACTGCGGCGACGGGACCGCCGTCGGGTAGACAGGGGACGCGGGGATGATTCCCGGAGCCGAGGAGGGCTGGACCGGTACGGTCATGAGCGGAACTGTCGCGGATGCAGGAAGCGACATCGCAGGAACGAGAGCCATTGTGCCGGCCGTCTGGGGCTTCGGCTCCGGTCTCGGCAAACGGACTCGAGGATACCCATGCTTCTCCAGAGCCTCTCCGAGCAGGAGAAATCCCTTGCCGAGCGCTCCGATCATCGCGTTGACCACGTCGGGATTCTGAAGCAAAAAGGCCACGGCCGTCGTTCCAACCACCGATTGCTGAGGGGCGACGGACATCCCCGACATTGGAGCGGCGGTCATGATGGTCGCACCGGGATTCGGGGGAGCATAGGCCGTGGGGGGCATTGCAGCATGGCCTTGCGGCGAAGGAGCCCCATAGCTCGGAACATCGGGCTGGGGAACCGCGAAGAGATTCGGAATCGCCTGCGGTTGTCCGCCAACCACGGCATAGTTGATCGTTGGGGCGGCCTGAGGCCCCTGCACGATCGTGATTTCTGGAGGAGGCATCTGTCCGAGCATGATCCGGGGGGCCTGTGGCTGAATGTAGATCGTCGGTGATTGCTGCTGCACAATGACCGGAGGCCCCGACTCCTGCATGACAACCGGAGAGAGGGACGGAGGACCGGCCTGCCCCACCGGAATCATTCCCGAGGTGGGAGGGTGCGGTTTGCTCGGAGGAGGGGGAGCCAGGCCCGGCTGTTGTGGAGTCGCCACGGGAACAGCCACAAACGATCCAGGGTCCCGATGAAACAGGCCCGTTTGACTCACTTCCGGATCACTGCTCGTTGTCGAGCTTCCCCCTCCCATCAGGCCAATTGAACCGATCCAGGCGGCCACCTGTGCGGTGTCGGTCGGACCGGCAAGTGTTCCGAGTCGAACCAGGGCTCCATCCCGGCTTCCGTAGGCGAGCAGCGTCGGAAACTGCTGGACCCCAAGCCGTTCAACCCGATCGGCGAACAGTTCCACGGGCAATTCTGCAAACATGGCGATCTGGCCGATGGAGCTGCTGAGCAGGTCTCTGACCATCGTGTCGCGCAGTCCGAGTGAGGCAGGAACCGCACGAGAGGAAATGACCACCACGGTCGGACGACCAGATCGGATCGTTTCGTTCAACGCCCGGGCACAATCGACGAAACCGCTCGACGGCTCGCCCGATCGCTGTGCGAGTGCTGGCGAGGCCAGGACCATCAGCGGGACGATCATCGTTCCCATCGCCCACCGAACCCAATACTGCCTGGTCGACGTGATCATCGAATCCCCCTGCCCTGCTCCGGCGTTGCGGAGATCTGGTCGATGTGAGTTGAGTCGCCTCTCGAAATCGCACCGTCGCGATTCGACGAAGCCGCGGATCGGAAGCCGTTGGCAATGGATCGGAACTGCTCAGCCAGCGCCGAGCGGGCCAGCGGAGAAAGCGTCGTGGCCATTGCCTCCGCCCGAGAGAGGTCGATTCCTCGACCGTTCAGCTCTGTGATCACCGCGGAGCTGATCGGCTCGAAGACCCGGGAGTTCCAGCGATCTCGGGACTCGAGATCCTCTGGCAAGGCTGCATCGAGCCGGAGGGCGATTTCTCGAAATGCCTCGGAGGCCGAGGCGTAGAGGTCGATTCGACCGGCCACCGCGTCGAAGACCCCGGCCATCTCGTTGGCCCTCCCTGGTCCTCCCGAGACGTCCTGGAGCGCCGCCGCGGCGATGGCCGAGATGGTCGATCTCGCTGACTCGGAAGGCGCCAGGGCCATCGACCTCGATTGCTCTGGCACTTCCGATCGCACATCAACGTCGACGAATGAGGGACGAGAAATCAGATTTCCCGAGGCGACGACCAGGGCAAAGCGATAACGCCCGGGAACTTCGGGAATGAAGGTATAGATGTATCCATCCTCGATCGCCAGGACGACGGGCGGTCCCTCGACCTGAAGCCATCGATGTCCGATCTCTCCCGTCGGGGTACTTCGAATGCCGTTGAGCGTCACTTGCCGGCCCACGACCGCCAGTTGATCATCTCCGGCATCGGCAACCAGGTCGGACGGGATCGAGTCGCGCCCGTCCCATCGAATGGGGACATGGAGAGTGGTCAGATCAACACCCTCCTCGTTGCGGACTACCAGCACGAACGCCATCGAGCCGGTCGCTTTGGGCACAATCAAAGAGGGCGAGCTTGAGCTCGGGTCATCTAGAAAAGCGTCTGGTCCCCAGGTCTGGAGCCACCGGTATTGCAATGCGTCACCCGATGACCCGTCCCCTCGAAGCCGAATCCGAAGCCCGGGAGATGCCACTCCTTCGAACTCCGCCCGAGCCTTCACGACTCGAGACGCCGGTTCCCGAAGTGGATCGACCACCTCGGGAGGCAGGGCCGAAGGAGCGTGCTCATCACTTGAACTCACGCTCGGAATGCCCTCCCGAGCCATCGCCGAATCAGACAGGCAGACAACGAGCAGGACCAGGCCAAGGACCGGATACGAGCCGATTGGTCGTCTCATTGGCCTTTCCCAAATCGCCTAAAAGCGCCGTTAAGGCGGACACGAGTGTCACTTTTAAGTTCGGATCGATGAACTGGCCTGCCAACTTGAGCGGCATTGTTATGTTGAGAAAAAATGGTGCGAGGAGGATCATCCGAACGACCGTGTCAATCGGGCCTGCCAAGTTCGGCATTCCGAAGCAAGAGACGCTCGTTTGCTTGTCGGGGGGATGAGATGCCCCTTAGAATAGAGGTTGTTGGCCAGGTGTCATGCATTCGATTCGGATGGAAGGTTCGCTTCAGGAAGGACATCGTCGATGGACGAGGGGACGCAAAGGCCATCGGGCATCGGGCTCCGAACGCAACCGATGCAACACGGTCATCGACCCGCAGCGGCCGAACAGGTGCCGGCAACCCTGGTTCCGGAAACCGGCTGGCACTTCCTGCACCTGTTCTACCGGATCGACCGCGAGATCCTTGCTCGGCTCAGCCCCGAGGCGCGTGCTCAGGGCCGAGCGGAAACCCTGGCGGCCCTTGCCACCGACTCCATTCCTGGGATCGCTCAAGCGCAATGCTTCGTCACCCCCGGTCACAAGAGCGACTTCGGCCTGATGATGGCCGGCCCCGACCTCCGAGCCATTCACAGCGTGCAAACCGCGCTTCAGGCCTCGTCCATCGGGCCGGCGCTGATCCCAAGCTATTCTTTCTATTCGATCACCGAGGTCTCCGAATACGTCCCGGACGCGGAGCAATACGGCGCGATTCTCCGAGACCGAGAAGGCATGGACCCCGAAAGCTCGGCCTACAAGGCCAAGGTTAATGCTTATACCAACCGGCTCGAACCGATGAACCGACAGCGGCTCTATCCGGAGTTCCCGGACTGGCCCTGCTTCTGCTTCTACCCCATGAGCAAGATGCGTCAGGGTGAACAGAATTGGTATCTGCTGCCGTTCGAGCCGCGATCCCAGATGATGGCCGAGCACGGTCGAAGCGGCATGAAGTTCGCCGGAAAAGTGACCCAGGTGATTACTGCGTCAACCGGCCTCGATGACTGGGAATGGGGAGTCACCCTTTGGGCCCGCAACCCGGCGTTTCTGAAAGACATCGTCTACACGATGCGATTCGATGAGAGTTCGGCGCGTTACGCACTCTTTGGTGCCTTCTACTTCGGCTTCATTCTTCCCCCATCGGAGCTGTTCGAGGCAGTTCGGCTTTGAGCCACGCGGCATCATCGCAAGGTCATGTTGCTCCTGCGGAGGTTCACCGAAACGTCGCTCTTGCGTTCACCGAGGCATCCCAATCCACCTCCTACTCGTTTCGTTCGGCTATTGCTGAGTGGATTCGCGGGGTGATGGCCTCGATGATGTCCATGGATCGATCGGTGATCCGACGAGACGAGGGAGCAGGCCCCGATCAATTCCTTCCCCTTTCCGGCCGGCAGCTCGGACGAGATTCCCCGGGGAATCACCCGAGACCTGGCTTGCAACGCGAGAGGCAGATCATGAATCAAGACGAACTGACCCCGTGCTACCAGGCCCTGAGCTTAATGGAAGCCAAATTCATCGCCGACCAGCTCAATGCCGAGGGTATCAAGGCGGTGTCTGATGGCCAGGACATGCAAGACTTTCTCGGAGCCTGGGAAGGAAATCCCCGAGTCTATGTCCGGAAAGTGGATGTGCCACGGGCGGAGAAATGGCTCGTCGAATACGAGCAGCACCGGAAACGCCATGCAGACGAAGAATTGAAACGTCAGCAAGGCTCCGATTGACCCAGGCGATCGAGAACTCGAATGGTCCCGCGCGCTGTTGCGAGACGATTCGAGTTCTCGATCGAACTCCCCTCGATCACGATCGTTGTAGCTGATTGATCTTGTTGTAGAGCGTCTTGAGGCTCACTCCCAGTTCCTTGCTGGCGGCGGGTTTGTTCCCCTTATGCTTTTCCAGCACCACCTGGATGTAATGAAGCTCCAGGTCACGAAGGGTCGGGGTTCCTTCCGGAATCGCGATGTGCGGGCCTCCGCTGGATGCCGGAGTGGCCACGAGGGAAGGGACGGGAGACCGCCGGCTCATGCCCTGGGTCGGCAAGTGCTCGGCATGAATCGTCCCCCCTCGGGCGAGGATCGTGGCTCGTTCGATCGCATTGGCCAGTTCTCGAACGTTCCCCGGCCAGTCGTGGGCGATCAACGCCTCGACGGCATCCTCGGCCAGTTCGGGAATCGGACCAGGGCGGCGACTCGCATATCGTTTGAGCATATGCCGGGCAAGGAGTGGGACATCTTCCTTGCGTTCGCGTAAGGGAGGTGAGTAGATCTCAAAGGTGTTGATCCTGAAGAAAAGGTCTTCGCGGAACTGATCCTCGGCCACCATCTCACGCAGATCGCGGTTGGTGGCGCACAGGACCCGCACATCCGCTCGAAAGGGTTCATTCTCGCCGACCCTTCGAATCTCTCCTGATTCGAGGAAGCGAAGCAGCTTCACCTGGAGCCCCTTGCTCAGCTCTCCCACCTCGTCGAGGAACAAGGTGCCTCCATTGGCCACTTCGAACAGGCCTTTACGGTTCGTCTCGGCCCCCGTGAAGGCTCCTTTGCGATGGCCGAACAGTTCGCTCTCGATCAAATTTTCGGGCAAGGCCCCGCAATTGACCGGCACGAACGCCTGATCGGCCCGAAGGCTCCGCTCATGCATCGTTCGGGCAATCAGGTCCTTGCCGGTGCCGGTCTCCCCCAGGATCAAGACCGTGGCCTCGGTGGGCGCGACCGTGTCGATCAGATGCATCACGTCTTTCATCACCGGCGTCTCGCCGACGAGCATCGGCGTGCCCCCTTCGGCAGCCTTCAGACGTGTCTCAAGGGCAGCGGCCTTGTTGGTCAGCGATCGCCGTTCGGCGATCCGGTTGAGCACCACCTCCAGCTCAGCCCACTTGCACGGTTTCGTGAGGTAATCGAAGGCCCCGAGTCGAAGGGCCTGGACCGCAGTATCTACCGTGGCGTGACCGGTCATCAGAATGACCTGAGTCTCGGGACTGAGCTGCCGAAACTTTTCGAGGACCTCAATACCCGTCAGTCCTGGCATCTGGATGTCGAGCAAGGCCGCATCGAACCGGCCGCGCTCCAGGGCTCGAATCGCTGCCTGACCATCGGGGCAAGTCGTGACCTCATGACCGAGTCGGGGCAGTTCGCGCTCCATCAGGTCGCGCAGGTAGTCCTCGTCATCGGCGAAGAGGATGCGCAGGCCGCCATGTTGCGTTTTCTCCATGATCGAGTCTCCTCCTTGAGCGGTCTCCGGCGCCGTCGCCGGCGCGTGTCGATCGGGGCGGTTCAGGCCGGCAGAAAAACTGGCCGGCCTGACCGGGGTATCCTTGGTTTATTGGCGCGGATCGTCCTCACCCCCGGCCGGGTCAGGGATCGGTTGCAACACGAAAAGGTTCATCTCTGCCTGAGCCCGAGTTCGAAATTCCTCGGGGTATTCATCACCGATCATCCGGTAACACAGCATTACGAACGGCTCGTCGTTCTCATTGGTCCCCTCAGTGATGATTCCTTTGGCGGTTCGACCAACCGACACCGAGGGACCTCCGGTGGATTCCATGTCGAGCCGGTGGGGCTTGGCATCGCGGTCAAGCGTATAGGAACAGGAATATAGCTCATTCTCCTCGGCATCGAGCACCACGATCATTTCCTGCGTGATGCGAACCACATGCGATTCCAAGCGAGGCTGGGGGATGGGCTTCCCGTCGTTTTCTGCCGAGACAATTTTGTAGAACCCGGCATATGTCTCTGACAACGATGGGTCTTGAACCGACTTCGCTGCGAGAGTCTGATCATCTGCCGCCCAGGTTATGGCCGAGCAGAACGTTACCAATCCGGCAGTTCCGAAGCTTGCAAGCATTCGCATAGCTGTTTATCCTTGAATCGGAAGATCTGGGGACAACTGCGAGTCATCATCCCCTGTCGCCATGCTGCTCTTGCAAAGCGGGTGCCGACCACGGGAGGGTTCGGTTACCCCCCGATCCCGTCGCGAGTTCTGAATCTGAGTCGGAAGCCGGACGAAGAAGGTTGATCCGCATCCCTCTCCCGGACTGGTCGCCGTGATTTCTCCGTGGTGCTGATTGATAATTCGATGCGAAATCGACAGGCCAAGCCCCGTTCCCTTACCTGCCTTTCGACGGGTGAAGAACGGCTCGAAGATGTTTTCGAGGACTTCTGGCGACATGCCGCAGCCTTCGTCTCGGAAGGTCAGTTCGGCTCGTCCTCCGCTCACGCGAGCATCGATCCGCAATGTTCCTCCCGCGTCCATGCTATCGAGTGCATTGACCACGAGATTCAAAATGACCTGCTTGATTTCTTGCGGATCAACACATGCAATCACGGCTTCTCTGGGCTGAAAAAGAATTGTCTTGTTCCGATACTTCCCCATGTGGCGCATCATGTCGACGACCCCTTCGATCAGTTCGACGAGATTCGTCCTCTGGCTCTGAATCTCGCCACACCGGGAGAAGTCGAGCAGTTTCTCGGTGATGCGCTTACACCGGAAGGCTTCTTCCTGGATCATTCGCAGGTAGTCTCGAACGACGCGGGAGTCTCCGGTCCCCTCGGGATCGGTCGTTCGGAGGACAGGTTCGAGGCGTCCTTCCAGCGCCTCGGCACAGAAGGCAATTGAGGCAAGGGGGTTGTTGATCTCGTGCGCGACCCCAGCGGCGAGAAATCCGACCCCGGCGAGTCGCTCGGAGCGGACCAGTTGTCGGCTCCTTTCGGAAACCTGCTGTTCGAGTTCGGCGTAGCTTGCACCAAGCCGGGTGGTCATATCATTGAAAGCTTCGGCCAGGGCTTGCATCTCGTCGCCGGTCTGAAGCTCGATCTGATAGTCGAACGACCCCCGAGCCACATGACGAACGCCGCGGTGGAGCAGCCGGATCGGCGTGAAGAGCCAGCGATGGACGAGCTTCGTCAGACCACAAAGCATCGCCAGCACCGCGAGTGCCACAGTCCAGATCATCACGCGGCTCGACTGGTAATGACGCTTCGAGGCTTCGAGCACCAGGAAAAAGTCGCTGTGAAGCTTGTCGGGAAGCGCGATGGCCGAGGAGGTCAGGCGATCGAGTCGGGCCCTCGTCAATGCAAAGGGTTCCCAGGGACCGGCATTGAGCATGTCGGCTTCGGGATGGCGCGTTAAGTAGACCGAAGTGCGGTCGATCAGGTGATCGATGGTCAGGTCAGGCTGAAGTTGACGGAGAACCCCTGTCAGATCGTCATCAATCAAAAAGGCGAGGGTGAATTCGTCTCGACCATCAGAACGATTGCCTCGGAGGCTGTTGCGTTCCAGCTCGGAATAGTATCGAAGTAGGGCCTGCCGAGCGGTTTGAAGGCGGTTGAGCAAGCGATCGAGCAACTCCCGACGCCTCGCATCACTGTCGAGGATGGTCACGTAAGGGCCTGACGTTCGCTCAACCCGATCGTCAATCGGGGGCGTTGCAGCTCTTTGAGCCTCACCATGAGCCAGCCCAACGAGCAAGAGACCCGACCATCTCAACGACCCCGGTGTGGGAAGGTCCTGAGCTCCCACTTCGGAATAGCTCGGGAGCGAGCCATTTTCAGTGAGAAAATGCTCCAGTTCTCGATCGTCAAGATCAAGTTGCATCACCGCCTGAAGCAGGTCCTTCGAAGCCCCCAGCTCTCGGAGCTGATCGGTGAGCGTGAGATTGCTGCGATGAAAGGCACGAAGACCGATGACAGCACCGGCCAGCAGTGTCATCATCATGGCAACAACCAGACTCAGGCCGACGATCAGCTTGAGCCGAATCGGCCAGCGGGGCATGGGGCGACCTCCGTGTCGAACCTTTTTGGATGCTCGGCGACCCGAAGACCGCCGTTGCTCTGGCAATTCCATTGGCCAGGGGCGCGGAACCCTACCACAAACCGCTCCGACTGAGAAGGCGGAGCGTGTCGATTTTTCTCAAGTTCGTCATCGAATCGGCCGACGATCGTCGGATTATCGGAAGGAATCGATCGCCCCGGTCGAGACGGCAACAAGCACCGCCATCGCCAGAACCAGCCCCAGGCCCAGGCGAAGCCGATGCAGACGGGTCTGGAACCGGCGCTCGACTTCGGGCCGCCCTTCCAATTTCCTCAAAAAATCGATCCTGCGAGCGATGCTCCCGTGCCTCCACGAGGCCGCCTTCGGTTCCAGACCGTTGAGTGTCGCCACCAGGCTGAGGGCTTCGATGAATATCCCGATTCCGACCGGGCAAAGTGACTCGGGGACGTTCCCCGAATTCAACGACGTGTCGGCGTTGATGTCGCGATGAGGAGGGCAGTCGGCGAGACCGCACGAGACAACCCGACACCCAAAGACATCCGCCTGACGTTCAAACCATCGTGAGAGGAAACCAAAGACCACGAAGAAGTACACCAGGGCAATGCCCAGGGCGACGGAGGCCTGAAAGAGCAACTCAACCCACCGGCTTCGACCCCAGATCCAGTAGGGCGAGTCGACGGTCAGGACCTGGTCAATCCCGGCACTGAGTAGCGCCATCACTCCCATTGTGCCGAGAAAGAACAGACCGAAGTAGGTCAGGTGGCGGTGAGCGATATGCCCAACCTCATGACCAAACACCGCTTCAATCTGTCGAGGAGCGAGATGTTCAAGCATCGCATCCGTCAGCAACACGTAACGAAACCAGGGTAACGCTCCTGTGACCCCGGCATTGACCAGCGTTCCCCCGGTATCCCAGACGAGGATCTCGGTATAGCGAAAGTCAAACCGTCGCGCAAGCTGTTCCAGCCGATCGCGAATGGGACCGGGCGGAAGCGGTCGAGACGGCCAGCTGAGCCGGACAAAGGCCGGCGAAAGGATCAGAATCAATCCTCCCAGGACCGCATAGAGCCCCAGGTGAACCCACGCTCCGACCTGAATCGCCGATTCGAGCCAACGATCGACTTCCAGAACCAGGGCAAAGAGCACGGCCACGGGCAAGACCAGGCCAAAGGCCTGTCGAGACTTGACGATGAGGTGGCCACCAAGCCGGATCGGTTGTGCAATTCTCGCGCGAGACGCCGTCAAGGATCGTTCCGCGGGAAAAAGGCCCCACCACACCGAGAGGATCATGATCGGAAACGGAAGCAAGACGATGGCTTCCTCAAGCACAATCCAGCCTCGGAGTCCCAAACCATCGGACACGACCCTGGGCCATTGCAGGACATAAATCAACCCGGCAAAGATCAGCAATGCCAGGAATTCCATCACCTGTGCCGATCGCACCAGTTGATGACGCATCCGGAAGGTCTGGCCCACAAAGGTTCCCCTGCGGACCAATCGCCTCCCGATCATCGCCGAGACAAGTGCCAGCATCAGCACAGCGGCGACCATCACTGCCAGGCTGATTGCGAGGCTCGGCACAGACTCGGCTCGCCCTGCCGCAGGGTCCTGGACGACCGGAGACCAGAACGCAACAAAGAGGGCGATCAAGACAAGGAAGGGCATCCTTCGGGACTCTCAACACCGAGGGGACCGAAGGAATAAGTCACGGCCCGATCGCGCTGCCGACATCGTGTCTGCCTGTCAGAAATGATTCAGAACGCGAGTGATAAAGATCGTGCTGGAGCCGCAGACGATCCATCATACGGTTCTCCAGCACGATTTTCGAATCGAACCCGAAGACCTTCCCAGAGATCGGCCTTCGGAATCGGTCTGAAAACGACCTCTTGACCTTAAGCTCTGACGAAACAGCTAGACCGAGGGGAGTTTGGTTTGGGCCAACCAAGACCGCAACGTCCACAAACCGATCAGTGCGGACCGGCACCTTCGAAGACCAGTTGCGTGGTCAACGCCTTGGCCTCGGCTTGATCGGTTTCCAGAGCAATCGTCAACACCACCGAAGTGCGCTTCTCACCTTCTTCCCTGACGATTGAGGAAGCCTTTGCGTCCTCTTCAGCCGGCAACAGAAGGAAGACCGAAGGATGATTGGTCGCAGAGGGTCCGGTGCTGACCGCATTGAGATCGTCCTGAGGAATCGGCTCAAGCTCGATGTCCTCATCCGGCAGCGAGAGCAAGACATAATCACGAAACTTGCTGACACCCAGGTGGTTCCCATCGACCGGCTGCATGCCGTATCGCATGGTATAGACACCGGGCAGGATGATCTGGTCTTTATAATCGCCCGTATCCTCGGCAAACCGAACAGCACCGATCAGTTCACCGACTTGCAGATACGGGAAAATAACCGAACCGGTCGGCCCGGTAATCTCACCCTGGGTCGGCAACGATTTGCGGAGCCAAAGGTCGAGGTACGGTTCTCCCTTCGCATCGAGCACCCGAATGCCCTCTTCGGCGAGTGTCTCGCGAAGTGGAGCAGCCAGGTCTTCAGGAGGTGCCTCGGAAAGGACCTCGGTGGAATAGGAGTCCTGCGCCGAGGCGGACGACCCAAGCAGGGCCGCAACAATCGCCGAGGCGACGATGATCGACATCGTACGCATGGGCATTTGATCCCTTCGATTCAGAATCCGTCAAGTCCGGAATGGGGGGCGGGTGAGGACCATCGGGTTGGTTGGAGGGAGGTTCCGGAAGATCAGAACCTTGATCTCAAGCGGTTCGAGGTCGGAATAACGACCTGGAAGCGAGCCGACCCAGATTGTGGGAGGTTCAATGATCCGAGGGCAGGCAAGCGGATGAGCCAGCCATGCCCTACGGAATCGTAATTCGAAGGGTGAGCGTGAGGATTCGACCTCGCTCAGGGAGCAATCAGTACGCGAACTGACCGACGAAGCTGCTCCGAGCGTTGGGAGCCGCCCAGATGCTGCCAAGGCCGGTGCCTCGGAACGAGTGATCGACGGTATATGCCGGCTGCACTTCGACCCCTTCGGAAAGGGGTTGATAGGCAATCACCTCATTCCCACAAATGCAATCGTTTGCATCGAGCGGGCGGGTCGAAATTTCGGCCAGGCCCTCGGCCGAGAACCGCGCCGGGGGAGCCATCGGCATCAGGTGATGTTTGTGGGCAGGTCCCGCGGCCTCGGTGTGGCAATGCTCATCAATCTCCAGATTGATTGCCGAAGCCTTCACGTCAACAACGTGACCCAGCCGAGTCCCTCCCAGGCGCTGAGCCATCTTGACCAGGGCGACGCGCTGTCGGTCGTCGGCTCGTTCATCGACGATCATGACGGTGAGGGCTTGCTCAGGACGGTCTTCGGAAAAGGTCGTGGTTCCTCGGACGGCGGCGGCGACGCTCAGACCGGAGAGATCGACCCCTTCCCACGAGCCTTCCGTGACCTTCCAGGCCATGACGGCGCGATCGCCGACGATGAAGACCTCGGCATTCGAGAAGCAGGGGCCGGTAAACACATCGGCAGTCCGGGCTTCGAGATAATCGCCGCGCACCTGAACCGCCTCGGACGCGACGACCGCGGAACAAAGGAAAACGCCGCAGAGTGCGGAGAAGATTGTGCGCATCAGGTGAAACTCCTTGGATCGGATCGAGTCGAACGGGGGAGCACATCGAACCGCTCTCCGAGCGATCGATTATGAAGCGCTTCCGGAGGTTGCGTCAAGCAAAGGTCTGAGTTTCAGCAAAGAGCCCTCCGGTCCGAAGTCGGACCGAAGGGCTTGGAAAACGCTCCGGCAGCGAATGGTCTCGCGGCGATCAGTTCTCACCAACGATCACGTTGACCAGGCCAGAAGCGACTGGCGTATCGCTCTGATAGCTGTTGAGGTTGCGGACGACGTCCATCGTGATGAAGGCCAGGAGCATCATCAAAACGGTCGTCACGCCAAGAACGCCCACCCAGATCCCTCCCCAGGGCGGCCCGCCGGCATCAGTCAGAAGGGCGCTTCCTCCCGCCTTCCGACCGGTGGCAGGAGCCGCAGCAGCGGCCGCAGTCGCTCCCGAAGGCTCAAGCTCCTCGTCCCAGCCGACGCCTTCCATCTCCTCGGAGTCGGAGATTTCAGCATCCATCGAGCCGCTCAGGGCATCTTCCGCACCGAGCGCGGGACCGAGGGCGGTGGCGGCACTCTGGTCGACATCCTCCTCGTCGAGCGCGAAGACCTCGGACGCCGAATCGCTTTCATCGAGATCGAAGTCGCTGTTGGCGTCGATCTGAATGGTCGCATCTTCGCCGCTGTCGAGGGCATCGACCTCGAAGTCGGTATCCTCGAAGATGTCCTTCTGCCCCTGATCGCGGATCGGCAACGCGGTTGCCGAGGGATCACCCGCGGCACCGAGGCCGGGCATGGCGGTCGCGCCGGGATCAGCCACCGGACGAGGAGCAGGCTTCGACGCAGCGGGCCGATTCTGAGACTTGTCTTCCTCGAGAGGTGCCAGCTCGATCGATTCGGCATCTCCGGAAAGGCCGCCCATCTGTTGCAGGTTGATGCCCGAATCACTCGGTCGGCCAAGATTGACGCCGGAGGAAGACGGCTCGGCTCCAGTCACGTCCGAATCACTTGGCCGAGGAGCGGCCGACTCGAATTCGTCACTGGCATCGAGGGCGGTCAGCTCGAAATCGCTGCCAGATTCCGGCTGAAGGGCATCGATCACGCTCGAGGGCGTCAGCTCGAAATCGCTATCCTCTTCGTCAGCCAGGCGACCTTCCTCAGCTCGAATCTCTCCGGATGAACCGATTGGGCTGGGGCGAAGGGTCGTCTCATCGCTGGAGCCTCCCTCGGCCGCGGCGCCAAATCCGCCGGAATCATCCTCATCGGAGAAGTCCGCTGCACCGAAGGGCTCGAACGCTTCCTGAGTGTTCTCGTGAACGAGGGTCACGTCGGAATCCCCGGGAGTCAGCGGAGGGACGACATTGATCTCGCCCGACAGCTGGACATCCGAGTCGCTTGCCCCCTTTGGCCCTTCCGGAACCAGGCGCACGTCGGAATCACTCGGTTGCTTGCCGGAGGATTCCATGCCCAGGATATGGGAGCTGGAACCACCTCCCAGAGGCAGCGAGGTATCATCAAGCAGAATATCCGCGTCCGATCCAGATTCCTGAAACGGCAGTGATTCCATCGAGGCCGGCCCAAGATCGGACCGGGCCACGCCGAGCTGGAAGACCGAATCATCGGTCACATCGGACTCGTTGGTTTGATCGGCCGTGTCGGTGGGGAGATCGAGATCGGAGAGCGAGAGTTCCGGGTCGCTGCCCATTCCTCGTCGTCTCGCCAGTTCGTCGATGTCCGAGACACGAAAACGCCAAGAGCCGCTATCGAGGAAGGCCCGCACTTCGCGATGCTGGGCCTTCTGCTTCAACTCCTCAGCATTCATGCCGAGGACATTTGCGGCCTCTTCCAGGGTGTAAAACTGAGCCATTGGGACGTGCTCCTCGCTTCGCATTCGGCCGGTCGGCCGTTTCGAATCGATTCGGTAGTGGTCGGCGGTGCCGAGATCCGAGGGGAGGAGCGTCGCGTCGGCGGTTCCGGCCGCGAGCCCCTGGAATTATTGCCCGGAATTTCCCCGAGGACGAGGGCCGGCGACCATGGCCTCGACCGCCGCAACCTCCGGGGGAAGGTTGTTATACTCCGAAAGCTTCAAATCGGACCCGAACTGTCGAGCGGCCTCCAGCTTGATCGAACCCCCTTTGAAGCCATCAATCTTGTACACGGCCATCGCCTGACTTCGCGGATCAATCAAAAGCAGTCGGGTGGTTCCTGGATCGCCGGGTGCGGAGAGGGTCAGGCTGATCAACCCATTGGCTGTTGACGCCGATCCCGTCTCTGCGTGAACCCCCCGAGCCGCAGAACCCCCCAGCATCCAGGCGATCGCCAAACCCAGGAGCGCCCCAGGAAGGCCATAGCCCAACATCCGCCCGATTCTCCGCTCCGAGGTCGTTCCGATCGGTCCCATTGCTCACCTCCTTGCCTCGATCCCACCCGATCTCCTTGTGACTGTGATCCGAAGCCTCTGCTCACCTTGGCGTAATGGCGATTCAGAGGGTTCAGACCCGGGCATGGCCGAGAGCCGACCGTTCGGTGACGGCGTGTCACAACGACGCTTGCGAGACCAGTCTATCACACCGCGAGACGATCCAGAGGATGCGCCACCAGAAGTGCGGCAGCCAGAACCGGCCAATCGGAGCGACGTGTGTCGGTAATGCTCCAGGTTCCAATTGTAGGGATCTCGTTCGAGACTGCAAGTCCGCCCATCATTCCCTCTTTCGACGACCGGCGCAGACGTCCCGTTCCCCTCGGCTCCAAAAAATTGTTGGAACTTTGCTTGAATCCCCTGTTGTGATTGAGGTACGTTGAACTCGCGTTCTTCCCGAGACCACGCGCGTCTCGCCGCCCGAGCTAATCGCGGCCGATCCGTTTGGCCCGATTCCCCGCCGAACCGCCGGGTGGTCCGCCTCGACGATCGAAAGCAGATTCGGGAGCCATCTATGCTGCGACGATACCACCCGGGACGGATTCTACTGGGGCTTTCGCCTGCAATGGTCGCCGCCCTGACCCTGATTGGCACTCAGGCTGCCTGGGCCGAAGAGGCATCGCCGGCCGATGTGGTCGGCACGCCGGCGAGCCTAACGATCGCGCCGGGCGATGTGTTGCTTTCGGGGAAACGGGCCTCCGCTCAGCTGATCGCGACGGCGACCGACCCCGATGGCTCGATCCGCGACCTGACTCGCCTGGTTCAGTGGACCAGTCTTGACCCTGAGATCGCGATCATCGACGCCCGGGGCCGCGTGACCCCGGTCGGCGACGGTGAGGCCAGGATCGTCGCCTCGGGTGGAAGTGTTGAGGCCCAAACCACGGTCCGCGTCAAGCGGATGCAGGAGCCGAGCCCGGTCAGCTTCCGGCACGATGTGATTCCCGCCCTCAGCCAGGCCAGCTGTAACATGGGCGCGTGCCACGGTACGCCGACCGGTAAGGGAGGCTTTCGTCTGAGCCTTCGGGGCTATCTTCCTGACGAGGATTACCAGACCCTCAGCCGGGAAATTGCCGGCCGCCGCGTCGATCCGTTCGACGCAGACAACAGCATGTTGCTCCGCAAGCCGCTTGGTGAGCTGGCCCACGAGGGTGGCGTCCGTCTTTTCCGCGAAACCAAGAGCTTCGAGTTCCTCCGGGACTGGATCGCCGAAGGCGTGAAGGACGACCCGGAAAGTCCTGCCGCCGTCGCACTCGAAATCGTTCCTGGTAACCGCGTCCTGAACGAGCCCGCTCGGACCCAGCAAATTGTCGCTCGTGTCCGATATGCCGATGGGACTCTCCGGGATGTGACCCCGATCTGCTACTACGACTCCTCGAACACCGATATCGCCGAGGTCGACCCCTCTGGCTTTGTCACCTTCAAGAAGCGAGGCGAAGTGGCGGTCATCGCCCACTATCTCGACCTCGTCGCCACCGTTCGCCTGACCCACCTGATCGAGGTCCCCGGCTTTGCAGAAGTGGACGTCCCTCAGGATAACCTTGTTGACGCCGCCGTCTTCGCCAAGCTCAACCGGATGCGGATCGCTCCCTCGGAAGCCGCGACCGACGAGGAATTCGTCCGCCGCGTCTACCTCGACACGATCGGCGTCATGCCGACCCCCGAGGAAGCCCGCGCCTTCCTCGACGATCCCTCGCCGACCCGCCACGAAACCCTGATCGACGAGCTGCTGGAACGCCCCGAGTTCAACGAGTTCTGGGCCTTGAAGTTCGCCGACATCCTCCGGTCGAACTCTCGCCTCATCAAGTCGAAGGGGGCTTACGCCTTCCATCGCTGGATCCGCTCGCAATTGGAGCAGAACGCACCGATCGATCAGTTTGTGCGCGACCTCTTGACCGCCGACGGCTCGACCTTCGACAACCCGCCGGCCAACTACTACCGGATCAGCCGGACCCCGGACGAAGCGGTCGAGACCACCGCCCAGCTCTTCCTCGGCGTCCGGATCGCCTGTGCCAAGTGCCACAACCATCCGTTCGAGCGCTGGACGCAGGACGACTACTACGGCTTCGCCGCCTTCTTCGCCCGGGTCAAGCAGAAGCCCGGCATGAAGCCCGACGAGGAGATCATCTTCGCGGCTGATGGCGGCGACGTCCGACAGCCCCGCACCAACCAGGTCATGCCTCCCAAGGCGCTGGGCGGCCCGGTCTACGAAGAGGCTCAAACCTCCTCCGACCGTCAGCAGCGGCTGGCCGAGTGGCTCACGAGCGAGGACAACGACTTCTTCGCCCGTAGCATGACCAACCGCATCTGGTACCACCTGATGGGCAAGGGAATCGTCGATCCGGTCGACGACTTCCGCGACTCGAACCCCGCCTCCAACGACGAGTTGCTCGACGGTCTCGCGGCCGAGTTCGCCGCCAGCGGCTTCGACCTGCGTCACCTCGCCCGCACGATCCTCAACAGCCGGACCTACCGCCTCAGTGCTCGGAGCAACGAGCTGAACGCCGACGACGAGGTCTACTTCTCGCACGCTGTCACCAAGCTCCTCTCGGCCGAGGTTCTGCTCGACGCCATCTCCACCGTGGCGAATGTACCGACCTCCTTCAATGGTCTCCCGGCCAATGCTCGGGCGATCTCGATCCCCGACGGTCAGATGGATCACCCGTTCCTCAAAACCTTTGGCCGACCGGCCCGAGAGCTGGCCTGTGAGTGCGAACGAGAAAGCGATTCGAACCTTTCCCAGGCCCTCCAGTTGATCGGCGGCTCCACCGTCCACGACAAGCTTCGTGCCGACGGCGGTCGGATGCATCTGCTCTCTCAGTCAGACAAATCCGCCAAGGAGATCATCGACGAACTCTACGCGGTCGCCCTCTCCCGATCCCCAACCGAGACGGAGCAGGCCGCGGCCATCGCCCACATCGAGGGGGCCGAGGATCGTCGCCAGGCGATCGAGGACCTTGGCTGGGTCCTGATCAACTCCAAGGAGTTCCTGTTCCGACACTGATCGAAGCCCTCCCGATCGCTTGAGGATCGGGTCGCCTCTTTTCCGCTGCCGAATCTCGATCGGGGGCCGCGATGCACACTGGTGTCGCGGCCCCCATTGTTGTTTCGGGACCGTTTCAAGTCGCTTCCGATTCCGGTCGATTCCAGACAACAGGAACGACCGATCCTATCCGAACAATCGGCCGTTCGATCTCCTCCGTTTGTCTTGCCGGGGTCGGGCTGTGGGCTCGACCCGGGCGTCCCCCCATCGAGGAGTCGCGCCGGTCATGAAGCCTCCCATCCTCCGACGGCGACCAGGGAAGGCCCCGTCCGTCGAATCGCTTGAAGCTCGTCAGTTGCTGAGCATGGCGAACCCCATGCCGCCGGGGAAGGCGGCCGAGATCGTCAATCAGTCGTTCCACAATGCTCGACCTGCTCCCCAATCACCGAGCCCGGTCACGACCCGTGTCTCCCTCCTGACCGATCGCCCGAATTACGCTCCTGGCGAGCCAATCGCTCTGACCTTGACGCAAGCCGTTGCCGGCAACACCCCGGTGAATACCGGTCCGTTAGGGAATTACGACGTGATCGTCTCGCAGCGCGGGCGGGAACTCTGGCGACTGAGCGACGATCGAGGTCCGGTCATTGCCTCTCACGTCCTCATCACCATGCAGCCGGGAGAGTCACGTCAGGTCACGACCACCTGGGACGGCCGAGGACGCGACGGGAGGCCCTTGACCGGTCCCGTCGAGATCCGGGCCGTGATCGACCGCGTTGAATCGCCTCCGCGGACCATCCAGATCGGTGTCGCCGCCCCTTCGCAGGCTCGCCCGACGCTCGCAGCTCGGCGGCCTTCTCCCGTCGCATTCAACCGTCCGGCTCCCATCCTGGCGCACCGTCCAACCCCGATTCAGGCCCACCGGCCCAACCGGGAGCACTCGGTAAATGTCGCCCAGGCTCGCCAGCAGTTCCAGCACCAGCAGCAACAGCAACTCCAACGCGCCGCCGAGGCTCGCCAGATCACGTTTTCTCGGCCAGCTCCCCCGACCCTTGCGGGATCGCAGCCCCTTCGACGGTTCTCCTGACCTACGATCGATCGGCGGATGGGCCCGGTCGTGGCTTCCGCGAGTGCTCCCGCTCGGGACGCTCGCCCGCTCGCGGGGCCCGATCGGACCTTGTCCCGGTCATCTTCTCCTTTGATCATGAGGGAGGGGATGACCGAAGCCGATCGAGAGACAACTCATGCCTCCCGAGATGCCCTCCCAGACCTTCCACGCGAACCGGGTGTCCCGAAACCTCGGGTCGGCCATGCTGCTCCTGATGCTCGTTTTGACCTGTGGGTTCCTGACCGATCCGAAGGTGGGATTTGTAGCACAGGCCGCGCGGCCCGATGGCGTCTGGGTGATCACCTTCCTGATCGTCTTCCTCGTCGGATTCAGTCTGATGGGCTTGGGCATGCTCGCCCACTACCGGCGGCATGCCCTCGTCTTCGGTCCCTCGGGGCTCACCGTTCGGGGAGTCTTCCGCACCCGGTATCTCCCCTGGAATGACCTTCGGGAGGCCGTCTGGCGAGCCCAGAAGTATCCAAGCGTGCTCCTTCGGTCCGATCGGGCAACGCTCTCGATCGACCTGAGCCCATATTCCTACTCGTGTGCGGATCGCATCGTCGCGGCCTTTCGACGCAATCTCGACCCGTCGATCCAGCGCGACTGGGACCGCTTTACCCTGCTCGCTGGGTTGGACGACCAGGGACTCCCGCTCCCTCAACCACATGCCGAACCCGACCTGATCCCCGCTCCTGAGGCGGCTGAGAATCAAGCCCGATGGGATCACCTCTTCCCGTACGTCGCGGCGACCGGGGCCTCATTCCAGGTGATCGCCGTTGATGTCCTCCCCCCGTCGTCGTCGTGGATAATCCTGGCCTTCGTGCCGGTCGGCCTCGTTTCCCTCTGGCCCGCTCCGACCTCGTTCCCGCCCTCGGGGACCCTTCAATGGCTGCGGACCATGCCCGAGGAACACCGCCGTAAGGCGATCGACTGCCTTGCGATGCTGGCGAAAATGATCCTCGTCGCAGTGCGATTGATCCTACTCGTGGGCATCCTGGTCGTCGCTACGAGCCTCGGGGCCTTGCTTGCGTTGCATCGCTTCGCCCCTCAATTCGCGGACCCGGAAACGGCGAAACTGATCGGGGTATCAACCCTTTTGCTCCTGATGATCCTGATTCTGGTTCCCCTGGAGCGGCGGAGGAAACGCGCTCGCGAGCAACGACTCGCCGAACACCATCGCATGATGTCTGAAGGTGACTCATCCCCCTCGACCTGACGTATCCTGCGTGGCGATCGGCTCATCCTCCCTGGTAGACTCAACACCATGAGACCACCCTTTCCCGGCATGGACCCCTGGCTCGAACACCCGACCATCTGGCCGGACGTGCACAATCGCCTGATCGCCGCGATCGCCGATGTGCTCGTGCCGATGGTCGACCCCCGATATTTCGTCGGGGTCGAGAGCCGGATGGTCCTGTATCCTTCCCCCGAAGACCCGAGGGGCGCCCGGCCCGACCTGGCCATCACGAGGGGGCAGATCGACGCTCCCATGCCACCGCCCAGAGGGGGAGGGGTTGCGGTCGCGCAGGAGGTCGAGGCGGAAGTAGAGGTCGTCGAGGTCGATTTGCCCGTTCGGGAGGAGGCGATCGAGGAAACCTACCTGGAGATCCGGGACACGAGATCGCATCTACTGGTCACGATCCTCGAAATCCTGTCCCCGAGCAACAAATCAAGCGGCCGGGGGCGGGAAGCATACCTCGCCAGGCGGGAGGAGGTGCTGGAGACGCAGACGAACCTGGTCGAGATCGACCTGCTCCGGGACGGCGAGGTGACCCCCACAACCCCCTCGATCCGCAGCCATTACCGCGTCCTCGTCAGCCGGAGCGTCGGACGACCCCGGGCACGGGTCTTCGCCTGGAATCTCCGGACCCAGCTGCCGGACATTCCTATCCCCCTGCTCCCCGGCGACGCCGAGCCGATCCTCCCCCTCAACGCCACCCTGCACGACCTGATCGACCGTGCCCGGTTCTTCCGCAGGCTCGATTACGAGAAGCCCCCCTTCCCTCTCCTCTCGGGACCGGACATGGCCTGGGTGAAGGCGATCGTTGCCCCTCCTCTGCCCTCCTGATCGCCGATCACGACCGGAGCCGCTGCACCATCGCAATCAGGCGGTCGATGACGTAGCCTTGCAGGCAATCCGACACAATGACACCGCAACGCCGCCATCGCCTCGCCGAGCGATCGGCTCTCGGGAGCCATGCCACCATGTCCATCGCCACCTCGACCGCCTGGAAAACCCTCTCCACGCACGCCGAAACGATCGCCTCGCACCACCTCCGCGACCTCCTCAACGATCCGGCTCGCTGCCGGGCGATGGTTGCCGAGGCCGACGGGATCACCCTCGATTACTCCCGCCAGAACGCCACGACCGAGACGGTCAAACTGCTGCTCGACCTGGCCGGGGAGGCAACGCTCCTCGAGAAGATCCAGGCCATGTTCCGGGGGGACCGGATCAACACGACCGAGGACCGCGCGGTCCTCCACGTTGCCCTGCGGGCGCCGAAGGGGGCCTCGATCACCCTCGACGGCTCGAACGTCGTCGACGAGGTCCATGCTGTCCTGGAGAAGATCCGAGGCTTCAGCGATCGCGTCCGATCGGGTGAGTGGAAGGGGGCGACCGGCAAACCCCTGACCGACGTCGTCTCGATCGGCATCGGCGGCAGTTACCTCGGCCCCGAGTTCGTCCACGAAGCCCTCCGCACCGATCCCGATTGCGCCCGGGCCGCCCAGGGCCGATGCCTCCGATTCCTGGCCAATGTCGACCCGATCGACGTGGCCCGCAACCTGGAAGGCTTGAATCCCGAAACGACCCTCGTGGTGATCGTCTCCAAGACCTTCACGACCGCCGAGACCATGCTCAATGCCAAAACGGTTCGCCAGTGGCTTGTCAGCTCGCTCGGCCCCGAGAGCGTCGCCAGGCACATGGTCGCCGTGAGCACGAACCTCGAAGGCGTGAGGGAGTTCGGCATCGACCCGGAGAACGCCTTCGGCTTCTGGGACTGGGTCGGTGGCCGCTACAGTGTCTGTAGTGCCGTCGGAGTCGTACCGCTGGCGCTCCAGTATGGTATGGAGCAGGTCGAGCCGTTTCTCAAGGGTGCTCACGCGATCGACCGTCATTTCCTGGAATCGCCCTTCGAGAGCAACCTGCCGGTCCTCCTCGGCCTATTCGGGATCTGGAACTCGACGTTCCTGCACCGACCGAATCGGGCCTTGCTCCCCTACTGCCAGGCACTTCTCAAGTTGGCTCCTCATATTCAGCAAGTGGACATGGAATCAAACGGCAAGCGGGTCGGGCTCGATGGTCAGGCATTGCCTTACCCGACCGGCGAGATCGACTTCGGCGAACCAGGCACGAACGGCCAGCACAGCTTCTACCAGCTCTTGCATCAAGGTCGGGTCGTCCCGGCCGACTTCATCGGGTTCACCAGGAGCCAGACCCCCGTCAGCGTCGAGGGAGAAGCGGTTTCGAATCATGACGAGTTGATGGCCAATTTCTTCGCCCAGCCCGACGCCCTGGCCGTCGGAAAGACGGCTGAGGAAGTCGAGGCCGAGGGGGTTCCCGCTGATCTCGTCCCGCATAAGGTCTTTCCCGGCAACCGCCCGTCCAATGTCTTACTTCTCGACGGCTGGTTGACTCCCGAAGCCTGCGGCAAGCTGCTCGCGCTCTACGAGCACCGAACCGCAGTGCAGGGCTTCCTCTGGGGCATCAATTCGTTCGACCAGTGGGGGGTCGAGCTCGGGAAAGTACTGGCCAAGCAAGTGCGCGCGCAACTCGCGGCGACGCGCAAGGAATCCGCCCCGATCGAGGGTTTCAATCCCTCGACGACTGCCCTCCTCCGTAAGTATCTCGGGGTTTGACCCGAGGGAAGGAAACTGATTGATGAGCCTCGACTTGCTCGTCCTGTATGGCTCCGTCCGCTCTGATCGCCAGGGAATCAAGGCCGCACGTTTTGTCGAAGCGCAGTGCCGCGAGCGAGGTCACCGCGTCACCTTGATTGATCCAAAGGAGGTCGATCTCCCCCTCCTCGACCGGATGTACAAGGAATATCCGGCCGGCGAATCGCCCGAACCGCTCGAACGCCTCGCCTCACAGATTAAGGCCGCCGATGCCTTCCTCATCGTGTCTGGCGAATACAACCATTCGATTCCGCCGGCACTCTCAAACCTACTGGATCACTTCCTGGAAGAATGGTTCTGGCGTCCGTCGGCAATCGTCTGCTATTCCGCCGGTGCCTTCGGGGGTGTCCGGGCGGCCATGCAGCTCCGAGCCATGCTCTGCGAGCTGGGTATGCCGAGCATTCCTTCACTCCTTCCCATTCCCAAAGTGCAGGATGCGTTTGCGGACGACGGCACCCCATTCGATGACGCCTGGCCGCGCAGAGCCTCAAAATTCCTGGACGAGCTGGAATGGTATGCCCGAGCCCTGAAAGCTGGTCGGGAGGCCGGCGTGCCCTACTGATCCGCCTTGGTCCGTTTAACGCTTCGAGGAGGCGTCTCTCGATGGATCTGAACAACCGAGACGCGATCCTTCGCGCCCACTTGCTTGAATTGCTCGATTCGGGAGCGGCGCATCTTGACTTTGAGTCGGCGGTCAGCGGACTCGATCCGTCCCTTTGGGGAGTCCGGCCCAAAGGGCTTCCGCACTCCCCCTGGGAGCTCCTGGAACATCTGCGGATTTGCCAGCGAGACATCCTCGACTTCTGCTTGTCGGCCGATTTCGCCCGCCTTCAATGGCCGTACGACTACTGGCCCAACAAGGCGACGGTGCCGGATGACCTCGCCTGGGACCGCTCAGTTGCGTCGTTCCGGACCGACGCTCAGGAGATGCGTAACCTGATCGTTGATCCTCGAACTGACCTGCTCCGCCCCCTAGCTTGGGGAACCGGGCAGTCCATCGCTCGTGAAGCCATGCTTCTGGCCGACCATAACGCCTATCACCTCGGCCATCTCGTTGTGGTCCGTCGACTTCTCGGAGCCTGGAGGGACGCGTAACGAGAGAACGACTCGCCCACCAAGGTCAACGTGCCCACGTCCCTCGATCCGATCGATCGAGGGGCCGATGGCTCAATCTGTTTGGTTGAACTCGATCCGAAAACAAAGTCGGATCGGATGAGATGACAATGCGTCCCCGGCGGGCGTCGGAGGAGATCGCCCGTTATGTCGGGTTCGCGGGTTGGAGAGAGGGCAAACGGTGGGAATCAATCCGGCAAGTGCGGAAAAGGCCCCTCGCACTCGTGTCGCGGGGAGAGGTGGGTGGGAATCAGCGCTCTCGGTAGACGATGCGGCCCTTGGTGATGTCGTACGGGGTGATCTCGACGGTCACCCGGTCGCCGGGGACGATGCGGATAAAGTTCTTTCGCATCTTCCCGGCAATATGAGCGAGCACACGGTGGCCATTTTCCAGCTCGACCATGAACTGCGTATTGGGCAGCGCCTCGACGATGCGCCCTTCGGTCCGTAGCGGTTCCTCTTTGGCCACAAGGCCCTCCAGGGTCAGCCGATCCCGGCAACGGCAGTGCAATAGACCAGAGGTCGTTGGGGAGTCGGACCGCCGGGTCGATCCGATCGATCGGGAGGTCGCCAGGCAGTTGCGCGGCAACCCGTTCCCGAGTCAATCATCATTTTATCCGAAGCCGGCCGGCAAACCAGTCGGATTTTTTCATGATTCGCGTGACGAGTGCTGCTGGCTTCGCTCGATCATCCCGCACTCTCCTCATCATCGCTGTGATCAGGCGGGAAGAAACGGCGGCGTCACGCCCTCAACCTTCAACGGGACCTGGTAGACGGCGTCGACCGCGGTGATGGCCAGGGTCCGCCCATCTCTCCCACACCAGTTCAGGTTTGAGGGACGCTTCGGCGTGGCGAGAATTCCCAGCAAGGTGCCATCGGATCGATAGACCCAGATCCCCTGAGCCACAGCGACATAGAGTCGGCCTTCGCGATCGACCTTTAATCCGTCAGGGCCTCCCTGTTCCTCGGGGTCCATTGTGGCGAAGACTCGGTCGCTTGCCGGATCGATCCTCCCAGAGTCATCCATCTGAAACGTGCGGATGTGGTACTTGGCGGTGTCGCAGACATACAGCGTCCGCTCATCCGGTGAGAAGGCGAGGCCGTTCGGTTTCTCGAAGCCTTCGTGGACAATCGGGAGCAAGGTCCCATCGGTTGTCAGGGAGAAGACAGCCTGATAGGGCAGTTCTTTTTGATCGGGGCTTGGAACACCATACGGAGGATCGGTGAATAGGATCAGGCCGTCGCTGCGGCAAATGATGTCGTTCGGGCTGTTGAGACGATTCCCGTCGAACCGCTCGACGACCGTCTCCACGCCCGATCCGTCGGGATTCATCCGAGACACGCGTCGGCCGTTCTGCTCGCAGAAAAGAATGCGTCCGTCAGGTCCGAAGGTCTGACCGTTGGCGGCACCAGTTCGCTCTCGAAGCACCTGGGCGGGCCCGCCTCCCGAAGGAAGCCGATACGTGCGTTCGGTCTTGATGTCCTGCCAGATCAAGGAATCATCGGGAAGCCAGAGGGGTCCTTCGGTAAAGGCGAATCCCTGGGCAAGCGTTTCAAGGGGACCGTCAATCAGGTCGATCAACCCCGTGTTTCGCAAGACCGAGGCGTTGGACATGAGCAATCGTCTCCATCGTCATCCATTGAGAAGCGAATCGAATCCGCTTCCCTCGTCTTCGGTGTGTGATCGGGGATCAGCAGGATGGTTGTCAAGCGCCGAGCCGCCGGACAGTGCTGGTCGATCCCAACGGTTTGCATCTCCGATGCCGGCGGCCAATGGTTGACCATCGAATCCATTCTGATAGCGTGTACAATCGGTGTGACCGATCCGGGCGCGGAGTGGCGTCCGGTGTGTCAGTGACTGCCCCATCCTGTCAGGGGGTCGCGATTGATGGACTCCGCACCGCAACCCGATCCAAAGGACCTCCATCGGGCCGAGTCGTTCTTCAATTATGGGAATGAAGCCACCGCACGTGGCAACCTCCCATACGCGATGGACATGTATAAGAATGCGCTGAAGATTGCCCCGCTCGAAGTCAAATTCCGTCAGGCGCTTCGGACCGCTATGCGAAAGAAGTTCCAGAACGATCCGTCCAAGGTCGGGATGTTTGCCGGGGCCAAGGTACAACCAATCCGACTCAGGATCAAAGCCTCGAAGGGACGCGGGCACTGGCTCGAAGCCATTGAGCATTGTGAAGAAGCCTTCGCGTACAACCCTTGGGACATCGGGGTCAGCCGCGATCTGGCCGAGGCCGCGGAACAGCTTGGTTCTCCTGCCCTGGCTCGCTGGGCGATGGAGTCTGTCCAGGCCCAGGCCGTCGACGATGTGGGCTTCTGGAAGCACATGGCCCATGTCTACGCCTTCGCCGAAGACTTTCCCAGAGCCATCCTCTGCTGGGAGCGGATCAAGAAACTCTCTCCCGGGGACGAGGAAGCCTCTCGACAGATCAATGCCCTCTCTGCCAGCCAGACAATCCACGGGAGCGGACTGAACAACCAGGTTCAACGCCAGGAGTCACCCTCCGCGAAGACCTTTTCTGAGCAGGATGAGGACACCGAAGCCCTTCGCGGCAGACAGGCCATGAGCCCCGAAGAGCGCATGGAACGCGACATCAAGGAGAACCCCTCCCGGCCCGGCCCCTACCTGGAGCTGGCCTCCCAGTACCGGCTTCAGCAACGACTCGACGAAGCACGTGACGTGCTCGCTCGCGGCCTCAAAGCACTCCCAGACGACGCCTTGCTTCGTGATACCTACGCCGAGATCCAGATCGCTCGGCTCCGCAAGGCGATTGAAGTCATCACAGCTCGCCTTCGCGACCATCCCGACGACACCGAAGCTCAGACGAAGCTCGAAAAATTCCAGGTCAAACTCGCCGATTACGAACTGGCCGAATACCGCCGCCGGGCCGAGGGCCGCCCCGACGACCTGCAACTTCGCTTCGAGTTCGCCCGACGACTCGCCGCGGCCGGACAACATGACGCGGCCATCGCCGAATTCCAGGCCGCTCGGTCCTCTCCGGCGCTCAAGGTCAAAGCCCTCATCGGCGCAGGAGCCTCATTCGAGGCCACCGGCGTTCCCAAACTTGCCGAACGCAGCTACACGGAGGCGTTGAAGGCCGCCGATCCGGAAGATCAAGAGGTTCTGAACGACCTTCACTACCGCCTTGGTCGAGTCGCCGAGCAGATGGGGAACCTTGACGACGCCGAAACCCACTACAACGAGGTCGCTGCGAACAACTTCGGCTATCTCGATGTGGCACAGCGACTCCGGAGCTTGAACCAGCGGATGTCTTCGTGATACAATCAACGCTTTGCCGGTCGGCGTGATGGTTCGCGTGATTGCAACCACCGCTCCCGGACGTTCGAACGATTTCTTCCCCCCGCCTGACGGGACCCGATCGAGCAATGCCCAATACCGAATCCGCCAAGAAGCGTCTCCGCCAGAACGAAAAACGCCGGTTGCGCAATCGGATTGCCAAGAAGATCATCAAGACCTATACGAAGCGGACCCTGACGGCCGCCTCGGAAGGAAATCTTGAGGCTGCTGAGGCCGATTTCCGTTTCACCATCGCCAAGCTCGACCGAGCCGGTGTGCGGCGGGTGCTCCACCCGAATACCGCTGCTCGCCGGAAGAGTCGCTTGACCCGCGAGTACAACGCGCTGAAGAATGCTCCGAAGTCCTGAATCAACCAGGATTTCCGTCGCATTTTCTTGCTTCTCGAACGGCCTGATCCGGCCTCGGATCGGGTCGTTTTGCATTACCCCGGTTGATCGTTCAAAGAGGCTCGTGCAATGGCTTCACTCAGCTCAGAGTTCGATGCCATTTCCGAAGCACTGGCCCACGCCTTTGGAAACCGACCGACGCAACCCTCCGCCTCGCTCGATCCCTTTCGCGACCTCCTACGGCTCGTCTTGCATGTCCAACGCGGGATCCAAGTTGAGCAGGCCATCGAGGCCCTCGATCGTGCCGGCTGGTCGGACAATCCCGAGGCGCTCAGTACCGCCGATCCCCAGGAACTGACCGACCTTCTCCGCGATCCTCGCGGCAAGGTGCCGACGGGAATTGTACCCCTTTTGATCCGGATGGCCTCGTGGGTCAGTGGCCACGGGGGCATGGAGGCGCTCAGCGCGGTTGAGACCGAAACCCTGCGGGACGAACTCCGATCCATTCGGGGAGTCGGTCCGACCACCGCAAGCCAGATCTTGCTTGAAGTCCTTCGCCGACCGACGTTTCCGATCAGCCGATCCGATTACCGAATCCTCATCCGGCACGGCTGGATCGACCCCGGAGCGGAGGAAACCGAGGCGAGGGAGGTCGTCGAACGAGTTGCGCCCGAGGATCCGGACGCGATGACCCGCGTGACCTTCTGGTTCGAGTCGCTTGCCCGATACTGTCGGGCGTCAGCTCCTCGCTGTGATCGCTGCCCGCTTCAACCGTTCCTGCCCGAGGGAGGGCCGCTCGACCCGGACTAGTCATCCAGGTCGAGCGCGCTTGTCGAGAACGGTGGCCGAGAAGGAACGGCTCAATTCCCTGGGGGAGTCGAGCGATTCAGCTGCCCCGGAGGACTCGGCGGGAGTTCGCTGCCGATCGGCGGAATTTGCAGGACGTCTTTGAGGACCGCTCCAGGATCGCTCGCCCCTTCGCCCCCCGCCTGCAACTTGGAGGCCTCGATTAACCGGGCAAACTGCTCAGCTTCGGCGATAAGGGCCTCGGTGCGGTCGCTCACGCGTTCCCGGTCAAGGTCGGGGACCCGGAAGGAAAAATCGCCGGCGCTGAATTCCGGTTCAAGTTCGACGTCGGAGTAGGTCAGCAAAAATCGGCTCGGCGGCTCCTCTTCCGCCACGACGTTCCCGAGCGGCCGACCGGTGGCTGGATCGACCTTCGGGGTGTTCGCCCCTCGGACGATCGCCCGCTTCTTGCCCAGCATCAATACCTGATAGGGCCAGCCGGTCTCCTTGTCGATCTGCAGTTCCACAACACTGGGTATATAGGCGGGAGCGGACGCCATGGGCGCGAGTCCCATCGCGTTCAGATCCTTCCAGTTCCCGCGGAGAATCCAGACCGGTCGTCCGTTCCAATCGCCTTCGAGGCGGCGATCAAAGCGGACCGACTGACGCAACCCATCCAGCAACCAGTGAGGCCCGGAAAGCCCCAAACGTTGCTGGATAAAGTGGTTCCGGTGAATCGCCTCGTACGGTTCCTGATTGATGCGTTCCAGGATGGTGGGCAGAGCGAGCCTGAAGTAGTAGGTCTGATCAAGGATCTGAGACACATCCCAGAGGGTTGTGCCATCACTCACCTGTCGCATGCGTCCCTGAGCCTGAGGAAGGCCTTGAACTTGCAGGTCGAGGCTGAAGGTGTAAGGGCCCGATCGGGCATATTCCCCTTCGATTGTGAACACCTGTCCAAGCATGTCGACCTCTTGGCGAACGGAGGCGCGTACTTGCTCAAGCGCGTGGACTTTGGCAAGGGCCTCATCGAGCGTCAGTTCCGCCTCGGTCGGCGGTTCCGGCGGCAAGGGAGGCGGGGCAAATGTCGGGTCCTGCGCGAGGCTCAGCAGTGGCAAGAGGCCCGCCACGAGCAGGGGAAGTAGTAAACGAATGTTCGACATGGCCGGGTCGTGCCGTTCTTTACTCAAGGGCAGGAAAGGACTGTCCGATCTTATCGCCAGGCGCCGGACGCGGCAAGTCCGGCGGGATCGCCCCGACTCGGTTCGTTTCCAGGGAAGGAGACGGCCGTGCGCGGGACTTTGAGGGTCGGGCGAGGCGTTCGCTCGATGCTCGGGTATCAGCCGATCGGCGGAAGGCAGGGATGCCCGAGGCCGATTGGCTTGCGGTCCCCTGGCCGTCGGCCGCGCCGCGACCGGCGAACGACCTGGCCTCGAGGCCGAGTCGGTCCGCGGTCAGCCCGAGGAGGAAGGCATTCACTCCCATCGTCCGATGACCCGGGTCTCTCGCTCCGGCCGTGGTTTCGGTCGGGTCGACGATCCGATTAAGGGAATCATCGCGTCGAGGGGGCGGGAGGTCAATTCAGGATGAAGACGCTCGGAGTGCTGATGTTAGCGGCGGCAGCGACCGGGACCGGCGGGATCTTCGACGGGCTCGGGAAACCGCACGCCTTGACAAGCCTGTTCCGGCCCCACGTTGTCCGTTATGGTCCGCCGCCGGCTTCTGGACCGATCATGGCCCCGCCGACCGATCCGGCCCTGTCGGGTGCCGGTTTCGGGGCCAACCGGATGTTTGCCAACACCACCAGCCAGGTCTTCTTCGTCGATCCGACGAACATGGAGATCAGCTGGCAAACCGCCGGGCCAGACGGCTCGCCGGTTTATCTGCCGCCGCAACTGACTGTGCCGGCTCGTTACAACTTCCGGCAGGGCTTCATCTATCGGCTGAAGCTCACGAACATTGCCGAGAACCCCGGCCTGTCGCTCTACCCGACGATTGAGGTTGCCCCCTCGTCGCCGCAGACCGACGCCTATCTGACCCACAACCCCATCCCGGTTCAGTTTACTCAGGAGGACTTCGACCAGGTCCGGGCCGGAAACTTCGTGACCAAGGTGGTTTATCTGCCTGATCCGAAGTTCCAGGAACTGGCCGTCGCTGGTCTCTACGGTGCCGAGACCTTGGTCTCGACCCGTCTGGAGCCCGGGGTGGATCCGGTGCTCGAAGCCGACAAGCGAGGCACCATCTTGATGGTCATCCGCGTGGGAGCGATCGACCTGGAGATGCCTGCTGGCGGGGTCGCGGCTCCGGCTTCAGAAGGCTACGCACCGGGCGAGGTGATGTACGGAGAGCCCGGCACGATGACCCCTCCGCCCGCTCCGATCATGGATTCGATCGCCCCGCCCGTCGATGAGGTTCCGATCCAGGGCACCTCACCTTCGACCTTCATTCCGCCTGTGGCCGAGCCCTCGGTCGCTCCGGTTTCGATGGCGAATCCTCCCCTGCCGCAGCCGGCAATTCCTTCGCCGTTCACCGGAAGTCTGCCTGATCTTCCCTGATCAGTGACTCCTCCGGCCGACCCGGACCCTGATCCGGGTCTTCGCGGGTGCCATGCCCCGCGGGTGCCATCCTCTGGCCCCGCCGGGGTGATGGCGTATTCCGGGAACTGCGCGCCGATCGGGCCATGACGCGGTTTCCGGTCCGCTTAGGATCACGTTTGAGAGAGCCTTTCGGGAGAGCCAAGCCTGTCCCAGAAGCGCTGGTTTTAATTCAGTTCCCGGCACTCCACCGCCGCTTCAAGAACTCAGGAAGAGGGAGGGACCGACCCATGACACGAGTAGGACGGACCGGCTGGGCGTTGACGGCGGCCCTGCTGCTGTCCATCTCGGTGGGAATAGCCGTCGGAGCGGCCCAGGGCCGACAGGTTGTCCCCGACGATCCCAGCGCCGGGGTTGCCGTCGTGGGAGAGGCTCCGGCCTTCAATGGGCCGATGTTGCCCCCTCAGATTCAGGTTGTCCGCATTTCGGGTCCACTCGGAATGGGGATCGAGGTGCTCGAACCCACCCCAATGATCCTCTCTGATCCGAACGATGACCCTGCCATTCACGGCTTGACCGTGGGCCTTCAGGTCGGTGTCGGCTACCGGCTCCGACTCTCGAATCTCCCGAATCAACCCGGTGTCGAGGTCTTCCCGGTTGTCGAGGTCGTCGGACACCTGCACCGTCCCCCGGACATCGACCCGACCCGATTCCCAATTCAGGTCATTTTCAGTCAGGAAGACTTGATCGACGTGGCCGAATCCGGCCGCCTGGTCACACAGATCGTCTATCTCGAATCCCCCGAACAGGCGTTGCCCCTGTCAGTCCCGAAGAATCAGATTCCCGTCACAACTCTCGCCCCCGGTGAGGAACCCCTCCGGGTCGCAAGTGCACTGGGGCGGATCATGGCCATTGTTCGCCTCGGCGGTCGAACTCCCGTGCCGGGAGAGCCGCTCGGCGGGTTTGGTGCGACCAGTATGGGCGTCGGTCCTTGCCCCTTCGAGACGACCGAAGGGG
Source organism: Tautonia rosea (assembly GCF_012958305.1). Lineage (NCBI taxonomy): Bacteria > Pseudomonadati > Planctomycetota > Planctomycetia > Isosphaerales > Isosphaeraceae > Tautonia > Tautonia rosea. The sequence goes on along the minus strand of NZ_JABBYO010000002.1, from coordinate 497,465 downwards.
TTCGCTGTGGTGTGCCGATCTGTCCGCCCGTCTCGTTCGGCCTCGCACCGAAGCCGCTGTTTCCGGGTGACGAGTACCTTTGCGACGGGGGCGATCACCAGAACAAGGCCGGGATCGGGGCCGATGGCCAGATCGTCGGCATTGAACCCAAAGACGCGATGATCCGCTTCAATGCCGGGTCGAAGCCTCGCGTCCTGCCGACGAATACGGTTTGCATTTACGCTCCCCGATTTGCAGCGGTGCGAACAAGCCTCGGCGTGAACGAGAATCGGCTCATCACCGTGCCGAGAGGCGCCGAGGCCCTGACCCGTCAGATGCAGGAAGCGACGGTCCGACCGCCTCTGCGAATGACGCAGAACCTCGCGGCCAATGCGGTGCGCGATCGGCGACGGGCCTCGGCCATGGAGGGTCGAACCCCGCCGATCACTCACATTGAGGTCCGCGTCCTCAACGGCCTGACCGACGTGGTGGCCATCGATCACCGTGAACTGATTCAAGGCCCCCAGGTCTCTGTCAACGAGATCGGCCCGGTGATCAACCGTCGAGCCACCCCTCCCCTGGGGATCAAGACGGCTGAAGGTCCGGTGATCACGGGGATCATCCAGGGGGCAAGTCAGACCATTGTCTCCCGAGGGCCCGGAGAGTTGGCCGGGGTTGAGACCCCGCCCGACTTACCCGGTCTGGCAGTCAACAAAGAAACCGACACCGACGTGGCCGAACCCGGACAGGTTGTGACCTTCACGATTCGATGGCGGAACATGGGAAATGTTCCCATTCACTCGGTCTCGATCGTCGATAGTCTGCTGCCTCGCTTCGAGTACGAACCGGATAGCGCCCGAGGGCCCGCGGGCTCCATCTTCACGGCCGCTGAAAATCAGACCGGCTCGGTTGAGCTTCGATGGGACCTCCCTGATCCCGTCCTCCCCGGGGGTGAAGGGTCTGTCTCCTTCAAGGCTCGCGTCCGCTGATCCCTCGCGTCTGAGGGCATTGCTTGCAACCCAAAGGGCCCTTCGCGCCGATTCCGAGGGATCGGTACGAAGGGCCTTGAGTTCGAACGAGCCATCGTCCTCTTATTCGGGGTTGGCTATCTGATGTTCGAGCGCTTCCACCCGATGCCGAAGCTTCTCGAACGACAGGACCAACTCGCGGAGTTCCTCGTGAATCTCCTGAACCTTCACACCAAGCTCCGCGAGTTCAACCCTCAGGTCGTCAACCTGAGCCGAACCACCACCCTCTGACGCGGGGGAATATCGGCGAGTCATCATCCATCCTCCCTTCGCGGGTTTGGTTAGGATAGCAATGAGCGTCAACCGTAATCGCTCATCGCAACTCGACTGCGAAGTCTCTCCACGTGCCAGATGGGATGCGCTTCAGGGAGAGAGGCGCTCGATGCTCCAGCCGCTTGCTGCCGGAAGGTAACGGATCCGGTCGTGCAGGCGGCTCGGCCGCCCTTGCCAGAACTCGAAGCCGTCGGGCACAAGGAGATAGCCCCCCCAGTGAGGAGGCCGGGGAACGTTGTCGCCGAAGCGCTCGGCCGCTTCCTGGAACCGCACTTCAAGAACGCGGCGGTCAAGGACCACCGTACTCTGATCCGAGGCCCAGGCACCAAGCTTGGTCTCGGTCGGCCGCTGCTGAAAGTAGGCGTCGGACTCGTCCGGCGAGAGCCGTTCCACGCGCCCTTCGATCCGAACCTGGCGCTCGATCTCATGCCAGTCAAAGAGCAACGACGCGAACGGATTGGCCTTGAGGTCGCGGCCTTTGCGGCTCTCATAATTGGTGAAGAAACGAAACCCTCTGGCATCGACCCCTCGAAGAAGCACGATCCGGGCCGAGGGCCTACCCTCGGCCGAAACCGTGGCCAGGGCCATCGCATAAGGCTCATCAAGCCCGGCACGCTCGGCGTCGGCAAACCAGGAAGTAAACTGACGGATCGGATCGGGATCGACCTCGGCTTCGTTCAAGGAACCGAGGTGATACTCCCGACGAGTGGTGATCGACTGCACGGTGTCACGCTCCAGGGGCATCCCACGTAGCTGTCATGGATGCAGCGAATCAGGACTCAGTAGCCCTGGGAAGTTTCGACCCGGAATCGAAGACCCTGGATCAAGAGGGACCAGCCCCAATCGCTCACCCTGACTGCTCCATTGTAGTCCCGCAGCCAATCCGCTCCTAGAACGGTGCTCGCACCTTCCCGGTTGGGAGTCGACGATGATCCTCCACCTCCGACACGGCAAGACCTTGTATGAGGTCCACGTCCCCCGAGGTTCTCAGATTCATCGCAACGCGATCGGGTTGCCGGTGCTGATTGTCCCCGGACCTCGGCCGCAGGATACAGCCTCCTGGGTCGGGGCTCAGGAGATTGTGGGGGCCGCCCGACGGGGGCAGTTCGGGATGAGTTTTCGCTCGGAGCGTCGGCTTGCCGGATGCGTCTGAATTGGCGACCGATCATGGTCGCGAATCAGCGCGCGATCGAACCACGAGCGTCCCGGCGAGCAGGTCGTGCAAGGCGCGATGCTGCTCGGTGAACGCCGCCATGACGAACCCGACTCCGAAGGGAATCAACGAGAGCAGCTTGGCGAAGAATCGGCCGAACGCCCGGGGGAACGACAGCCGATGACCCTCGTCGGTGGTCACCTTCAGTCCCAGGATGAGCTTGCCGAGGGTCGCCTGACGACTGCCACTCTCCAACGTCGCGAAGTACAGGACAATCAGCACGAAGGCAAGCAAGGCGCTCAGCGGCCGGATCGTCTCGGGATCAAGGCCTGTCAGACCGAGGAGGCCATCCAGCCCGGCACAGGCGGCGAGCAGGAGGACATAATCGATCGCCAGCGCCAAGGCCCTCGGAAGGATTCCCACCCCGAGTGCGGATGACCTCACCGCCTCGTCGTCTTTCACTCGACGAAACTGACGAGACTCGGCACCGGTCCAATCGGTCATCGCCATTGCACTCGCACTCCGTTGTCCACTTGTACTCGCTTAGCAATCGAACCCACCGAGCCTCCTTCGACCGGTCCAACCGGGTTCAAGAGAGGCTGGTCACGATCACTTTCCCCGCCGCCTCGCGTCCCAACGCGATGGGATGATCGCAGACCTGAACGACCATCGCTCCCGACTCACTCCGGTTCTCGACCACCATCCCCTCGGCTCCGAGATCGAGTCCGCAGTCGGTCAGGTAGCGCAGGAAGCTTGGATCCTGATCCACCACCCGAGCGACCCGGAACCGCTCGGAGGCAGCCAGATCATTCAGGGGTCGGCCGCTCGGCAGGTCGAGTGAGCCGTCGGCCTTCGGAATCGGGTCGCCGTGCGGGTCCACCGAGGGATGATTGAGATAGGCGTCGATCCGGTCAATCAAGGACTCGGAAACGGCGTGTTCCAGGTGCTCGGCCTCTTCGTGGACCTCGTCCCAGTGCATTTGCAGCGTCTGAACGAGGAACAGTTCGAGCAACCGATGACGTCGCAACACTTTCAACGCCAATCGCTCCCCTTGCGGAGAGAGGCGGACCCCTTCATAGGGGGTGTACGAGGCCAGGCCGGCTTCAGAGAGGGTCTTGAGCATGCCTGTCACCGTGCCCGGCGAGACATTGAGTGCCTGCGCCAGTTCTCCTGTGGCCACGATCCGATCGGGGACCTCCCGAGAGGCGATCAGATAGATCGTCTTGACGTAATTCTCGACGGTCAGACTCGCCACGCGACCGGCCCCTTTCCGACGGCCTTGTTGCCTCGTTGAATGAACGATCCCCAGCGTACACGAGTCGAGGCCCGAACTCGACCCTCTCCCCCCACAGATCCAAAGGTCTCGGGAGTTGCAGGAATCAAGACGATCTCGACTCGGTACCTCCTGCACGATCACTCGGTCGAGGATGGGACCTCGGGCCGATCGCCCACGAGCAGCCAGGCAGCCTTCAGATACGCCCCTTCCGGGGCCTCGAGCCCAACGGGATGATCGGCGGAGGCTCCAGTGACGCTGAGTATACGGGCCGATCGACCCGCCCGACGTCCGGCTGATCGGAGGATCCCGAGAAATTCCTCGGCCGGAAGCAAGCCCGAGCAAGAACAGGTCAGTAGCAAGCCTCCCGGCTCGACGAGTCCAAGGGCCAGGGTGTTCAGATCGAGATACTTCTTCCGGCCTTCGTCCATCTCCAGGCGAGAACCGATCAACTTCGGCGGGTCGAGCACCACGACGCCGAAGCTCTTTCCGTTGAGCCCCATCTGACGCATGTATCCAAAAGCATCGGCATGGACCAGCCCCATGCGCACCTGATTGAGGTTCGCGTTTTCACGAGCCATAGCCACGGCCTTCTCGTCGAGATCGACCCCAGTCACCTCCTTCGCCCCCCCCTGGAGCAGGGCGGAGAGGCCAAATCCCCCCGAGTAACAGCAGACGTCCAACACCTCGCGACCCCGGCAATAGCGGGTCAGTTCGCGTCGATTATCACGCTGATCACAGAAGAATCCGGTCTTGTGCCCGCCTTCGAACTTGACTCGATAGCGGATGCCATTCTCCCGGATCTCCACCTTCTCCGGAGCGTCTTCGCTGACGACCGGGCGCCCACCGAACGCCTCGGCCTGGGCAATTCGATGATCGACGTGGACACGGTAATGCGAGGCTCCTGTGGCCGCCAGCAGCCGGTCCATCAACGGGCCAATCCGCTGGTAAATGCCCAGGCTGAAGACCTCGGCCGAGAGCACGTCGGCAAAGCGGTCGACGATCAAGCCGGAAAGACCGTCTCCCTCGGCATGGACCACGCGGTAGGCATCACTGATCGCCTCGATGCCCAGGAGGTCGCGACGAATCGCGACGGCATCATGGATTCTCGACTCCCAGAAGGCGGCGTCCGGAGGGGTGGTCCCCCGGGCAATCAACCGTACCGGAATTTGCGATTTGGCATTCCAGAGCCCAAAGCCCAGGGGAACCCCGTCGCGGTCGATCACCCGAACGAGGTCGCCGTCATTCGGCCTCGGACCGGGTTCGGGGCCAATGACCATCTTCTTGAAGATAAACGTATGAAGGCCCGGAGATCGAACCCGGACCGTCGGCAAGGTTCCTTCTAGATCCAGCTCGCGACTCGGCGCAGGAACGCGCTTTCGATTGTCCGCCTCACTCACCCGATCGTCCGCCATCGTCGCCCGAGCCCCAGAAGGTCAATGCGTCTCGATCCAAGCCCGATCCCACCCCTTCACGGTGGCTTCGGGAGCATGAAGGCCAGGAGCCTTACTCCTCGTCGTCGTCCGGCCCTTCGAGGCCCTCCAGATCGTTACGGACGAGGCGACGGAGCCGCACGAGCAAGGCCGTGGCATAGCGTTGCACGGCGATCTGACGAAGCATCACCTCCTCGGTCGCAGCGTCGAGCGGGATGGCGGCCAGGTCTCGATAGGTGCGGTTCAGACTCTCCCAGCCCGCATGAAGCAGGGTTTGCGCCAGTTCCGGACGGTCGGCCGGGTCCGCCTCACGAACCTGAACCAGTCCTTTGCGGACCTTCTTCATGGCCTGCTGCGCCTGCTGAAGCTGTCGGAGGGCAAGGCCGGAGGTGATCTTCTGGGCCATCAGTTGCTCGGTCGGATCGGGTTGGCGAATTTGCGCTACACAGAGACGGTTGCCGAAGACTATTCTAATCAGGTCACGCCTGATCCGTCCAAATGCCCTTATTTTCCGACCTTCTCCTGGAGCCGTCAGGGATGAGTGAATTCGACCACGAACACTCGGGCGACACGTCCGTGGCCGATCCCATCGTTACGACCAAGACCGCTCCCAAGCCGCAAGAGCACGCGGAGAACGAAACAGAAACGCGGCGACAGCCCCCCTACAACGTGATCATCCTGAACGACGAGGAGCATACGTTCGACTACGTCATCGAGCTGCTCTGCAAACTGTTCCGGCATTCGCTCGCCACGGCTCAGGAACTGACTTGGCGGATTCACCTCACTGGTCGGGCCGTCGTCTTGACCACGCATAAAGAGCTGGCCGAGTTGAAGCGCGACCAGGTGCTTTCCTACGGTCCAGACCCTCGGATGAGCGTCTCCAAGGGGCCGCTCGACTGCTTCATCGAGCCCGCGCCGGGAGGGTGATCGTCACGGCCCGGCGGGTGCCGTGACCCGGTTTGCCTTGCCTGCCCTCTCAGATCGCTCCGCCCGAGCGATGCTGAAGCTCGACCCATCGCGTCTTGAGCTCGCCGAGGATCCTCCAGAAAAGGTCGCTGTGCATGGTGCCGGGAACCCGTTCGCAGGTTCGGGCATTGAAGCGCTGGGGCTCGGTGTACTCAAGATGGTGGGCAACCTCGTGCAGGAATGTGTCAAACAGTTCCTCCAGCGATCGCCGCCCCGACTCCCGATCGTGCGTGTAGATTCGGATCAAACGGCGGCGGCGGTAATAGCCTCCGAGAACCCTGGCCGTCGCTCGGGGGTTAATGTCCAGCACGAAGTCAACGGAAGGCGGGTGAATGCGCTCCAGACGACGCAGGAACAAGGGGCCGATCGCCGACAAGGGAGGTTCGTAACGGGTTGAGCCGATCCCGGGGGCTCGGGCCACCTTCGTTCCTTCGGGAGGTCTCGCGGTATCAGCCCGCGGTTCGCCTCGCAGTCGACCTTCGGTGAACCGCACCCGATTGCTCAAACGATTTCGGTTCCCTCGACTCGAATGGGGCACATCACCGGTTCCGTCGGACAGGGCAAGCCAGGAGCGTTCGGGCATGAGTCTCGAACCCGTTCGATCGATTCCAGGATTCACCCTGGCCCCGGAAAGGGAAGTCTTCGGGATTAGCCCATATTGTCGTACGAGTTTAGCACCAGGCTGCTCCCTCGTCAGCCGGATTCGCGACGGGGTGTTGCCTGAATCCTTCCCCGACTCGTTGACCCGAGTGCCGCAAGGTGGAGAGCCGCGGGGAATCCCGCGTTCTCCCGGGGCGATCCGTTGCACCGATGCTCCGGCCCGTCTATGTTCGGCCGAAACAGACTGGCCGATTTCGCAGGTTCTTCGACAACGAGAAGTTGCCTCCGGTCCGTCGATCCCTCCCTTGCCCGATCCGGGAGCCTTGAAGGCGCTCAGATCGTCCCTCCCTGAACCGATCCCCGGAGCCTCGCCATGAGACACCTCCACCGTGTCCTCTCCCCCCTTGCCGTATTGGTGCTGGCCACTCCCGCCTTAAGCCGCCAGGCGGAACCGGTCGGGACTTTGAAAGGACATGAGGAGCAACCCTATGCGGTCTGCTGGAGCCCCGATGGCAACACTCTTCTCTCGGTTGGCTTCGACAAGACCCTGCGACTCTGGGACGCCGAGACGCTCGAACAACGCGCGGTGATCCCAGCCCACGAAGACCTTGCCCTCTGTGTCTCAACGAGCCCGGACGGCTCGAAAATCGCCACTGGAGGACAGGACAAGCTCGCCAAGATCTGGCCAATGCCTGACCTGGAGACCGACTCCCCGGTTGAGCCCCTGGTCACACTGACCGGGCACGAGGGGCAGGTTTATGCCGTCGCCTTCGCTCCTGATGGCAGCCGGATCGCCACCGCGGGGGCCGACAAGTCGGTCCGCCTCTGGAACGTCGAAACCGGCGAGGCTTCCCGGACCATCGCCGAGGCTCACGCGGCAATCGTCTATGCCGTCGCCTTTCATCCGTCGGCCGATCTGCTCGCCTCGGCAGGAGATGATGGCCTGATCAAGTTCTGGACCTCTGACGCCGAGGCCGAACCCCTGAAGGCCGAGGGGCACGAGGCCGCAATCTACTGCCTTGCCTTCAGCCCCGACGGCTCGACACTGGCCAGCGGATCGGTGGACAAGACCCTTCGCCTCTGGAACGTGGAGGACGGCTCGGTGCAACGGGTCCTTCGAGGCCACACGGACGACGTTTATGCGCTGGCCTGGTCACCCGACGGAACACGTCTGGTTTCTGTCGGTTACAGCGGCCAGTTCCTCATCTGGGACCCGCAATCCGAGGAACCCCTTTCGCAACAGCGCATCGCCCCCGACACTCGGGCTTCCAGCCTCGCCTTCAGCCCCGATGGCCGCCGACTGGCCGTGGCTGCATCGGATGGCCTAGTCCATGTGCTGACCATGCCCTGATCAGGACGCCCCTACGCTCCCACCCATGCGTTCGTGTCGCGCTGTTGCTCCGGTCACGCGCGATCTGTGTTGTTTCCCGGCAGTCCCCCTCCGTTCGAACTAGTGTTGTGATGAATGCACGCGGGAGTCGAGGTCGAGAGGACCGCCTCGGTTCGCTTCAGCACAACTGCCATCAATTGGCTCAGGAACGGTTTGAGAGGAAAGGGTGGGAGCAATGGGGATTCGACTACTGACTAACGAAGAGACCCGTCGATCAGATCCCAATCATCCGTACAACGGAATGGACCGACGTCGGGCAACACGGTTCGATGCCGTCGAAGATCGTGTCTGGTTGGGATGGTGGGACGGTGAGGTCTTCCAGACCCTTGGCGCGCTCTTACTCGACATCAGCCGCACAGGAGCGGCCGTAATCTGCCCGGATGGCCCGTCGGAGACGATGGACGCCTGGTTCTGCGTGGTCGGCCCGAGTGTTTCCGGTGGAGCACGAGCGCGGGTCGTTGGCCGAGAGCCTATCCCGGAACGGCCGGACCAGATCCGCCTGCGACTTGAGTTCCAACCGACCTGTCCCGAAGATCTGTACCTCGTCGCGCTCGGAATGATCTCAACCGATTGGATCGCGGCGTCGCAGGGATCAGCTCTCGCTCAGGTCGGCAGCAAGTAATGCCGGGTGATGACGTCTCGCATGGCCGATCGGCTTCCAGCCGCATCTGAGCCGAAGCGATCGGCGATCGTCCGGGTCTCCTCCGCAAGTTCCTGATCCTTGAGCACCTCAATGAACCAGGAGCGGTAATCGCCGTTGTGCAGATGGTGGAGCCACGTCTCCTCATCGACTCCCTCACCAATCTGAAGGAACAACCAGAGGTTTTGCGCTCGAAGGTTGAGCCGACCATCAGGGCCTCTGAAGTAAAAACTCAGGTGGGGCTCAAGCTCTCCAATCGCATACTTGCGTGAATGGCGACGACGCTCGGCGCGGGCCGGCAAACTTCGTACCACGCGAGGAGGTCCCGCTCCGGGACGTCGTGACCAGACCAGGCATTCTCCCGGAGCGAGCGTCGGTTCGTCGCTCAGCCTCGGGGGTTGCTCGCCGATCGCCTCGGCAAAGCGGGCCAAGGTCTTCGCTGGCGACTCCCCAACCGCCCAGATCTCCTCGACCGTGGCGAGCACCTCCGGGGCCATGCTCTCTGGATGCACGGTGATGAACAGGGCCCCTCGAAGATCGAGGGGCAAGGTCGTCGGGTGCCGTCCCCTCGGCAACAGATGATGCGCCTCGTCGATCACGATCCATTGGGGTCGACAGGTCCGTGCCCGAAGCTCCTGAAGCCTCGGCATCAAGGCATCAAAGAATTCCGGCCGATGGGACATCGACAGGCCGATCAGGTTGACCACCACCGTTTCCTCAGGATGTTCGAGGACATCACCCACTTCATCAAGCGGCGGTGGCGTCTCCGCGCTTCCCAGCACAATCACCTGGGGAAAGGTGGAGTAATCACCCTCCGGATCGACGATGCAGGCCTGATAGCCCCGTTCAGAGAGTCGTTCCAGGACCCCGGTGACAAGCGTCGATTTTCCACTCCCTGAGGTCCCCGCGATCAAGATGTTCAACCCAAACGGGGGAAATCGAACCTCCACCTCCTCGTTGTCCCGATCACTCCCCAGCGGAATGTGATGCCGCGTCAATTTCGGCTCCAGGCTGGCCAGGTCGTCATCAAGCAACCGATCGATGAGCTGGCAAACCCCTGCGCCCCGGGGGGCTTTGGCGGTCCAATCAGCGTGTTCCTTGAGCGAGGCGATCGCATTCTCGACCGCAATCCCGCACTCGGTCAGCCGGAGCATCGCGTGATCGTTCTCCGCGTCACCAACCGAGACCACGTTACGAGGCGAAAGGCCAAGCCTGCGCAGTGCCTCACGCAGGCCGCTCGCCTTGTTCACGCCGCTGGGCAGGATCATCACGGCCTGCTTGTTGAAGATGACCTGCAATTCCAGGCCCATTTCGTGAATCGTGTCGATCACCGCTTGTTGATGCGGCTCCCACGTGGCCACGATGACCCGCCCCACACCAAGCGGTAAGACCCCCCGCTGCTTGAGGCGATCGAGAAATTCCTTCGGCGGTAGCTCATCGAGGAGCGAAACCTCGTGGAGCTTCGGATCGTAGATCAGCCCCCCGTTCTCGGCCACGACAGAGTCGAAGAGCTCGATCTGAGGACAGACCTGGAGCAACTCGTCGAGCTCTCGGCCCGTGACCATGATCAGTTGCCGGCCCGAGGACTTGAGCCGCAGCAAGGCCGACACCGTCTGCTCGTCGATCGCGCCGTGAGCGGCCAGGGTTCCGTCATAATCGGCGGCAAGCGCAATGTATCGCATAAGAGTTCACCGAAGCGTCCGGTCCGATCGCCCCGGCCACCCTTGCGGCGGATCGGGGCTGGTGTCAGGACGTCGAGCCGAGACGAGGACCTCGGCTCAGAACCGCCATCAGGGCCAGAATCGCGACCACCTGACCGGCAATCAGCGGCACGAACTGGATCCACTGGCTCCCCGCATCAAGACGGCTGACCCATTCCGGCCATCCCTCTGAAACGATCGTACGGGTGAATCGCCCGCCAATCCACCACGGTGCCATCGGCTCGCCAAGCCAGTGCGGCAAGACAATCTGGGTGATTGGATCGGTCAAATCCTGCGGCAACTGCGCCCCGACACCTTGAAACAAGAGGATCACTACCCCACCCCACACAGCCAGAATCACCGCGGGAAGCATCGCCCATTTGCCTCCGACCGCAAGCAATCCCGCCACACCGATCATCCCGAAAGGCAATAACGGCACCAGCAACCGCGGACCGGTGGACCATCCTCCGGTCCACTCCGGATAACTTATATTGATCAGAAACACCGCCACACTTGCAAGCATGGCCACCAGGCCCAGGCCCCATTGCCTGCGAATCATCAGGGAAATCCACCCCGGAACGGCCAGCAAGAGGATGGGGGCATAAAAGAACAGACCCCGATACCTCCCCCAGAGCAAGGGGGCGGCGATGTTCCAGTCGGGTGACCGCAGGCCAAGCGGGTTGTCTTCCGAATGAACCTGAGCAAACTGTTCGGTCGCGTGGTGGGCGTAACCGATATCGATGGGTGATCCGAACGCCAGCAGGTTGTATCCCATCAAAATCAACGCCGGTCCCAACGCCCCCATCGCAAAGGCCCCGAGCGCTTTGATCGGCAAACCTTTCCCCAATACCTTCGCCAGCACGAAACCCGCAAGGAGTGCCGAGATCGGCCCGACCGAAAGCTCAACCACCGACGCATAACTCGCCAGGATCCCTGCAAGGACCAATCCCCCGAAGGGATGCCGGGCTCCCGGTCGGTCGATCAGGGCCAACGATCCCAGCAGGCAGGCCGACGCCAGTTGATGCCCGTAACTCATCGTTGCATAGGCATAAGCCGGGGTCGCAAGGCCATAGGCCAGACCCACCAGCACCGCCCCTCTCGGACCACAGCCGACACGACCGGCCAGGATCACGAGGACCGCAGCGCCGATCGCCGTGGCCAGACCGGCTGTACCCAGGGTTGTCCAGTAATCCCCCGGCCAGTGCCGCAAGGCGGGTTCGCCAATTGGGTGATCGGGCAAGCCCACGACGAACTTGGCAATCGCGTAAGGGATCGTCGCCACCAGTGAGTAACCCGGCTGCTTATCCGTATAATAGCGATCGTCGATCCGCGCGATGTCGTTTGTCTGCACCCGGTAATCGTCGAGGCGGATCGTCCCCTGATCAACGAGGGCATACGCTAGCATCAATCGACTTGCGCTGTTCCAGTCTCGCGCGTGCCAGAAAAAGGCAAAGCTGCCGAGGAGAATCAAGGCCACGCCGACCGGTGCCAGGACCCGGTCACGAACCGACCAGCCAATGAACTCCTCGCGATCAGCCACGCGTCCCATCCCCCGGGCCCTTGCTCCGCCAGATCAACCCGATGACCGCCGACACCGCAGCCGCTCCCAGCAAGGCCGCTCCCGACTGGATCGGCAGCATGTAGCGATCCCAGGCCATCGGGATGAACGCCAAGACGGTCGCCAACCCGACGGCGAACTGGACCAACACCGCCCAGGCCGTCGGCGGCTGCCCTGCTCGACGCTGACGACTCCCGATTCCGATCGCCCCAATCACCCCCGTCATCACGATCGGCCCCCAGAGCAAGGCTCCCCAGTCCTGCGCCCAGTCGTAACGGACGATCGAGTCGGTCGTCCTCGGCCCGAGCGGTCCAAACCGGCCAAACCCTTGCACTCCCACCACCGCAAGCTTCGCTCCCAGCCCGTTGACCGGATACCCCTGGGCCTTGAAGACCGGGTGTTCTTGCGCTCCTCGGGACACGTCCGAACGATGCTCCATCACCGCCAGGGTCCGGCCGAGCACACCTTGCTCGGCCAGATTCACGACCCCGTCCGGCGCTCCTTCCGGAAGCCTTGGGGAAGCCGTCAACACCGGGTTACCGAGGATGAAGGTGCCGAATGCCACCAGGCCCGCCAGGATGACCGACCCAAACACCAGGCCCTTGCGACCGAGGCTCACCCCTGGCACCACCACCGCCAACGCGGCCCAGGCGACCAGAGTCATCGTCGCCAGACCTCCGCTGAGCTTTGACAGGGCGGCAAGGCCCGCCAGAGTTCCCGCTCCTCCTGCGATTGCCAGCACGGCGCGTCCACGACGATGACCGCCCATCAACTCCCGCCATCCCCAGAGTCCCACGGCCAGTGCCAGCAGCATGAAGGCCTCGGTCGGCACGTCCGACATCGCCCTCCGAGCGTGCATCCGATAAAGCGGATTGATCGCCAGCAGGACGCCCGCCAGGACGCCGGCCCGAGGCCCGAAGCTCATCGCGCCGATCGCCGCCACTGCCATGCAGCCCACGGCCCCCAGGAACACAGTCGGCCATCGGGTCCAGACAAGCAGGTCCATGTCGCCGAAGGTCGTGGCCGTGTTGTTGTACCAGGCGAAGGCATCGGCCCGTCCGGGCATTGGCCGCCCTCCCAGATGGAGCATGGCGCCTATCACATACTTCGGCAGCGGAGGAAGGTCGATCGCCGGATATTCGAGCCAGGCCTGGTCATTCCAGCGTCCTTCCCACCAAAGGGGCCCGAAGTAGCCCTGGGAGACGTACGCCCACTCGTCGATGAAGCTTGGCTCGTCGGCCAGGCGGAACCCAAAGCTCAGCAGGGCCATGAGCCCGACGGCCACGAGTCCGAGGCGGGGCCAGAACGATCGGCGGGGAGGTGTCTCGGGATCGGGTCCGTCGGCAGGCATGGCGTCGGGGGATAGGGGAAGAGGGGTTGCGCCGGTCGGATCGATCGCGCCTGGGGTACTGGTGGGGTTATTTTAGAAATCGGTACAGATGACTGGCAACCATGCGGCCATCGGATATGGTTCCGTGACGCCTGATTTGCCCCCGTGCCCGGCGATTGTATTGCCGTGCAAGGTGTGTGAGTACGAGGCGTCGCCGCCTCATCGATCGGCGGGAATTGCCGTCATCGTCCTTGATCCGACCGCCGCGAGCGAATTCATGCCTTCCCCTGAGCATTCCTCCACCCGAGCGTTCGATTCGCGGCGTCACGGCATCCGAAGGCCCTCGGGCCTGACATTCCCACCTCTCGCTGATGGCGGCTCGACCCCGACGACTTCGGTCGTCCGGCATCCGCAACGCTCCCCGATCCACCCGACCATTCCGGTCTGGGCTGAGTGCTTGGGTGCGCGACGGGCCGGGTCTCGAACTCCCTGGAGGAATCCCCGATGAAGACCGAGCGAAGCGCATCGACGGGCCCGCCCGCCCGCCGGGCGTCGCCTCGCCTCGCCCTGATCCTCATGGCCCTGGCGGCGATCAGCCTGGAGGGATGCCAGTCTCTTCAGTCGATCAACCCCTTCCGAAACTGTGTGGGCTGCGGTCCACTTAGCAGGATCGGCAACGGCGGTGGCCTGTTCAACCGCAACCGCGGGCGGATCGTCTACGAGGAGCCGCCGATCATTCTTGATTCGGCTCCTGGTGTCGAGGTTCTGCCTGGCGAACCTGCCATTATTCAATCGACCCCTCCCATGGGTTCGACCCTCGTGCCGGCCGATCCGGCCCTCACGACCCCCGCTCCCGCGATCCGGCCTCCCGACGACACCCTGGAGCTAGAACCCCTGCCCGAACCCTCGGGACGGGCTCCCCAGGGCTCCAGTAACCCTCGGGCCAGTACAGACCGTACGCTGGGGAGTCGGCCGATCGATCGAGCCTCTACCGCTCCGACCTCGACCGGCGACTCGTTCGCCGATCGCATGGCAAGACGAAGTAGTGATGAGGCTCGGCCTCGCTTCGGCTTCGACCCGGCTCCTGAGCCGGGTCGGGCCGCCCCCCTTCCCTCCCCTACCACACATTCCAATTCTAGCGAGAGTCTCCGGGTCATTGACCAACTTCCGGCTCCCGAGAGCATCGACTCTGATGACTCGGACGACTTCGCTCCCCCTCCTCCGGTGGCCGATCCAAAGTCCGAATCGGCTCCGATCGAATCGGTAGTAACCCCGAACCTCGGAGATGAGACTCCTCCTGCGGTCCGGCAGCCGATCGTGTCCAACCCGGTTCCTGCAGCCGACCAAAGTCTTTCGCCCCCGGCGGTGGTCGAGCCGATGCCTCCCCCCTTCGCAGACTCGGCTGCCGTGCCGTCCGAAGGGGATGAGGCTCAGCAACTGCCCGATCCTGCTCCTCCTGGGGTCGCTGAGCCTGAGCAAGCGACTCCCAAGGAACCGATCGAGCCACCTCCCGATCCTCCGGCGGTTTCCGAACCGACGACCCAGGTAATCATCCCCGAGTCGCTGCCGGAGACCGGCGCGACCTCGGGGATTGACGCATTTTACAGTGTCGCTCCGTTGCTGGCCGGTGGGTCCATCCCGGAGGAATCGGGATGGACCTGGCTGGCGGATCGGGGCTATCGGACCGTGCTCGACCTGCGTCCGGTTGATCAGATCCGACCCGCCGATTTTGCCTCAAGTAACCGGCTGGGCCTGCGTCACGTCCTCTTGCCCATGACTCCCGGGACGATTGATGCCTCGCTCGTGAACCGGTTCGAGGAGGAAATTGCACTCGAATCGGCCAGGCCCCTTTTTTTCTGTGACTCAGACGGGTCGGCCGCCGCGGTCCTCTGGTACATCCACCGGATCAAGGTCGACCGCACCGACCCAGACCGCGCCCGACGCGACGCCGAACGCATCGCTCCCATTCCTCCTTCCTTGATGCTCCTCGCACAGTCGTTTCTGAACGGTCAGCCCCTCGCCGCTCAACCCGAGCCCGAGATGCCAGTCCTCGTGATCGAAACCGACTACCAGGTTGACGCCGAACTCGCGGCGACCGAGCCCTCACCCTCCGATGTTGATCCTTCTGAGGCTCACGATCCTTCGCAGGCGGTTGCGGAGACAACGGCCGCTTCCAGCACCTCGGAGCAACCGGTCAATCCCGAACCGTCCGCTTCCAGCGTTGCCGAGGCTTCCGTCGCCGAGGTCTTCGAAGACCCATTTGCCAAGCCGGCCCCCGTCGATCCCAAGAGCTGGGGACCTTATGCCGCGCTCTTTCTGACGATCCTAGCCATCCCGCTTGCCTACTGGGGCTCCTCCAACCTGCCGAACGGCTTCAGGACGAGGGTCCGGGCCAGTCTGACGGGACCGGCGCGACAACGAGCGTCGCTGCCGACGTCGTCGGATGCTTGAATCGCAGCGACCGCGCATGAAGGGCAATCCGGTGCCCGCCATCGCTCGCCGATAGCCGACCCGATGCCCCGTACTTCAAATCACCCACGATCGGCAACCTTCGCGATGCTAGTTGCACCCGGATTTGATGGCTCCTGCCGCTAATCGGCCTGACTTCCAGCCACGATTGACCCTTCCAACGCTCCAGCACCCGGAACGCCAGGACCGCTTCCTTCCCTCCGGCTCCGACCCGCACGACGTTCTTCGCCTCGTCCTTGATGAGCCGATCGGTCCACGTCCCTGCATCCTCCTTCGGGCTTCCCTCCACAATCGCCCAGTACACTTTTTCGACCGTCCCGTCGCGGAACTGGGCCGACAGCCGGCTTGCCCCTTTACTCGTCTTGCCGAGCACGACCACCCCTGACACCGGCCGATCGAGCCGATGCACAAGGCCGACGAACACGTTTCCCGGCTTCTGATACCGGACGCGCAAATCCTCCCGCGCCCAGTCGACCAGCGACTCCGATCCCGACTCGTCTCCCTGCGTGGGCATCCCGCTCGGCTTGTTCAGCGCAAGGCAGTGGTTGTCTTCATCGAGCACGACAGGTCTCATCGAGACGTCCTGATTTGAATCATTCCGAGCTTCCTGCGCCGAGGTCGGGTGAATCCTCACAATGCGGTCGAGGGCCCGCCAGCGGCATCGGTCAGGCGCTTGACGATCAGGGTCGCATACGCTCCTCGGGGCAGCTCGAATTCCAGCTCTAGGGTTTTGCGACCTCGGTACAGATCGTCGTCCTTCAGGTCCGACTGCGACCATCGACCGGCCCGAAAGATCGCCGCGCGGTCCCCTTTGGACAGGAAGACGTCCTTCAAGTGCCGGACGCGGAGATCCTCCCAGGCCATCCCCTGCTCCACGACAACCGACCGGGCGATCTCGGCCACCTCGTCCGAGCCGATCACCGTCCGAGACGCCGGCAACGGCAACCGGGTTTTGGCGAGCCGATCGACCTGTTCGGGCTCCAGGCCGACCGGTACCGGAAGCATTGCCGTCCGGAACGGATGCATCACCCGTTGTTCCGGCCGGGTCAGCCGCTCGATGAACCGACCCAGAATCAGGTTCCAGAGATGGCTCTGATAGGCCGAAAAGTAGATCGACCTGAGATCGCGCCTGACCCGAGCAAAGGCCCCTCGAAAGTCGGTCGGATGATCAACCAGGTACGTGACGATACTGCGGATGTGGGACCGGTCAAGCGTGTCTTTCGCCTCCGGCCACTGGCCCCAGAGCTCACGAAGGATCGCCTTTTGTCGGGCGTCTCCGGGACGGTCCGAATCGTTCTCTTCAGCCAGGGCAAGCCAGAGGGCTCGCTCGTGATCCCCGGTGATCCAGGCCCGGCCGATAAACTCTCCGCTCGGACCGACCGAACCGAACCGCTGGTCGTCGAAGTAGTTCGGGATGCCGTCGCGAGGAATCTCCGTTGCCGCCTGAAGCGCCCGGGCCGCCTCTTCGTCTGACAGGTCGCGGAGGACGATTCCGAAATGGTTTCCCCGGAACGACGACGGCCCGTACGGCTCGTCGATCCGACCGATCGGCTCCAGGTCGATCTGTTCCTGATGCAAGGACCGCTCGGGCCCTTTGAAGATCGAGAGGTATTGAATCGTCAACGCATGCCGATCCTTCAATCCTCCGTGACGGACGACGTCGGGCGGAAGGTTCCAGCGGCGTCGGATTGACTCGATTGCCTCAGGCGTGCCGATTCCTCGCTTGGTTAATCGGTAGAGGACGAAGCGGCCCCGGTCTCCGGGCTGAACAGTGGGCAATTCCTCGACCCGGAAGTCCTCGGGTCGGCACTTGATCTTCACGGCAATCGCGTCTCAAAAAAAGGCGCAGCGGGTAGGACGTTCGGGGCAGTTCCCATTGTAACGTCCCGGATCAATTCGCGCGCAGAAACGCGGAGCCGCAGAGACTCGAACAGGAGTATTCTCTCTGTTCGTCTCCGCGACTCCGCGTCTCGACGCGAACTCCCTTGTCGTCTCCCGACCGATCAGCCGAAGAGCGAGGTGACCGCCTCACCCTTCACCAGCTCGCGGGGCTGGTTCAGGTGGTTGTAAACGATCGTGTCCGGGGCAATCCCAAACGAGTGGTAGATCGTCGCCAGCAGCTCGTTGGGGTGGACCGGATCATCGACCGGAGACGAGCCGGTCTTGTCCGACTTGCCGTGGACGTTGCCGCGACGGATGCCGGCCCCGGCCATGACGGCGGTGTAACAGTACGGCCAGTGGTCGCGGCCGTCGGCGCTGTTGCCGTTGCCGGACGTGCTGACCCCCTTCTGCGGGCTACGGCCGAACTCACCGACGGCCACGACGAGCGTGTCGTCCAGCATCCCTCGCTCGTCCAGGTCAGTGATGAGGGCTGAGAGCCCCTGGTCGAGCATCGGGCCCGACTGATTCTTCATCCGCTCGGTCAGGCCGACGTGGTGGTCCCACGAGTGGTTGTCGCTGTTTGCGACCTTCGGCCAGATGACCTCGACGACCCGGGTTCCCGCCTCAACCAGCCGCCGAGCCAACAGGCAGCTCTGGCCGAAGGTGTTGCGGCCGTAACGGTCACGCAGCGGGGTCTTTTCCTGGGCCAGATCGAACGCCTCGCGGGCCTTGCCCGAGACGACGAGGCTAAGCGCCCGATCGTAATACTCGTTCAGGTTGTAGTTCGAGACCGACTCATCAAGCACTGGCATCGCGTCGTTCAGGGCCTCGCGGAGCTTGGCCCGGCGCTGAAGTCGAAGGGCGAAGACCTCGGGACGGAGTTGGAGGTCATCGACCTTGATCCGGCTCATCTTCTCCATGTCCATGTCGTCACCCTCGGGGTAGAGGGTGTACGGGTCGAACGCCTTGCCGAGGAACCCGGCGGTCCCCCCCTTGCCCACCACGTTCGACTCTTGCAACGGACGCGGAAGCATGACGAACGGCAGCATTGGCACCGTTGGCGGCTGAATCCGGATGATGTTCGAGCCGAAGTTTGGAAAGTCTTTCGGGCTCGGCGGTTCGAGCTGACCAGAGGGGCTGACCTTATCGGTCGTGTAGCCGGTCATCATCTGGTAGATCGCGGCCGTGTGGTTGAACAGGCCGTTGGGGGTGTAGCTCATCGAGCGGATAAAGGTGTATTTATCCGCAATCTGGGCCATCTGGGGTAGAATTTCGGTGACGTTGACACCCGGCACATTGGTCGAGATCGACTTGAAGGCGCTTCGGACCTTCTCCGGGGCGTCGTCCTTGGGGTCCCAGAGGTCAAGGTGGCTCGGGCCGCCCTGCAGGTAGACGAGGATCACGCTCTTGGCCTTGCCCCAGCCGGGGCCGCCCGCGAGCCGTCCGGCGTCGTTGGCAGAAGCGGCCTGCAACTGAAGCAGGGAGCCGAGCGACAGGCCGAACAGGCCCGACGCCCCCACGCGGAGAATATCGCGCCGAGTGGCGCCGAGATGGTCGTCGCAGAGGTCCTTGCCGCTGGGTCCGGGAACGAACAGCATCGCGGTCCTGCCTTTCGATGGGCGGTTCGGGAGATCGGTCCTACGAGCCGTCAGTGAGGGGTTCGAAGACAGGTTCGGGTTCGAGCACGTCTCGATTCCGGGGATCTGTCTTGAGCCCCCGATCGCAACACGATCAATGATTGAACAGGAACGCCGGGCTGTTGATCAGGGCCCAGGCGATATCCTGGGCCGCCGTGAGCCGGCGGGATTCGAGCTGATTGGTGCTCATGGCCAGGTCAGTCCGAAGCCGGACCAGGGTCGGGTCCTCGGGAAGCGGCTGCTCCGCTTCGGTCAAGCGCTGGCGAAGCTGGACGAGCTTCGGATCTTCGGGCAACGGCTGCTCGGCCTGCGCGAGAGCCTGCTCTTTCTGTCGGTACGGCTGATCAATGGCCTTGAAGTAGGCCATGACCGAAGCCCGTTGCTCGTCGGTCCACTGGGATTCCCCAGCAGCGACCAGCGATGCAAACGCGTCGGGAAGGCTCACGCCCACCGGCTCCGGCTGGGCGCTGAGCGCGAGACGGAACCGGCCGATCGAATGCTCCCGGCTCTGGAAATTCTGCACCATCTTGATGGTCAGCAGGGTGCCTCCGGGGTGATTGAGCGGCTCGGCCAGCTGGAAGGTGGCCCAGTGGGGCACCCCCGAGGCCGGCGAGACGGCCCAGCCCTGTGCCGGGTCCTTGTCGTTGCCGTCAACCGCGGCGGCAATCGGGAGATTGTCCTGGCTGAAGTCGGCCAGCGGATTGACAAGTGAGAGCTTCCGGACCTGCGTCGGATCGGTCAGCGGGGCGGCGTAGACCTCGATCTCGTTGAGCACGAAGTTGCCGTCCTTTGCCCGCCCTGGCCCGTTGCGGGGCAAGGACTCATCGGTCAACACTTCGAGCCGAAGCGCGGTCAGTCCCGTCAGCTCCGTCTCGGCCACGATCGTGTAAATCCCCTGGCCATTCTTGTCGCCCGAGGCCACGATCGAGCGGTCCTCTCGCTGGTCCAGGGTCGAGCCGTTCGAGGCCGTCATGCGGCGGGCTTGCAGCGATTCCCAGGCCACGAGGTTCTTCGACTGCTCCTCGGCCCACTGACTGATCTTGGTAGGCAGGTCGTTGGACGTATACCCCTCCAGATCGGCTCTGGCTGCGGCGATCTTCTCCTGGCGCTCCTGTTCTTGCTCGGCGATCCGGGGGGCGATTTCTTCCTCGAAGGCCGACAGGGCCTCGCGGGCGGAGGCGATAGCCTCCTCGCGTTCCCGTTCCCACTGAGGCATCAGGGCGGCGACTTCCGCCTCTCGCTTCGCAAGAGCGGCGACGAGTTCCTGATGATCCGCACCGATCTCATCGAAGACGGCGAGGCAGGCATCGATCTCGCTCACCTTTGCCGGCCGGTTGAGGATCCGCAAAAACAAATCGTTGATGAGCGAGGCGTTCCCGTCCTCCTCCTTCACGATCGAGGCAATCGCGTTCTTCGGGTCGCCGATCGCCTCAGCGACGGTCGGGCCGCTCACCAGGGCCATGATCGGCCCGAGCTGAAGGTCGTCGGACCGCTCGCATTCGCAGGCGCTCTCGCGGACCGGTCGGCCGAAGGTCGTCAGGAATCCACTGGGCAGGTCGATTCCCGAGTCGGGCAAGGCGGCCGCTCGGGTCCCTTCCGGCACACCGGGAATATTCGGCGTGGCACCGGCGACCTTGTAGATCGCGTCGTACAGAACCTCGGCCGGCAGTCGCTTCGGTCGGGCGCTGGCGTAGTTGATGGTATCGTCGGTGTTCCACTCGTTCGTCTCGACCGAAAGCTGATAGGTCCGAGAGGTGGCGATGAGCCGCATCAGGTGCTGCACATCGAACCCACTGGACACGAACTCGTCGGTCAAATAATCAAGCAGTTCAGGGTTTGTCGGTGGGTTGCCGGCGCGGATGTCGTCGAGCGGCTCGATCAAGCCGACTCCCATCAAGTACCCCCAGATCCGGTTCGCGTAGCTCCGGGCGAAGTACTGGTTGTCGGGTGAGGTGATCCATGAGGCCAGCGCCACGCGGCGAGGGGCGTCCTCGGGTGCCTCGTGGGCACTCTCATACGGGAAGACCGGCTCCGTCGGGGCTCCGGTACGTTCGTGAATCACTTCCGTTGGCGAGGTATCGCTGACAATCTCAAAGAGCGGCTTGGCCCCCTCGACGGCCGATCCTCCAATGCGGCGATCTCCACTCTCTGGATCGGTCGCAAGCGCCACCTGGGCGAAGAAGGCGGACGTCTCGTAATACTGGTCCTGGGTCCAGCGCTCGAACGGGTGGTCGTGGCACTTGTTGCAGTTGAAGCGGATCCCGAGGAACAGGTGGGTCGTATTCTCCATCGTCTCCTCCGGGGTGCGAAGGATCTTGTAATACGACGCCGCCGGGTTCTCTCGGTTCGAGCCGCTTGCGGTCACGATCTTGCGGACGAACTCGTCGTACGGCGTATTGGCCGCGACTTCCTCCCGAATCCAGTTCCGGAAGGCTCTTGCCCCCTCGGGAGCGAGGAACTTCGCGTTGACCTGAAGCAGGTCGGCCCATTTGTTCGTCCAATACTCGACGAACGCCTCGGACCCGATCAGTTCCTCGACCAACGCCTCGCGCTTCTCGCGACTCGGCCTCGGATCGTCAAGGAAGGCCGTGACCTGTTCAGGAGACGGCGGCAGGCCGGTCAGATCGAGATGAGCCCGGCGGAGGAACTCCGTATCGGTGCAAAGGTCCGAAGGAAGGATCTTCATCCGTTCCCACTTGCGGACAACCAGATCATCAACCGCGTTGTAGGTTTCCGGCTCGACCCAGACGAAGCCGCTCCGATCACCCATGACGGTCAAGGTGGTGGCCGCGTAGGCTCCTTCGAATCGGGCGAGGATCGGGGCCTCGCCACGCCGAATGGCGGAGATGAGGCCACGTTCACCGGCCTCGGCCACTTCGGTGTTGCCACTTTCAAGGAAGGCGTTTTGCGTCACGTCGCGGCGAGTCCCGTCGGCATAGGTTGCCACCACGCGCAACTGCTGGCGAGCGCCAATCCGATCGATTATCGGGTTCGACGGCTGGACCTCGATGTTCGTCACCCGGGGCGTTTCCAGGTTGAGCGACGCTCCCGAGGCGATCCAGTCGCGGAGAATCCGATAGTTCGGCTCCTCGGTGTCCATCAAGACCCCGCCGACGTGGGCCACGCCGCCGGTCGGCTTGAGCAGCATCAGGCTATCGTCGGGAGAGGCCAGGTTCACCCGCCTCGCCGCGTGGTCGTCGGTCAACGATCGGATGTCGAAGATCGGGTCATACCCTCGGAGCGACAGTTTGAAGCCGTTTTTGCCGTCTTGGGCCCCGTGACAGGTTCCCTGATTGCAGCCAAGGCGTGAGAGGACCGGGTTCACGTCCCGGACGAAGTCGACCTCAAAGGGCTGCGAAAGCCCCTCGACCCTCACCGGAACCTTGGTCGATTTGCCCGCGATCGACACCTCAAGCATTCCATTTCCATCGGCCTTTGGCGTGACGAAACCGGATCGGGCAACCTCGACCACCGGGCTCGACAGGCTCAGGTCAACCGTTCGGGTCAGGTCGACCACCGCGCCGCTCGAAAGAGTGCCGCTGACGACGATCTGAACCGAATCAAACAGGTTGACCAGTCGGATCTCGCTCGGAGTGATGGTCAGTTCGACAAGCTCAGCTCCTTCGGGCAGGCGGTCGGCCTCGGCCACTTCGGTCGAGTCATCCACGGCGACACGCTTGGGCCGAACCGGTTTGCCAGCCTCGGCGACCTCGGCCGAACCTTCTTCAAGCGGGGCGGGAGACACCTGATCCACGACCGTACCCGTCGCGGCATCAATCACCCGAATGATCCCGTCGCCCCCGGACGCCAGCAAACGACCATCGGCCCCGAAGGCAATGGAATAGAGGCCCGTCTCAGAAACGCTCAGGCGAGCGATCTCGCGGACCCCTTCCGTGTGATAGGCGTTGAGCTTCTGAACCTCTTCGGCCGATCGCGTGGTCACGACCTTCTCATTGATTTCCTTGATCTCGTCCGGCAGGCTCGTGTCGAAGTCGTAGGAGAAGATGGCGACCTCTCCTTGACCATCAAGCGCGCTGGCCGCGGCGATCATCGATCCGTCGGGGCTGACGGCCACCGAGAAGATCCGGCCCTTCATCGCCGGGAACTCGCGGATCAGGTTGCCATCGTCGCCGATCACGCGTTTTGTCAAACGCTCGACCCGGTAGAGCTTGGGCACACCGTCCGAGCCGCCGACCACAATCTCATCCCGATCCGGGTGCCGGGCCACGGCATTGACCCCTCCCTTCAAGGCTCCGGGAGTGATCGAGGTGATGTTGTCCACAAATCGCTGCGTCTCGATCTCCGTCAGCTTCACCGCCATGTCTCGACCGACCGAGATCAGGTGCGACCCCTTCGCCGAGAACACCGTGTCGAGCGCCCAGTCTTCATGGGCGAGGAGAAAGAGCACCTGCTCTCCCGTGGTCACGTCAATCGCCCGGACCGAATTGTCGGCGCAACCGAAGGCAATCTTCGTCCCATCGGGCGACCAGCTCGCGCCATAGACCGTGTCGTACGTGACCGGGACCGATCGAATCAGGCGAGACGAGGCCACATCCCAGATTTGCACCTCGCCCAACCGCCCCGGATTACCACCGGTCACGGCCAGCTTCGAGCCATCCGGGGAAAACGCGACCGACTCGATCCGCTCGGAAAGACCGATCAGTCGGCCCGTGCGTTCCAGGGTTTCGGCTGACAGGAGCAAAACCTCGTGGAAACCGGCAACGGCGATCGTGCTTCCATCAGGCGAAACGTCCATCGACGCGATCACCGGCGGACGGACGTAAACCGGCGGGTTTTCTGCGCTGAAGGTGGTCCGGACATTGGCTGGGGTGTCGTCGATGGCCCCTTCGGCGATCCACTGGCGAATCAGAGCGATCTCGGCGTCGAGCAACGGCGGCGCATCCTGGGGCATGAGCGCCTCGCCATTGGTCGGCGTGATCTGATCGATCAGGTAGCTTTCCACCGGATCTCCCGGCACGATGGCCGGCAAGGTCGATTCCCCTCCACTGAGCAACCGTTCGAACTCGGTCATCACGAACTTGCCCCCGGCTTTCGCCGGCTGGTGGCATCCCTGGCAGTTCGCCTCGAAGATCGGCCGGATTTGCTCGTAATAGCTGACCTTCGCATCGGCCGGATCGGCCGGGGTCTCGGCGTCGTCGGCCTGTGCGAAACCAGCCCAGAGCAGGGCCATCAGGACCGCGGTCGTCGTCGGGTACCCGTACCAAGGTCTCATCACGGCGGTCTCCTACATCGCTCGATTCGGCAGTCGAAGCTCGGAGGGATTGAGAAGGAGCGCCTCCCGGGAATCTCGCAAACGATCCCAGGAGACCCGGCGGTGGGGGCGTCGAGTGTACTCGCACTTGCCCTCAAGATCGGGCGGGGGAACCCGATTGGGCGATGGTTCATCTTTGGTTATACAGTGATCAACCGTCTGGATCCAAAAGAATTTTCTCGTCGGGTCATCATCGTCTCCTCGAATCACCTCCTCTCGACAAAGACCTTCGCGCCTCGACCGATGGCGTCTATTCAGGTCAGCCTCTCTCCAGGCCGGACCGCCGACGCCAACAGGAATTCCGATCGCTGAGGAGTCCCTCTGGCAATGCCCGAGCGTAGAATGCAACAATTACAAGGTTGCCAACTCAGAACGCTCAGGAGGTGTGACGTACCCTCGCGGCGTTCGGCTCCTGCAAAGCGTGAGGGAACGCGGGGGATCGGGCTGCCGACTTGCAATGAGTCCTGATGTTTGACCGCCGCACCCGGACAATCGAATTTGTCAACGACTCGGCACGCAGCCGAGTCTGTCACTCGATGGTTCCGATGATTTCTGAGCGATTTTCTGACACAATCGTGCCGGACAGACGAACAGCTTCGCGGAGGAAACCGTCTTCCATCGACAGAGAGAAAACGTAGTCGCCCGCTCCGAACATGGTTTCGAAGACTTGCAACTGGTCGACAACACCCGAAACAACGCTGAGGATGGAACCATCATGAACGAACCAGATCCTTCAACGCGAATCAGTTATGTCTCGTGGATCCTGGGTCAAACCTCTTCGATCCTGGGGATCATCCTGGTGGTGATCTACGGCTTCGATCTGGTCTTGCTTCAGGCCAAACGAATTTATGCTCAGAATCTCGGTGAAATCGCCGAGGCTGCCGAGAGCTGGATCCCCCCCCTCAGCCCAGCCCTGATCGGCCTCGGGATCGCGCTGGTGGCCTGGCTGGCAGCCTACCTTCGCGGCCTGATCTGCCCGGTGCCGGTGCTCGTGGGGGCCGGACTCAATTTCTTCGCGTTGGTGCTGGCCCTGATCGCCCTGACGTATTGACCCAGACACCACCCAACCGCCCGAGCGGGGATCGCCTCACGTTGGTCTTCAGCCCCTGAGTCGCAAGGGGGAGCTTCACGCGATTTTTTCTCGGCTTGAGGCTTCCCCGCGAGACGATTCTTGGGAGCGGAGTCCCACTCCCATCCCACCCGTCATGTCCGTTCGTGCTTGCCGTTATTGTGAGTCCGGGAGCGCCGAAACGTTTCCTGCACCGCTTCGATTTCCCGTTCCAGCGTCTGACGTCGTTCCTCGGCGAGTTTGCGACGCTGCCGATCGGCGTACCGTCTCGTGGACCACAGATCCAGAAACGCCAGCAAGAGCGTCTGCAAGACGAGCAAGAGCACCAGGATCCAAATGACGACAAAAGCAATCCGTTCCGATTGACCCGCCCGGATGTCGATGTTGCCTCCCACGCCGATTCCCAGGCCGAGCATCGCCAGGAGCACCGCCCCTCGGTATCGTCGGCGATCCTGTCGCGCGAAGTAACGGGCATCCGCCTCATCAGCCAGATTCCGAGGCCGTCGCGATTCCAGACGCTGCCGCCACGTCAGCACAAAGGCAATGCCAATCACCACCACCGCCAGCACCGCACTCGCCGCTCCGATCGAATGCTCGTTCTCCATCGTCCCGCACCCCTCTCGATCTCTGCCGGGCTCGTCCCCGAGCGTTCATCCCCGCCCCTTCGAGGCCGTCCGCTCGAACAAGTCTCGCAGCACCGGGACACACACGTCGAGACTGTACCGCTCCCGGCTCCGTTCCGAAGCGGTCGATCCATCTCCAGAGCCGCCAGCACCTGAAGCCCCTGCTCGCCCCAGGCCTCGGCGTCGAATAACGGAGCCACCAGCCCAGTTCGTCCCGGCTCGATCACCTCTCGAACCGGCTCGATGATCGCCGAGGCCTCGGGTTCGTCCATCGGCACGAGGAATCCGGACTGGCCGTCCTTGATCACCTCACGGACGGATTCCGACTCCCAAGCTATCACCACTGCCCCGGCCGCCATCGCCTCAATCACGGACCGATCCAACGGATACGGACGACTTGGCGACACATGAAGGTCTGTTCTCTCTAGAAGCTCCACAACTCCCGAAGCGGACAACAGGCCAGGCATCCAGAATCGCTCGGGGTCGACCAGCGGCTCTCACTCCAGCAGAACCGCCGCGTCGTCGATCCCGTAGTGCTCCAGATCCAGTCCACGACGGACCTGTCCCCCGCCCGCAACCACACAGATCACGTCATTTTTCATTCGCATGATCATGTTTGAGATCGACACATCACGGTCGAACTCCCGCAGCATGTTCGGCTCCGAGGCGACACCATCAGCCACTTCCTCAGCCAGATCGTTCCGGCGAGGATGAAGGTATCCATCGAACAGGTTGACCAGGGGAACCCTTGTATCGAAGCCAGGGACAAACAAGGTCGAACCCAGGCCGCTCGACCGGGCCGGGACCACGTCTACCGGACGTGGTCGCTGAGCCTCCAGCAGTTCCCAGACGCCATGGGCATGGCAGAACCAGCGCTCCAGGCTCCTCGTCCAGGGCACCGAGGGTTCCCAGGCTACCCCTCCTACCTCGTACTGCAAGAGTTCCAGGCCGCGGCCGACCGACTCGGGCCAGAACTCACGTGGACTGATCCGGTTGCTGGCAAACCAGCAGCGATAGCCCCGTGTCCGAACCAGCCAGTCCGTCACGGCTCCCAGGCGACCCGGAAAGCTCGGCTCGACGCAGAGCAGGCACAGCGGGTCCTGGGCCATCGCGCGGATCCTTCAACGAGTTGATCGGCTCAGCGTGCTGCGCGTCGCGAAGGGCCGGTCCCTTTCGACCGGGATGAGACCGATGATTTCGAGGCCCCAGACTTCTTCCCGGTCGACTTCGGTACCGGCTCCGCAAACAAGGCGTTCACCACGTCGTCGAGCGATTCGACGCTCTGGAAGGTCAAATCGCTGCGCACTTCTTCAGACAGATCCACCAGATCTTTCTCATTATATCGAGGAATCAAGACTGTCTTGATTCCCGCTCGACGCGCCCCAAGCACCTTTTCCTTGACACCACCGACAGGCAAGACCCGTCCGGTCAGGGTCAACTCGCCGGTCATTGCCAGGTCACGACGAATGGGCTCATCACGAAAGAGACTGATCAGCGCCGCCGCAATCGCCACACCGGCCGAAGGGCCATCTTTTGGCACAGCTCCGGCAGGAACATGAATGTGAACATCTGTTTTTGCAAAACGAGCCGGATCGATTCCCAGCGACGTTGTGTGAGACTTCAAGTAGCTCATGGCCGCGTGCGCGCTTTCCTTCATTGATTCGCCAAGCAAGCCGGTCAGGGTGAACGAGCCTTTGCCTGGCATCCCGCTCGCCTCAATGAACAGGATCTCGCCTCCCGTCGGGGTCCAGGCCAGGCCGGTGGCGACACCAGGCACCCCGGTTCGCGCGGCGACCTCGCGGAAGTGCTTTGGCGGGCCGAGGTAGGTCGGCACGTCATCAGCGCCGACATTTGCACTGACCTTCAAGCCCTCGGCTCGCTTGCGGGCCACCTTTCGGCAGATTGCGGCCACCTCGCGTTCCAGGTTCCGCAGACCTGCTTCTCGCGTGTAGTCGGCAATGACACGGCGGATGGCATCATCACCAATCGCCAGTTGTTTTGAGGTCAACCCGTGGTTTTCAAGTTGCTTGGGAATCAGGAACCGCTGCGCGATGAGGATCTTTTCTTCCTCGGCATAGCCCGGAAGTTCCAGCACTTCCATGCGGTCGAGCAAGGGGCCGGGAATGGTCTCCAGCATGTTTGCCGTGGCAATGAACATGATTCGCGACAGATCGAAGTCAATGTCGAGGTAGTTGTCGCGGAACGTCGAGTTTTGTTCCGGGTCCAGCACTTCGAGCAGAGCGGCCGACGGATCTCCCCGGAAATCGGCACCCAGCTTATCGACCTCGTCCAGCATGAACACTGGATTATTCGTTCCCGCCTTGCGCAACCCCTGAATGATCCGACCCGGCATCGCGGCGACATAAGTGCGCCGATGCCCCCGGATCTCGGCCTCGTCGTGCACGCCGCCGAGACTGATCCGCACGAACTCCCGGCCCATCGCTCGGGCGATCGACCGGCCGAGGCTCGTCTTCCCCGTCCCCGGAGGACCGACGAAGCAGAGGATCGGCCCTTTCATGTCCTTCTTCAGCTTCCGAACAGCGAGGTATTCAAGAATTCGTTCCTTGATCTTTTCCAGGTCGAAGTGATCTTCGTCAAGCACGGTTCGGGCGTGCTTCAGGTCAAGGTGATCCTTGCTCGCCTTCGCCCAGGGAAGGCTTGCGAGCCAATCAACATAGGTGCGCACGATCGAGTATTCGGCCGAGCTGGGGTGCATTCCGGCCAGGCGGTCGATCTCGCGTCGGGCCTCGGCGCGGGCCTCGGGCGGCAGCTTCGCGCGGCGGATCTTCCGTTCCAGCTCGCGGGCCTCAGCGGCCTCGGGCTCCATCTCGCCGAGTTCTTCTTGAATCGCCT
The DNA here is from genome assembly GCF_012958305.1 of Tautonia rosea. Taxonomy (NCBI): domain Bacteria; kingdom Pseudomonadati; phylum Planctomycetota; class Planctomycetia; order Isosphaerales; family Isosphaeraceae; genus Tautonia; species Tautonia rosea. The sequence goes on along the minus strand of NZ_JABBYO010000002.1, from coordinate 468,338 downwards.
TCAGTTGCTGGCGGAGGAAGTGCTCGCGCTGCGCTCTTGTGATCTCCGAGCCGACCTGAGCCTGAATCTTGGTCGACAGTTCCATCACGTTCAGGTGCCGCGTGAGATATTGCCCCAGGAGCATCAGGCGTGACTTCACGTCCAGCTCAGACAGCATCTCCAGCTTTTCTTCGACCGAGAAAGGCAAGCTGGAGCCGAGCAGGTCGGCCAGTCGCGCCGGGTCTCGGGTGTTCATGGCCGCGACCTGAAGCTCCTCGGGAATGTTGTCGCTCAGGCGGTTGAACAGACCGTTGACCAGATGGACCAGGGCGTCGAGTTCTTCCCCTTCCTCGACCGCTTCCTCCAGCGGTTCGACCTGCCCCACCAGATACGGCTCGGTCCGGTCGATTTCAGACAATCGGGCGCGGCCGAGTCCCTGGCAGACGATCCGGGTCGAGCCATCAGGGAACTTCAGCATCTTCAGGATCGACCCGACGCAGATCGTGTCGTACAGGTCGTCGAGCGTCGGTTCCTCGACGTCCGGTGAGCGCTGGGTCGCCAGACCAATCAGGCGGTCGCCGGTCGAGCCGTGCACATCGTCGATCAGCTTCATTCCGGCCGGGCGATTGACAACCAGTGGCACCACGGTTTGCGGGAACACGACATCGGCGCGCAGTGGCAAGATCGGCAGCCGGTTCGGCAACGGCGGCCCCTGCTCCTCCAGTTCCGAAAGGACCAGATCACGGCCCTGAGAGGACGATTCCTCAAGACTCGGCGTGGGCTCGGCTTTGGCGGTCGACTTCGACTTGCGTTTGCTCATCGTCGCAATACTTTCACGTTCGGCGCGCCAAAATCGGGGCGCAGGCTCAAGACGCTTGATTCTCGAATAATTGGCCCGCGATTGGAAGGGCGCGACGATTCAGCGAAGGTGTTCAATCAGGAAATTCCGGGCTCGCTGCCGCAGTGCCGGGCCGATCGTTGGAGAAAACCAGAGCCGGGGCGTCCCTCCCGGCCCGAATGTCCCCACGATCCTCCCCCGCGGCACTCCCCCGGCCTGATCCCGGAAGAAACCCGCAATGCCCGGCACCTTCGACCTCGGAACCTTCCCCGTCACCTCGACCCGATCCCCCGGTCCCAGCCGGATGACGAAATCGCCCCCGCCAAGCCGCCCAGATCGCACCAACCAGGCGATGGCCGCCACGCCCCCGACGACCGCCAGCATCCACCCCATCGATTCCGTCACCGGCCTCGCTTCCACCAGTCGCCCCGGTCCACGTCGAACGAACCATAGCCCCCTTGCTGCTGCAGGGCCCGCCTCCCCTGGTAATTCGAGAAGGCGAACAGCGCGAAGAAGATCGCCAGGAAGGTCTGATCGGCCGAAAACGCCCACAAGGCGACCAGGCCCGCCGCGATCATCCCCACCGTATACGTCTGCTGCATCCCTCGGTACGGGTGACGACTCGTGAGGACCTGGGCCAGAAACTGCCCCCCATCGAGGCTCCAGATGGGCAGAAGGTTCACGAGCGTCCAGCCAAAATTGAAGAACAGCATGCTGTAATAAAAGCTCAAGACATAAGGACTGTTGAACTTGGAGATCGCCTCCCTGATGCTCCCCGACCCCAGGCCGAACAGAGCCAGGTTATCCTGAAGCGTTAGCCCCCCGACCCCTGCGCCGATCATCACCGTCAATAGTCCGAGCACGAATCCTGCCCCCGGCCCCCCGAGGATCACCGCGATGTTCCCCCCGATTCCCAGCCGGTCCCGCTCGCTGAAACAGAGTCCCCCCATCCAGTACAGCACGACGCTCGGCCTCAGGCCGTTCCAGACCGCGGCCATCGCGTGCCCCATCTCGTGCCAGAGGATCGAGACGAACAGCACCGCCACCCAGACCAGGGTCCGTTTCGGATCGGTCTGGTCGAACCCGAGCATCAACCCAACAATCCAGAACGCCGGGTGAATCCGGACCGGAACTCCGAGCAACTGGAAGCGCAGGTCATACGGCGTCGTATCGGGACGACCCATCAGCATCGCGGAATCTCACCTGGAAAGGGTCATCGAACTCGGTCTCTCAATGCGGGTCTGCGGCCGGCGTTCTTCCGTGCCAGCTCACGGCGACCAGCGACCACTCGCGGCCCAATCGCCCAAACCGGAGATCATACCGAGAACCGATCTCCCGAGACTAGCCGAGGGCGCTTCCGCCCGCCCCCGCTCACCAGAACCAGAACAGCTTCACCAGGTCGCGCAGGGTGAAGATCGTCCCCGCCACGTTCAGGACGATCCCGAAGACTCCCAGCGTTCGCGTCAGCGGTGCTCCACCTTGAATGGCCTTGAGCAACGGCTCCACCGTGCAGACGATGATCGCCAGGATCGTCAGGGAAACAACGCAGAAGACAGCAAACGAGTAAGAGAACGTCGATTCGCTCCCCGTGCCGGCGAACCAGAGCAGATTCATCGCCAGTTGCGCGATCCAGGCCGCCAGGAACACGCCGAGCACGAGGAGGCCCAGGCCAAAGACACTCGCGAACGCGTTCTCCCAGGGCTTATGCTGCCATTCCTCGTCACCACTCCGGAAGATGGCGATGGAGAGCACCGGCAGCAGCAAGACCGAAAAGGCAAGCAGCCGCAAGGTGGGCTTGGCAAGCATCAGCTCGTCCGCCTGGGGATTCTTCCTGGCATACGCTTTGTTGATCCCCGCCTTGAACCAACCGGGATCCGCACAAGAGTCGGAGACCAGGAACTGATACGCCGGATTGTTGATGATTTCCGAGGGCAGCTCTCCCGAGGCGTTAGCGACCCCCTCCTTCTCGGTCCTGATATGGGTCAAATAGACGGGGGTGGAATCGAACGTCCCCTTCGTCGTCACGCTTACGAGAACACGCGTCACACTGCCCGCTGTCCCGACAAAGCTCGTGTGCCCACCGGAATACGAATCTCCTTGCCACCAAGTCCCCTGGAACGACAGCGTATTGACGCCGTTCTCTGCCGGTTCGAAGGTGAACTCCTGGAACTCCTCCGTGTCCAGCGTCCCCAGTTGAGTCCCGTTCAGGTAGGCCACCACCGAGAGGCCCAACCAACCCGTACGCCCCATGCGTTGAATCCGGAGCGTCGCCGTCCCCGAGGTCGAGTCGTCCGAACCCTTGGCCTGCTGACCTCCGAAGTTAACACCGCCAATCAGCAAAAGGAGGATGCACGCGATCTGACGCATGGGAATGAACCTGAATCGAAAAGAGGCTTCGAAGCGACAGGGGAATGAGGTTCAGGCGGGTTCGGTCATCGACGCGCAGGGCATCATACAACCCGGCACCCGATGGTCCCGAGGGGCCTCGGGGGCGTGATCGCGTCCATCGGGAACCGGCGAATCGCACACTCGGTTGCGGTGGCACGGCGAGACCGCGTGCCACGATCAGTCAGCTCGAGCGCGAAGAGTCCTCGGCCTTCATGGCTGCCTTCATGGCTCGCTCACGCTCCTGCTGGGCTTCGTTTCGGGCGATGATGTGCCCATAACGGGCCTCCATCTCCCCTGGCAAGAGCTTTGCGAGCAACTGGCCGAGCTTGATCCAGCTCCAGAGTGAGTTCCCATCCATCGCCAAACCTCCCCGGAGCCGATCGGCCCAGTCATATTCGTCGTTGAAGTACAACTTGAAAAGAGGTTCGTCTCCCGACTCGAAATATTCTCGAACGACCTGTCGGACCAAACCGCCCCATCGATCGGCTGCCCCCTAACCTGACCTTCCGCGCGCAGCCCGGGGAGATCAACCGTCATGAAGCTTTTTTTGGAATTTTTGACGGATTTTGTGATTAAATCGGTCAAAAACACGATGATATAAAGTTAAGGGCCCTGAGTCAGACCGCGAGCACCTGCCTCCCTTCTGCTCAGCACTCACCCTCGATCCTCCACGCGGTCCCTCAAGAGGGGTTGCCGGCGGGATCGTTCGAAGCCCCGTCGGCCGGCATCGTCGCGCGGACCGAGGGGGGAGGAGCCATCGGCAATCACCCGCCCCCGTGCTCAATCGAGGACATCGGGGGAATCGAGGAGCGGAATCCAACGGACACCGTTCCCGATGGTCGATCGACCGGCCCAGCGGCCCCGAGTGCTCTCCGATGTCTTCGCACGACCCCCTCCCTTCCGATCAGTTCCCGCAGTTCGCTCAAATCGTCCCCCCACCGGTTGAAGGCGTCACCGTTGCCCCAATGGGGCTGTTGATGCTCCGAGACGCAAGCGACGACCAGTTCGACGACCTCACCAGGTCCTGGCTCGCCCAGTTCGACCCCATCGACGTGCTCGCCCGGCTCCATGCCGAGATGGTCGTCCTCGCCGCCAACCGCCTCCGACGCGCCGCTCGATTTGAGCCGGAGGCCGCGATCCCCGACCTCGCCTGGTGCCGCTTCCAGAGCCTCGCCGAACGCAACTACCGCACCGCCTGCAAGGATCTCCAGCGTCACCTTGAGCATCAAGGGACCGGCTCCACCGCGAACCCCTCACCGAAAACAGCCAAGGGCAAGACGTCGTCCCCTCCCCCCGATCCCACCCCCGAACCGCCTCCCTCTCCTCCCGAATCAACCTCCGAGGAGATTGCCGACGCCTACGCCAACTGGCGCATTCACATTGCCCTCGTTCGTAGCATGAGCGAGGAATGGCCCGTCATCCTCCGTCTCCGCCGCGAGGTCGAAGACGTCGCCGCCTGGCTCGCCGACGGCAAGACCGAGGAGGAACTGATGACCTGGTATCCCGGCCTCACCCGAGCCGACATCGCCGCCTGCCGCGCCTGCGACGCCGAAGGCCTCTGCGGTCCCTTCGACCTCGCCGACGGTCCTTATCCTCCCGGCTTACCCGTCCTTGACGACTTACCCGACGATCCGTCCGGTTGACCGTCGCTCGTTCCAGGTGGCGTGCCAGGAACGGAGCGCACGCTCCGACCACGAGAGGTCTTCAACCGGAACGGGTAATCATCCTTTCGAAGCGACTTCGATCGCCTCAACAAGCTGACGTACTCGTCCGCGTTCGACGAAGCCACCGCGATCCCCCTCGGCACAGGCCGCTCCCCGAACCCCGAACAGATCGGGACAGAGTGACCTGAGCCGCTCGATCGCGGTCGAATCGAGTCCTCCCGCCAGCGCGATCAGTCGCCCGGTTCGCCGGATCGGCTCGAACCAGGCAAGGTCAATCGGCTCAATTGGGGCCGGCCGCGATTTGTCCCAGGTATCGAGCAAGATCCCGGCGCACTCAGGCATCGACACTGCCACGTCTCGAATCGCTCGTCGATCCGGCGCACCGGCCCGATCGGCATCCAGATACGCGACGGCAATCCAGGGCGGACCCGGGCCGAACGATTCCCGAACCTGGCTCCAGTCCCGTTCCCAGTCGTTCCCGAGCATCCCCGATAGCCCGAGCTTCCGAAACGCGATCCCCGCAAAAGCCTGGGCAGGTGGTGGAGAGCGATCGACCCACTCTCGCAGTTCCCCCAGCGCCACGCTCACGGGAACCTCGGGGGGGACCGCCTCCCGGACCGCTTTCCAGACGCTCAGCTCCGCGCAGCCGAGAGGACCTCGGCTCGGCTCTTTGACATCCACGACCGAAGCACCACCCAGAACCGCCTCGATCGCCTCGGCCGACGACCTGACGCTGACGAGCAAGCCCGGCCTCGCTCCGAGTCTCAAGGGTCGGCTCACCTGGCCTCGGCCGCAGCGACTTGACGTGCCGAAAGAACCGGCCTCAGCACCGCATCGAGCCCGAACAGAACCACTGCCCCGCTCAGGTCGGCCACCAGGGTCGCCCGGTAGAAGGGAACCGCGTCACCATAGCAGGCGATCAGGCCGGAAAACGTACTCGGCTGAAGCGAGACGCCCGAGGCCCAGACCGCGAAGTTCGTCACCACGAAGAAGATCAACGATCCGACCACCGCCATCCCGACCGGCATCACAAACTTCGCATCCCGGCTGGTCCATCGCCCGAGTAAGACGATCGCCAGGTATGACCCGTAAACGGCCAACCGAGTCGGGTCGAGCGGCCCCCGGCGAAACTGAGGGTAATAGACCAGGTCGATCACCAGGTCCGTCGCCACCATGATCACCAGCGGAACGGCCAGGGCATAGCGTCGCGAAAGCCTGGCCCCGGCATAAAGCGCGATGGCTCCCAGCGGCACCAGGTTGTGGAGATGCTCGGGATTGAGCCGGGCAAACACACCCAGCAAGATCAGGAGAAAGGCGGTGGTCATGCGAGCCTCGACAGCAGTTCGGTACGTCACCGATCGTCGGCCGACCGACCGCCGATCCGGATCGGGCCGTTGTCTCGACCCTTCCCATTGGAATCGGCCGGAACAGCCCCAGAATCACTACCTTAGCCGCCCGAAGTCGGATCATCAAGCGGGCTTGAGACGGACCTTCTCCAGCCGCTTCCCCTCCGAGCCCGTCCCGGCCTTATGCCACCGGCCTCGCCGACTCAATCAGATCGAACGACACCACCCGATCCAGGCGAAAGGCTTTCTCAAACCGCTCCAGATGGCAGAAGGCCACCAGATACGCTGCGCCCCCTTTGTGGATCAATCGCCGAGGGGTAATTTCCCTTGGCCCGCTGCCCCGCGAGCCCCCTTCGTAGCAGATTTGAAGCCGATGCCCGGCCGCGATCGCCGCCGAGAGCCCTTCCCAGCCACAGGGGATCAGTTGCTCCTGAACGGGGTCGGCAATCGGATAGCGCACGTGAGGCCCCGCCTCGCCGTCAAGGGCCACCCAAAGCCCCCGAACCCGCTCGCAATCGGCCAGCGCTCGGTGAGCCGGGCCGGCAGCGACCCCAAGCAGCTCGGCGACCGCATCAAGCCGGTGGCTTCCGGCCTTCGGCAAGCGACGACGGGCCAGGGCCAGGGTATCGGTGATTTCAATGCCCGGCATCTGCCGACCAATCGCCGCCAGCTCATTCCCGAGGAATCCTGCATCGAACCTTGCATGATGAGCCAAGACCCGGTGCGGCCGATTGTCCAGAAGCCAATCGAAGAAGGCAGGCAGGACGACCTCCCTCGGCTCGGCCTCGGCCAGCATGGCATCGGAGATACCGTGGATCCGCTCGGCAGCGGGGCTCATCGGGCGACCGGGATGAACAAGCCGATCGAACCGATCCAGTACCCGGCCTTCTCCGTCGAATCGCACGGCACCGACCTCGACGATTCGATCAACCCCCGGAATCAGGCCGGTCGTCTCCAGGTCAATCGCCACAGATGGTCCGATCCGGCTGCCCGGCATGATCGCCTCGCTTCGATGCTCGATCGAGGGCCACCCGCCCAGGATCGAGCCGATTCATTCTACGACGGAAGCCGATCGACCGCCCAGTTTCCTTGAATCAACCACCCGAGGGAGACCGACCAATCGGGCTTGACCGATTTCAGCCCCTCCAGAAGATCGATCCCCTTGGCCCCTCAACATGATCCTTCGTTCCTGGTCCGACCCTGCTCCCGGGTGAAGCGATCCGGAGGACCGATCCCGATGCCACCATCGCACCAAACGGTTTCCTCGCGATTGCCAGCCCGACTGGCCCTGCTTTCCCTATCCTGGATTCTCGGGTTTTCTGGCTGCCAGGGAGCGTTGAGGACACTCCCGAGCCATCCCCCCGTGCCCTCAATCCCGCGAGAAGACCCAGATCTGGCCGACAACGCCCCGATCATCCAGGACCTGCTGAGGTTTCATAATGAAATTCGAGCCGAGCGCGACCTGCCTCCGCTCTCCCTCTCGCCGACCTTGAGCCAGGCCGCCCAGAACCACGTTGCCGGGATGATCGAGATGGGCAAGGCCCGTCATCGAGGGGTTGATGGTTCGACCCCGGCCGATCGCGTCACGCAGGTCAGATACCCTTATCGAGCGATCGGCGAGAATGTCGCCGCCGGCCAGCAATCGGCCGAGGAGGTCATGGAAGGCTGGATGGACAGCGCCGGCCACCGGCGCAACATTCTCGGTGACTTCGAGGAGATGGGAGCCGCCTGTGCTGACGACGACATGGGCCGCCCCTACTGGTTTGTCGTCTTCGCCACCCCAATCCCTCAGCGTGATCCCAAGGAGGCCGCCGCCTCTTTGCTCAATCAAATTAACATGTTCCGGTCAACGAAAGACCTCGATCCCCTGGCCTCCGACAAAGGCCTCAATCGCATCGCCCAGGCTCATTCCCAGGAAATGGCCAGATCGGGCTCCCTGAAGCCATCAGGCCCGTCGATCGTTGATCGTGTTCGGGAGGCAGACATCCCGTACCGTCGCCTCGCGCAGAGTGTCGCCTCGGGCAACCCCGGTCCGGAGGAAGTGCTTGATGCGTTGACCGCGTCTGCCCCGCAGCGTGAAAACCTGCTCGGTCCCTTTGATCGCGTCGGGATCGGCTACGCGAACGCCGAAGACGGCCGTCCATTCTGGACAATCCTCCTGATTGAAGGCAAGGAAGGATCGCCATGAACCCATTTTGGGATCTCTTCGGCCCATCCAACCGACACGATTGCCCCAGGACATAAGTCCGCCCTCCGAAGAGCGCCTTGTCGATTGGATTTCTCCTTCGTCTGGTGTCAGACTTCGCTCGGCGAAGTGTTCGGCAACCGAGCGGTTGCCTCTCAACCTTGCGCCCGAAGGAGGACGGATCCCATGTCGACACGAGCGAGATGGGTCATGCTCTTTGCCGTGCTGGCGACCTTGACCACGGGATGTCATCGCAAGGAATTCATCCGCAACCAATCGGTCGCGATGGACCCTTCCCTCGTGTCAATCGACCCGGCATTGAGCGACCCGATGCTGACCCAACCCAGTCGAGCGACCTTCGTCGATCGACACCCCTTACTGCGCAAACCGGTCGAATACTACCAAACGGCCAAGCCCCACCCGGCGCACCGCTTGGCCTCGGCCACGTTCATCGGGGTTCCTGCCGGAATTCTCGGCGAGATGCGACAGATCATCGTCGGTTGTCCGCCGGGCTTCTGAGTCTCGGTGTTGCCATGTTCGAGGGTCCGACGCCTCACGTTCACCGAGGCAAGATCGACCCTCATGGGGTGCTTTCCCCCAATCGCCGTGCGACCTCACGTCGAAAGGACTCGCGCGGCGATCCGATCGAAGATCGGTGCAGGCAAGAGACGGACCAGTCTCATCAAGGCCAGGGTCGGCGCAGGGAAATCGACCCGGCGTCGCCCCCTGGCGATACCGTTGAGAATGATCGATGCGGCTCGATCGGCGTCCATCATCCACGGCTGCACATGTCGCGATTGCTCAGTCATGGGTGTCTTCACGAAGCCAGGATGAACGATCGTGACCAGGACACCTCGCCTTCTAAGTTCGGGACGAAGCCCTTCGAGCAGAGTCGAGAGGGCCGCCTTGCTCGCACAATAGGCACTCGACCCGGGCAACCCTCGGAACGCGGCCAGGCTGCTCATGCCGACAATCTGACCTCTCCCTCGATTGAGCATGCCCGGCAAGAGCACCTCGATTGCCACGGAGGCCCCGATCAGATTGACGCGGACGATCTCCTCGACCACCTCGGCCGAAAAGCCGACGGCTGGCGAACTGCGACCAAGCCCGGCATTCGCGATCAACAGATCGACCGGTCCAAGTTCGTGTTCAAGCCGACCGATCGCCTCGGTCGTGGCCTGTCGATCTGCCGCGTCGGCCGGAGCTACAACCGCCACGCCCCCGGCGTCTTGAATCGATCGGGCCAGCGTCTCCAGACGATCAGCACGACGGGCGGTCAGGCCTACGTGGATCCCTTGCTGCGCCAGTTGAACTGCCAGGCAGGCACCGATTCCGCTGGAGGCTCCGGTGACGATGGCCGATCGGGCACGAATGCGTTTCAAAGGCGGTCTGCTCCTACGCTCAACGTACCAATCGTCCTCTGCCGACTCCTCGGATCAGAGGTTCTGACCGTCGTATCCGGTGCCATTGCTTCCCTCGGAAGTGAAACCGTCCCACCATGCTCTCCCAACTCCGAGCCACCAGCCGACTTAATCATTGGAAACTCCGCGAATGATTCGAGGATTGGATCGAACTGATGGAGGGTGATGGTCATGCGCCGATGGTTACTGGTCATGACTCTGCCCGTCCTGCTGGTCGGGTTCCAGACCGCTTCGAGAGCCCAGGATCGTTCGGGACTCGTCTTGCAGCCCCCGGCTGAGATTCTCTCGGAAGAGGTCCACTCGGCGCCGCCGATTCCGTTCCCACCGATGCCGCAACCGACTTCTCCCCTTCCTCACGAGACCGCCTCCGCACCGCTCTTGAACTTCACTCCGACGCGGCCCATTCATGCCGCGTCGAGCACTGGGCAACCTGCGCCGCATCGTTCAGAGGACGTGCCTGACGGGATTCAAATCCTGACACCCTTGAGTGGCTCATCCCCGGAGCTTTCCTCGCTGGAGACGACGCCCCTGCCACCGACCACGATTGCACCGCCGATCGGAGCCGAATCAACCGATTCCGTCAACGTGAACCCTTTCTTGCCGCCAGGACCAGACCAGGAATCCTCAGCGAAACAGCAGGCCAAGGGAGTCGATCGATCCGATCGGAACCGAGGCTCACGGTCGATCGGCCCAGAACGTTCGGGAATCTTTGGAACGATGTTCGACAGGCTGACCAGCCGTTTTTCCGCCTCACGATCCCTGAGCCTTCCCGTGCGCGTCACACTTCCCGGGAACCTTGAGCCGGGCGACCCGGCCTCGGCCGAAGCACTGAAGCAACATCTTCAACGCATCATCATCCAACAGGAAGCTGATCGGATTCGTTCAATTGAATTGCTCATAGTCGGGACTCGCGTTCACATCCGGGCCGAAGCGGCTCGTCCCTGGCAACGCCCTGCCCTTCGACGCGAACTCGAACGCTTGCCAATGCCCCCCGGATTCCACTCAACCGTTGAGGTGCGTTGACCCTGACCGAACAGACGCGACGACCCGCATTGCCTCCGGTCAAGGACTCTCCGGAATCGGCACGTCGGTCGCGTCTGGTTCGGGGAGGCTGAGCTGATCTCGATACTGGTCGAGGAGTTCCTGAAATTCGCTCCGATCGCTCAGTGCATCCAGTTCCGGATCACCCCAGATGATCGGATCGCTGAAACCAAGTTCGAGCGCCTCGCGAAGCCGGTCGAGTGCCAGGTCAATGTCCCCCTCAAGCGCAAGATTGCACGCCTCGTTATAAAACGTAGCGCTGATATATTTTTGTTCCTCGTTATTTGGCGGCGGATCAAGTTCGAGGAGCATGCGACCGACTTCAGCCGACCGGTTCAGGTAAGGCATGCTTTCCCCACGTCGACCTTCCTGGACCGCGAGATCCACACCTATCGTTTGAGTCACCTCCATCAGACTCAAGAGCGCCATTCGGTGATTAGGAACTCGGCGAACCACGGCTTCGAGGACAATTCTCCGGTCATCGGGTGCCTCCCGGCGATCGAGGATCTCGAGCAACTCTTCCAGAGAGTGTTGGTCGAGATCCATCTGATCGAGTGCGAGGGGCTCACCTTGTTCCTCATCAATTACGAGGTCTTCGGGATCGGCATTTTCCTCCGGTTTAGGAGGATTCTGAGTCGTGTTCGGATCGATTACGGTAGACCCATTGCTTGATGAATGATCAAGCTCAGGTGAAGGCTCGCGACAGGAAATGCTGAAGAGGAGAATGCTTGCCAGGACCGTCAACGTTCGCAGTCGCAGACCTCGTCGCATGGTGATGAAGCCTCCAGCAATCGAGCAGGAAATCGACTTGAAGATGCTCGTTTGTGTCCTCAACTTAAGTATTCCTCACTGGCGTGAGCAACGCAACAGTCTCCTCAGGTCTCTCCCGTTCCAGGAGCGAGGAGAGGACTGGACCAGAAGCTCGGCGGCAGGCACCATAAAGGATGTCGCAAACCGTCAGGAGCAATCGCCATTGATCAATGAGTGCTCGTGATCCGTTTGCAATGCTTCGGAACAGCATGGTCGAGACGAGGAGGACGGTCATGGACCTTGGTTTGATCAACTCCGCCTGGGCCCAGGCCGGTCGGGAAACGGCCTTTGGCATCCAGAAGACCAAGGAGATCGGGTTCGATTGCATCGACATTTTTGCCGATCCGCTGGACATCGACGTTCGAGAACGCAAACTCATCAAGGATGCGTGCGACAAGCTTCATCTGCCGATTGTCAGTGTGCCGTGCGTGGCGGTCGGCCTGATCGACTTCAATCCGAGTGTGCAACGGTTCCATCTGGAACGTTGCCGAAAATACCTGGACATGGCCTACGAGTTCGAGGCCCGAAACCTGTTGCTCGTGCTCGGAGAGTATATCTGGCAGAAGCAGGTCATCCCCCCCGAAGAACAGTGGGAAACCGGCGTGCAGAACGTCAGAATCCTGGGCGAATATGCCGAGGATCTCGACCTGGAGATTGCCCTGGAGTTGGAACCGTTCGAGCTCTCGCTCGTGCGAGATATCGACGGGATGGTCCGCTTCCTTGACGCGGTGGACCATCCGACCGTGAAGGCGAACCTGGATATTTCCCACCTGGTCCTCTCGGGAGAACCGCCCGAGAAGATCGTAGCGCTTTCCGGTCGAGTTGCTCATGTTCATATTTCGGATTGCGACGGCAAGGTTCATGGCGATCTGCCACCTGGTCGGGGGGTGGTCGAGTTCGCGGGTTATCTCGAGGCGATCAAACACTTGAACATCCCTGATGCCACGATCTCGATCGAGCTTGAGTATTCGCCCGAGCCGGACAGGATTCTCGACTGGGTGCGGGAGGCGTTCGATTCGACCAGCCAGTTGATGCGCGAGGCGGGGCTCAGAGCGTGATCAGTGCGGTTGGGATGGGTCGGGTTGTCACCGGGGCCGCGCTTGTGGTGGTCGTGGTCTGGCCGGTTGTGGCCACGGTCTTGCTCGCTTTGCAGGGAGAGGCAGGCCCTTCCACCAGCGCGGGCCTGATCGACGCCTCCGCGTTTGGTCGAGAGACGGGTTTGGTCGCCGGCCCTGCGGTTGAGACGTTGCGGGTGGTTGGCTTTGCAGTCCTGGGCTCATTTCTGCTCGGCATCCCACTCGCGCTGGGCCTGTTTCGAACAGACCTCCCCGGTCGGGTCCCAGTGCTCGGGATGATGGCGTTGGCCCTCTTCGTCCCCATGCCCCTCTATGCGGCGGCATGGATTGGTGGATTTGGAAACGCCGGATATCAACAAGCTTATGGGACGTCGCCCTTGCTGGTGGGCTGGACAGGCGCAGCCTTCGTGCACGCGATGGCAGGAGTGCCCTGGGTGGTCCTCCTGGCAGGGATAGGGTTGAAGGGGGTTGAGCCAGAGCTGGAAGAATCGGCCCGACTGGACCTGCCACTCTGGCGCGTCGTGCCAGGGGTGACGCTCCGACGATCCGCCGCGGCGATCATCGGGGCCGGGCTCCTGGTGGCGGTCCTGACGAGTGGCGACATGACCATCACCGATCTGCTGCTGGTGCGGACCTACGCCGAAGAGGCTTACGTTCAGTACGGACTTGGCCGACCTCCCTGGGCGGTTGCTCTGGTGGCAATTCCTCCGACGCTAGTCATGATGGGCACCCTGCTCATTGCACTAAGGTTCACAGAGATTTTTGAGTCTTTTCGTGTTTCGACCGGAACCCGATCGTCTCAGGTCTGGTTGCTGGGTCGGTGGCGATGGCCGGCGGCAGGAATGGTTTGGGGAGTCTCGGTCGCGATGTTTGGGCCGCCGCTGGCTGCCTTGATCTGGCGAGCGGGCAGGATCGGAGGAGACGCGGCCCGGGGGATCGCCCCGGGATGGTCCGTGGAGGGCCTGGCCGAGTCGCTCGCATACGCGATGGCCGAGGTTCGCGCGCCGCTCGTTCAGACCGGAATCGTTGCCGCCATTGGCGCGAGCCTGAGCGTGGTGCTGGCCTGGGGACTTTCGTGGCAACTGCGGACCCGAGGGGCCTGGCGGGTGGGCATCGTGACCTTGTTGGCCTTGATGCTCGCAATGCCGGGGCCGGTCGCGGGAATGGCCTTAAAACTTGCGTATCTCCATGTTCCGATTTTTTATGATACATCCTTGATCGTCATTCTTGGTGCCATGATCCGTACGGTGCCGTTTGCGGTCCTGGTGCTTTGGCCGGCCGTTCGCAGGGTGCCGCTTGCCGTCCTGGAGTCGGCCGAGGTGGATGGCTGGGGCCCCTGGCAACGGGTATGGCGGGTGGCTGTTCCCTTGTCGCTTCGGGGGATCGCTGGTGCCTGGCTCGTGGCCTTCGTGCTGGCCATGGGAGAGCTTCCGATCACGAACCTGGTCACGCCCGCGGGAATGGACTCGTTGACCGTGTTCCTCTGGGGGCAAATGCACTTCGGCGTTGACAGCCGGATCAGCGGAGTCGGACTGGTGTTGCTCGGGCTGTACGCGGCAGTCGGTGGACTGACCGTGGCTGTCACCTCGGCAACGCTCCGATCGTTTCATAACGTGATCAGTTGACTTCAATAACGAGACGGTATGGTTTCGTTCGTGGAATAAATCACGATCGAGACTGCCAGGACAACCGTCGGATCTTTGGTTAAGATCGTCGTCGAGCGTTGGGACGAGTTCACGTGGGGGGCGCCGCGAGCTCGGGATCGGAGAAAGGAGGCCGGAAGATGGCGAGGCGTATTGGCTTGGGGCCGGTCTTCGCGTTCGAGTGGCTGATGACGTCGAGGCGATGGCAAGCGTATGCGATGCGATCGCTGACCGTCTTGATCTTGCTCGCGGCGATGACGTTGGTCTGGTTCGAGTCGTACGCCGGGCGAAGCGGGGGTCGGGAGCTCTCGATACGGCAGCAGGCTCAGGTGGGCCAGGCGTTTTTCGGAACCACAGCGATGATCTTGCTGGGACTGGTGGGCCTGGCAGCCCCGGCCGCGACAGCCGGATCGATCTGTCTGGACAAGGCAAGGGGGAATCTGACACTGCTGTTCGCCACAGACCTTTCCAATACGGAGATCGTGCTGGGGAAGCTGGCGGCGCGGCTGGTGCCGGTGCTGGGCTTGATCCTCTGTGCGGCTCCGGTGCTGGCGATCGGCACCTTGTTCGGCGGGATCGACCCGGTCGGGCTAATCGGCTCCTTGCTGGTGATTCTGGCCGTGGCAATCTTCGGCTGCTCACTCGCACTTGCGCTGTCGATCTGGGGACGAAAAACCCATGAAGTGCTGATCGCAACGTATGTTTTTGGAATTCTTTACCTCATGGCCGCTCCCATCAGCCTCGGTCTGTTCGAGCTGGTCCCGAGGAACTGGCGTTGGACCCAAATGAATGTGTTCGAGGAACTGCTCCGATTCAATCCGGTTTTCCTGGTACTCTCCACGATTGAGACACCGCCGATCATGCGGCCGGTGACGTTCGGGACGAACGTGCAGTTTCTGGGACTGGGTCTGGCGGCATCGGCGGGCCTGATGGGGCTGTCGATCTGGCGGCTTCGGTCGGTGGTGGTCGGGCAGCTTGGCAAAGTGGAACGCGGGGGCACACGACGCCGATCAATCCGATCGCACCTGACCGGAGCCATTGAGTCGGATCGGTTCGCTCGGGTTGCACCGGGAACCGCTCGAGTCTCGCGATGGATCCGGGGTGCCTGGCCGGCTCCTTCGCTTGACCGCAATCCGGTCTACTGGCGGGAGTGCCAACGCAAACGACCGTCTCGCCTGGATCTGATTTCGTGGAGCATCTACATTCTCTTTTGTGGGGGATTCAGCCTTTCTGCAATTTTTTTGATGCTGAGTGGAGAGAACTGGGGTGCGGGCATGGGGGTGTTTGTCAATGTGGTTCAGGTTCCGCTGGGCTTGTTGCTGTTGAGTGTTTCCGCGGCGACAAGCCTTTCGGAGGAGCGGCAACGCGGGAGTCTCGACGTGCTGCTGGTCACTCCGATGTCGACTCGATCAATCGTCTGGGGGAAATGGTGCGGAGCGTTCCGATCGGTTCCGCCGCTCCTGATCTTGCCGATTGGTGTGGCACTGGCACTCTCGACCGAGTCCGGACATGTTTGGGCGGTGGCCTTGCTGGCCGCTCTGATTTTGGCCTACGGAGCGGCAATTACAAGCCTTGGCCTTGCGCTGGCCACCTGGACGAACCGGATGGGGAGAGCCGTGGGACTGACCACAGGAATCTACGTATTCGTTTCCATCGCCTGGCCCTTTCTGGCCATGCTCCTGTTTGGAAATCGGGCGGAGAACCTGGGACTCGGGATCGCGTCGGCCAGTCCGTTCTTCGGAGTGGGTGCCTACTCGGCGTTGATCGCGGACGAAGGACCTCGAAGCGCGTTTGCCAGTCAGACCTTCTGGGTGTTGTTCTGGACCATGGCGAATCTTGGGATCGCTGGGGGTTTGCTGCTGGTTACCGTGCAATCGTTTAACCCATGCCTGGGCCGTATCGACGACCCGACCGAAGGGTTCGGAGGGGAGCTGGAGGATGAGCCGATTATCCCGGCGAACCCGCGTGCAGAAACGGGTTCGGCCAGGACAATCGGCGTGCAGCACATCGCGGACTCGGTTGGGCCTCGTGAGTAAGATCAACTCACGTTTCGATCTCTTTGTGTCTCCAGATATTAGTTGTTGGCCGGTCAAAATTTATAAAGATTGAATTGTCTGCTCACACGATTGACTCGTCAGAACGACTCCAGTGAGCGGTGGCCCATTGACCGAAGTTCTCCTCGACTGAGACTCGCATGGCCACTGGGAGCGTGAGGCCGCGAGCCGTCAGGGCCTCGCGAAGGCGAACGCCAAGGTAATCGGCGATCAATTCGGTGGTGGTGTTGGGCACGGGAAGCAGGACGCACTCGTCGCGGGGGAAGCTCCAGTAGCGATCCTGGTAGTGGCAGATCAGGTTCGGCCCGTCTTCGGAAACGGTGATGAAGGGGCTGCGATCGGGCAGGAGCATGCGGTGATCGAGTTCGAGGACGAGGGCCTTTGTGAGGTCTCGGAGGGCGATGAAGTCGAAGACGTAATGGTTGTCGTCGAGCGGTCCATCGACTTCAACGGCCACGCGCCAGTTGTGACCGTGGATGCGTTCGCAGATGTCACCGTTGAAGGTGATGAAGTGCCCGGCGCTGAAGACGAGGTCGTCCTTGGTGACGCGGACCGTGTAGAGATTCGCTGACATGGGGATGATTTCGACCGTGGGAGTCTGAGGATTCAGAGCACGTCGCCCGCGTCCCATCCGAGGCGGGAAAGGTGGCGGGGAAACTTGATTGTCCCGTCGTAGAGGGCAGCGTACAAGGTGGCCGCGATCAGGTCGGCGGTCGCGCCGGGGTTGCGGGAGTGGCCTTCGGCACGGAGCCAGGTGTCGAACGCTCGGATCTGCGTGATCGAATCCGCCGAATCGGGCCAGCCGGTGGCAAGGACGGAAATCGCTCGGTGGGACGATTCGAGCGCGACGTCGGGGCCGCACTTGCGGGCGATGAGGGTGTCGGGGCGCTCGGCCATGAGGGTGAGGTGAGTGAGGACGATGGCGGTTTCAAGGGGGCGATTGCTGAGCAGGGCGTCTCGCAGCGTGGGAAGTGCGAGATCAAAGATGTCTGCATATCCTGCCTCATACTGCCGAGCGATGGCGTCATGAGAGGCCGCAAGGGTCATCGCCTCGCGGAGGGTGATTGTGGGCTCGTGGGCGACGTCGTGTTCGGGGACCGAGCCGAGACCTCCGGGTCGGGCGATCCGGATGGCTTCATAAACGACTCGGGCATCGTCGATGGTCAAGTCGTCGAGGATGCGCTCGACCCCCTTTCGCAGCCCCTCGGCCTTGTGACGCACGCCGGCCATCGGGGTGAGAAGGAGAATCATGCCGAGGTTGGTGTTGTGGCCCACGCGGGCACGAGACTCTTGCACGGCGGCCCGGACGACAGCGCCGACACCGAACTCCTGAATGCGATCCGGATCGAGCCACCCGGAGAGGGTCGCGGCAGAGAGGACGAAATCGAGGTAGTGGGAGTCATCGAACGCCCGACCCGGATGGACGTTGCCAGGCTTGCGAGCCGTGGCTTCGAGCAGGCAGGCGAGGAAGGCGGGATCAAATCCAAGACGGGAGAGATCCTTGATCATCGATGCCACCGAATGAGATCGTCGAGGAGGGCGGCGGCCACGTCGATGCCGGTTGCCGCGGAGAGGGCCCGCCAGCCGGGGACTGCGTTGACTTCGAGGACGACAAGACGGCCGGTGCGGGAGTCGGGAAGCAGGTCGACACCGGCCATGCGGGCGCCGACGGATTGGGCAGCACGGAGGGCGAGACGCTCGGCCTCGGGGTCGAGGAGAAGGGCCTCGGCACGGCCGCCGAGGGAGACATTGGTGCGCCACTGGCCATCGGGGGCGGTGCGGCGGATTGCGCCAAGGACCCGGCCATTCAGGACGAAAGCGCGGAGGTCGTGGCCGTTGTTCGGAATGTGTTGTTGCACATACAGAACAGCATCGATTCGTTCCATTGCCCGAAACGCTCGAAGGGCGAGGTCGGGGTTGGAGAGGCGGACGAGGCCGCGGCCCTCGGCCCCGAAGAGGGGTTTGAGGACGACATCGCCGCCAAGGGCGTGGAAGGCGTCCATCGCGTCTCGGGCCGACTCACCGACCCAGGTGGGCGGGACGGGGAGGCCGGCGGCGTCGAGCTTCGCGAGCGAGAGATACTTGTCGACGGCAGCCTCGACGGCCCGGGGGGGGTTCAACACCGGGATGCCGCGGGCTTCCAGGCGATGCAGGGCGTCCATCCGGTAGACGACCTGCTCCAAAGAGCCGGGGGGCATCATGCGGACGAGCACGCCATCGACGCCGAGCAGGTTGACCTGGCGGGCCTCGATGCGGGCAGGCCCTCCGCCGATTCGGGCCGCGAGCGAGGGGAACGGGAGCGGGTCGAGGCGGCAGCCGACGACCTGGGATGCTCGGATGAGATCCTGGACATGCCAGCCGGTCCCGGAGACGAGGGCGACGAGGTGCGGGGGCATGGGCCGGTCATGCGCCCTCGGTGCCGAAGGATCGGGCGAGCACGGCGGGTTCGAGGCGGCCGAAGGCGAACGAATGACCCGTCTGGAGGTTGCGGAAGGCGACCTCGGCGGGGCTGAACAGGTGGGGATCGACGGCGTAGAAGTCGTGGTTGTAGCGGGCGAAGATGTCGGCAAAAGGCTCGCCGTGGTCGCGGGAGGAGGAGGACGGGACCTTCGGGCCGAGGGCGCGGAGCGAGTCGTCGTCGCCCGTGACATCGAGCACGACGCGGGCGCCGTAGAGGATGGCGTCGTTGGTCCGGCCGATGGCCTTCAGATCGTCGGAGGCCACCGGTGGCAGCGGAGCGGTGCCGAAACCGGAGACGATCCGGGAAAGGTCGAACTTCAGTTCGTGGAGCTTATGCAAGCATGTTTCGACGGATCGAGCAACGACCTGAACCCCACCGGCGAGGCTGGCGGTCGGGGCGATCAGCAAAGTGACGGCCGAGGGAGCAACGCGGCACGATTGCGCGACGTGGGCGATGACCTCGGCGGTGGGCAGCGAGCGGCCTTCAAGGACGCCGACGACGGCATCGGCGTCCTCGCGGAATCCGATGGTGCTGAATAGATCTTCATGTCCCCATGCCGCCCGCATTGGCCCGGAGCCCATGGCGAAGAATTTGCTGAGGGCGATCTGCCAGCCGGCGTACTGGCTGGCAAGGCAGGAGGCGACGGGGTGGTCGGTGGCGACCTGGATTGTCGGGCAGGCAATACCCTCCACCTCGCCGGGGGCGAGGGTGATCTCGGCGAGGTCGGCCATGCAGATGCGGGCGAGGTCGAGCCCGGCAAGGAGGCCGCCCGGAGTCTCGACGCCGCAATCGACGACCCGGCCGCCTCCAGGCACGTCAACCACGCGGACTCGACGTTCCAGGGCGTGAGCGATGAGGAAGTCGGTCCGACGGGCGGCTCGGGCGTTCAGGTTCATCGGGCGTCCGGGGGCTGGGCGGGGTCGCGTGAGGGAGTCAGACAGGGGCGAGGGTCAAGAGTTCCCCCTGGCCGCCGTCGAGCAGATCCCCGTTGTACCGATCGAATGCGCGGGATTCCAGTCCGGGAGGGATCGGGAATCCTTGATCACGGAGGAACCGAAGATAGATCGCCAGGAACGGGAAACGATATCGACCCGAGGCGGCGAACGTGGCCAGAGGTTCGAAGTCGGGGCCGGGGTCGACCAGGGCGAGTGTCCCCCGCTTCATCCCTGATCCGGCCAGGCGGCCGACAGGGCCGAGGGAGAGGATCGTTCCGGCGATCAGGCCGCGACCGAGGCCGGGGCCGCTCGAACCGGTGACGGCGATCAGACCGCGGCGCATGGCCAGGCCGACCTCGGCACCGACGGGGCCTTCGACGAGGATCATGCCCTCTCGCATGCCGCGACGGCTGCCGGGTTCGGCCGCGCCGAGGTAGTCGCCGGTTGATCCACGGATGTGCAAGCGTCCGCCACGCATCTCGGCCCCGGCCCAGGTGGAGGCGGAGCCGATGAGGGTGATCGAGCCGCCGGCCATCGCCGCAGCGAAGTAGGGTCCGACATCCCCTTCGACGATCAAGGAGCCTGTAACCATGCCCGCGCCGATGCCTCGGACGTGGCGGAGATCGCCTCCGAGACGGTGAGGGCCGTGCGAGGCGTCTCCCTCGATGCGGAACAGGTCGCCGAGCGTGGCGGGTTGGTTGCCGATGCGAGCGGGAAGCGAGGCGGCTTCAACAGGAGAAAGGCCCGCCAGGCCATCGGCGCGGAGGGCGTCGGAGGCGACGGGGAGGGTGGTGGCGTCGGTCCAGGAAAGTGTCAGAGGCATGGGAGGCCTTGGGGGCAGTCGACCGTGGGTGGATCGCTTCCGAAAACGATAGCGGGGGAGCACAGGTCGGGCAATGCGCCGGTGGCTCAGTGGCCAGAGGCGAGGAGGTCGGTGGGGAGCGGGTCAATCGATTCCCAGGAGGCTCCAGAGGAAGAGGCGCGGGTCCAGAAGCATCGGGAGGGGCGGAGGGAGAAGCGGTCGCGGAGTTCGGCGAGCAGGGCATCGCGTCGGTCGGGCGGGCCGTTGTCGAAGGCGTAGAGGGCGGGTCCCCAGGAGCTTTGGCCGACGCCGTGGAGCTGGCGATCGGAGAGGAAGCGGGCGAGTTGCTCGACCTCAGGGCAGGCGAAGCGTCCGCCCTGGGCGGGGGAGAACCAGTCGCCGACGTGGGATTGGATTTCGACGAGGGCGGCGCCGAAGGCGGGGAGATCACGCTCGGCCACCGCGGGGAGCAAGCCGAGCAGGACGAGGCGGCAGAGGCGATCGGAGAGGGAATCGGGCATGGGGGGGAGGTCGCGGAAGGCGAGGCGTTCGGCCTCGCCGTGGAGGCCGGGAGGGGCAGTCGGGATGGCGACGAGGACGGCCCAGTCGTCGGGGAGGGTGGCGCGGGCGACGAGGGGAGGGATCGCCCCGGAGGCACGATGGCCGCCGTCGACGATCAGGCCGCCGCGTTCAAATCCAAGGATGCCGATGCCCGACCGTGCCCCCCGGCCAGCGAGTTGCGCCAGGCGCTGGACAGGTAAATCCCCTTTGCCGTTCAGCAGGGTAATCGCCCTTGCGACCGCCAGGCCGAGCTGGGTGCCGGAGCCGAGGCCAACGTGCTCGGGGATCGCGCGGTCCATGTGGATGTGGGTGGCCATCGCCCGGGCACGGTCCATCTTGCGGGCGAGCTGGAAGAGGACGCGGGAGGAGAAGTCGGAGACGCGGGGGCGCTGGCCCATCATGCCGGTGATCGCCCATTCGTCGCTACGCTGGGCACGGAGTTCGACGCCCGGTTGCTCGATCATCAGGCCCACGCCACCGAAGCGACGTCCTGCCTCCGGTCCCCAGGCAAGCGGGCCGAAGTGCAAGCGGCTGGGGGTCTGGATGCAGACGGCTCGGGGGACGACCACGTCGGAAGAACCGGGAATCGGCACGCCTCGACGACGGGCAATGGCATGGACATGATCGCGCAAGAGTGCGAAGGCTTTTTCTTCATCGGGTCCGGCGGTCTTGTCGATGAGGACGGAAAAGCGGTCGTACTGCTCCAGGATTTCGGGCAAGTGGAGGAAATCGGTCCGGGTGGCGAGGATGGCGGCCTCGACGACGGCATGCTTGGCGCGGTTGAGGCCGAAGAAGTCGCGGAGGGTGCCCCGGGCGACGGCCTCGCAATGGATGGTGGTGCGTTCGTCGCGGTCGTCGAGCTGGGTGACGCGAAATTCGACGTATCGGCAACTGCTCGTGAGAATCCGACCCTTGACAACGTCGGCCGGGCGGGTGGGGGCGTCGTTGAGGCGGCCGATCGCGCCCCGGGCGATCATGAGGACGTCGTCGGTGACGTGGAGGACCCCTTCGCCGAGGGCCTTCAGGTTGCGGTAGGTGGTCGAGGAGGTGTAGGGGCGGAGGGTGAAGCGGTCGAGCGTGGGGGATTCGACGATCGGCCCCATCGGGGCGATGTTGAGGGAGCCGTCGGGGCCGAGGGTAGTGACGATGCCTTCGAGGATCACGAGCCGAGCCCCCCTGCCCCGCCCTCGTGGCGGCGGTGGAGTTCGCGTTCCCACTTCCGGCGATCGACGGCGCTGACCTCGGGCTCGGTGAGGAATCCCCAGTCGAGGGCCTGGTCCTGACGGTAGTGCTTGCCGAGGGTCAAAGCTGTCTTTGCCTTGGCCAGCTCGTAGCCGAGGTAAAAGGCGTGCGACGGCTCATCGACCCCCATGCGGTCGAAGAGGGCGAAGGGGTCGGAATCGGAGAGGAAATGCTGATGATTGAGGGCGTAGATCATGCCGTCCTCGGCGAAGATGCGCCAGTTCGGGTCCTTGATGCGGCGCTGGAGTTCCCGGAGATTCTCGGGGCCGAAGGTGGGGATCTTCGGATCGCGGAGCATCACCAGGCCGGGCTCCAGGTGCTTCGGCAACGTCTTGTTCGTCACCGCATGATAGGCAAGTCGGCGGGCCAGGTCGATCTCCCGGACGGACGATCGCGCCCAGTTGATGACGGCGGTGGTCAGGACGGAGCCGACGCGAAGCTCCTGGCAGAAGCCGATCAGCGCGACGTTCATGCCGCTCGAATCGACGTCCGTCAGTTCGGTCAGGTTGCCGATGCCCATCATCATGGGGGCATCGGGGTAGCGGCGACGCGTTTCCAGGTAACGGCCGAGCGAGGCGGCGAAGCCGAAGCCGATCGGCTCGATGATCGGGTCGAGGCGGAAGGGAATGCCGTGCTTCGTGAGGAATTCGACCGATGCGTCCAGGCCGTCGAGCGTGCCGACCTGATCGGGGATGACGACGACCTCGACGCCCCAGTCGCGGGCCCGGTCGCGGTTCGACCCGTTGACGCTCAGCACCAGGTCGGCCCCGGCGGCGACGGCGCGCCCGACCTCGACGGGATCGAAGCTATCGACCGAGACGCGGTGGCCCTGCTCGCGGAGCCCGGCCACCGCCTCGCCGACGCCGAGCCAGGGGCCTCCGGGGTCGCAGCCGAGGTCGATCCGGTCGGCCCCTTCGGTGCGGAAGCGGTCGGCCTGGACGAGTAATGCGTCGATCGGGAGGGTCGGGGCGTGGTTGATCTCGGCGAGGATCTCGATGTCGAAGGCACCGTAGCCGTCAGCCTTCGGGCAGTCGAGGCCGAAGGCACGCGGCAGGTCGCGCAGGTCGTCCGGGCCGCGCTCGACGGGCACGGGGGCCACCTTCTCGACCACCGGGGCCAGGTCCCCCTTGCACATGCCGGGCAGGATGACGCGATCGACCCCCTCGGGAACTTGCAGGTGCCTGGCGATCCACTTCGGCGGCATCAGGGCCGCGACGGTGATCGGCAAGACGGCGACCTCGGCCCTGATGTTCGCCCTCGGCGCGAGGTCATCGAGCACCTGCCGGAGCGCGAACTCCGCCAGGCGGCCGGTGACGAACAAGATGCGGGGGCCGTCGCGGTGGGGCATCCTCTGATTGTCGCACTTGCCCCCGGCCGATCGTCAACGGCCCTTCGAAATTCGCTTGACGGTCGGGTGGCGCCTGGGTGAAGATCACCAATCATCCGATCATGCCAGATAGTGTTTGTCCTTGATGGCAACAAGCGTCTCGGGTCCAACGCCGTCTGGTTTTCTGGCGACGTACGGTTGAGGATTGAAGGACAGGGAGGGCCGGTCAATCGACGTGCTTTGGCGACATCCATTCAGTGATTCGCAACGCCGGCGATGGGCTTCCCTTCCCTCGATCATGCAGGAGGGATCGATGACAACGATTGCGCTCGTGTTCCTGGCGTCCACACTCGTGCAACAAGTTCAGGTCGAGGAGGTGCTTAGGGAAGTACCCGCTCATGAGCGCCCGAAGTTCGCCAAGGAACCTGGCTGGGAGTTGATTTTCCCTCAGAAGTTCCGGGTCGGCCATGACTGGGGTGTGGCCCGAGAGGATCAGGTCATCAGTGGATTCTCCGTCGTCGACACCAATGGTGAGGTGCTGCGTATCCACTGCATCGTTGCTGGGCAAGGGTTGCCGGATCCCAACGCCCCAGAATTCCGCATCGTGGTCTTCGAGGCCGCAGGCAAGCGGTATCTCCCCGAGCGGGACGAAGCCAGCGGGCTGAGCAACAGGCACACCAACGTGCGCTCGTCCGTCTTCTCGCTCGACCCTCGGGTAATCGCCGCAGACCGGATCGAGTACATCGCCGTCGAGCAGGTCAAACGGGGTCCGAAACTCAACGAACTCTCTCGGTCGTCGGACGGGCGGAATGATCAAGGAGCAACGCATGAGCGAGGATCGTCGAGGGGGATCGGCGCCGTCCGTTGACCTGATCCGGGCGATCCGGGAGCGTGACGAGCGGAAAAGGAAGAAGGAGGGCCGGGTTCAGGAGGGGATGGGGTCGCTGATGTTCGGCGTCCTGTCGATTGCGATCGGTTCGTTCGTCCTGTTCGTGGCGGTGTCGGGGTTGCTCGACAGGCCGGTGCCAGGCTGGACCGAGCCATATTCGATCATGGTGGTCGACGATGTTGAGTATTCGCGGAGCCCCTGGACGAACAGGTTGGTTGCAACGCCGGTGAAAGTCGAGGGGAGGAGGATCGAAGTCCCCTCGAAAACCTGTGCGGTGATGGTCCTGGTTGGGATCGGCCTCGGGGGGGCGGGGGTCGCCTTGGAACAGCGAAAGCCGCGGCGAAGGGGAGTGATTCTCTCGGTCGCGGGAGCGGTCCTGTGTGCGGTGGCGATCGGCCTGCCGTTGCTGGTGTGCGTGACGTTGAACCTGGCGGGGTGATCGGGCAGCGGGGGGGTGACCGTCACCCTCGGCGGGATCGAAGCCGGGCAAATCGAGGGGTCGGCACGGCTGACCATTCGCGATCCAGGCTCGGAAGATCACATGGTTGTCCCGATCCGGATCGCGGCCGGCGTGAATCGGCCTTGACGTTCCCGGGAAATGCTGGCCGGACGCGACGAAGTTGCCGCCGATAAGAGTTGGTGAATCCTGACGCACGGTCGCATCCAGAATTCAAGAACTCGGATTGCGATGGGAGGACCGATGAGACGTCCGGGCCTGACGCTGATCGAATTGATGGTCGTCATTGGAATCCTTGGTCTGCTGGCAAGCCTGATGCTGCCCGCGGTTCAATCGGCACGCGCGGAGGCCCGACGCGCTCGGTGCGCGAACAATCTCAAGCAACTCGGCCTGGCGATGCATGCCTATCAGGGGGCCTGGGACGTCTTCCCCCCGTCACCGCTCGGCCACCACATCGGCGTACCCAACTTGAACGGCCCTACTTACGTGAACCTCTCTGCCCACGTCGCGTTGCTGAGCGTGCTCGAGCAGGAGCCAATCTACGACTCGATCAATTTCAACGTTCCCACCATGTCTTTGCGGATGATCGAGCGCGGGGCGAACATGACCGCAGCAAGTCGGCACGTCACCTTGTTTGTGTGCCCCGAGGACGGATGGGCGTCGCCGGATCCGTTCGGCCCGACGAACTACCGGGCGAACCGGGGCGTCTGCGGCTTCTGCCGGTCGGGCTTCGACGACGGGTGCTTCACGTATCAGGGGACCGGCGTGCGGGGATTCACCGACGGTCTGACGCACACGATCGCCTTCTCGGAGAAGCTGGTCGGCGTGGGATCGCCTGGCGAGCCGACTTATCGGCCCCATCGCGACTGGATCCAGAAGGGGCCGGCGGGATATCCGTTGACGATCAGCGTGGACGAACTGGTCGATTTTTGCGCTCGACGCAACCTTGTGAGCGATCGAGATCGGATCAAGCACGACGCCGGCCGGACCTGGATGCTCGGGGGGGCGGAATATACCGCCTTCTTCGCGTCGGTCCCGCCCAATTCCCCGGTCCCCGACTGCGGCACGATCTATATGGGAGGGGTCGGCGTCTTCGCCGCCCGGAGCTACCACGCCGGCGGCGTCAACGTCGGCATGGCCGACGGCTCGGTCCGCTTCGTGTCGAACGGGATCCGCGACGAGGTATGGAGGGCGCTGGGGACACGCGGGGGTGGCGAGCTCATCCCCCATGCGGACTGGAGCGGGCGTTGACTCTCTCAACTTGAACAGTTCCGGTGACTATGCACGCAGATTTCTCTCATAATAGACATCTTTATTCTCTTGTCCATTTACTCGGGGGGGCGAAGTCCATGCAAGCCGATCGCACGGTCGAAATCATCGAGAACCTCTTGCGCGAGACGGCTCCGGAATCGATCCGGGTCGTCGTCTCGACAAAGCACCCACCCAGAGAGGTCCGGGAGGGTGGACCCGGGGAGAAATCGCAGACTTACATCGAAACACGCCAGGGAGAACGCTACTTCGACGACCAGATCATCGCCCTCGGCAGGCCGGTGGCCCGCCGGGCCTCGTATTGCGACGGGGATCGTTGCATCAACATCACCTACCGGCGCGAGGACGTCGAGACCCAGGATAAGGTCGGCATCAGCAATGATTTCATGTTCGATGCCGAGTTTGGCTTCCGAAGCGCCCCGGACCCAATCCGGTATTATCATGTAGGGCTGACACCACTCCATGAGGCCCTGCCGACCGCAGAACGGCTGCTTGATGAGCAGGTCATTGGTCGCGATTGCGACGTGTTCCACTTCGAGGGGGTCGGCCGCCCGGGTCGCGAGCAGTCGCTCGTCTACGCCCTGGACAAGGAAACCTCGGTGCCGCTCCGCGTCTCCGCCTATAATGATCCGGAATTCCTCGACTCCGGGGTGCCGAACTGGGTCTGGGAGGCCGAGTCGCTTGACCGCGTGGGTGAGCACCATTATCCGAAGGCGTCGAAGCTTTCTTCCTATGTCATCCGCAACGCTGATGGGGAGCGGCCGAAGGCGGAACTCGACGTCGTGACGGCGATCCGGGCCGAAGAGGTCGTCTTCGACGCGAGTTATCCTGCATCAACCTTCTGGCCCGACATCCAACCGGGGATCCGCGTCTTCGACCTGATCGAGGGGGGCTCCTACGTCGCGGGTGGCGGAGAGGAGGCCGTCTCGGACGACCTGGCCGTGAGCCAGATTCAAGAAGATACTCCCCCAATTCGCGTTGGCGAGCCCGGGACGGGGGCCTGGATGGGGGGCGTCGGCATCACGTTGAGCATTGCCGTCCTGGTCGTCGCCTTCCTGCTCCGCAAGAGGATTGCCTGATTGGAGGATTGTCAACGCGCCTTCGAGGCGGCGAGATAGCGGGAGAGGACGCGGATGTTCTCCGAAAAGGTGGCCGACTGAATGATTGGGGTTCCCTTCTCGGTAAGGTCGAGCCAGGCGCCGCGGTCGTCAAGTGCGTCGATGACCGCGCGGGCGGATCGGGAGAGGGTGGGGGTGAGCTTCGGAGAAATGGATTCGGGGGACGATCGACGCGGAGCGGGTTGCTCGCGGAGGCGGTCGTATTCGGAGGCGATGCGGTCGAGGCGGGAGGGGACGATGAAGCCGTAGTGAGTGGGCATGTCGTCACTGGAATAGGTGAGTTGATAATCCCTGGTGAAATAGAGCGGGCGATTGGTGCGGAGCTCGTAGAAGCGGGCGAGGCGGCCGTCGGGGAGCTGGGAGCGGCGGAGGTAGTCGAGGGCCTTCGGGATGGGTTCGAGGTATTTGGGGTCGCCCGAGGCGCGATAGAGCCGCATGAGGACCTGGAGGATGCCCTGGGATTCGCCGCCGCTGATGGCGGGGGGCTCGAACTTGCGGGACCATTCGGGGTGCATGGCCACGTTGTATTGCTGGGCCCAGGCGGGCTGGGGGTCGGGCATCTGGGCGAGGATGAGGAAGTCGCCGGCGCGGCGGGCGGCGGTGAGGTAGCGGGGGTCGTCGTAGGTGCGGTGGGCGAGGAGGAGCGTTTCGATCACATCGGGCATGAGGTTGTCATTGGTGACGTAACGCCCCAGCCAGGTGTTGGGCCATTCGCGGAGCCAGGTCTCGGGGTAGCAGGCGGGGAGAATCGGGTAATCGTCTTCAGAGAGGGGCTTCGGGAAAGAGTCCCACCAGACGTACCAACCGCCGTTGGGGTGCTGCGCGGCGAGGAGGGCATCGAGGCCGTAGCGGACGGCGTCGTGGATGCGGGGGTCGGCGAAGTCGAGGGTCTCATCCATCCGGATGAGGAAGCGGAGGGAGGCCTGGGTGGTGTCGTCGTCGAGGGTGGTCATGCGCTGGCTGCGAGAGGCTTTGGCAGGGCGATCGGGATTGTCGCGGTAGTCGAAGGCGGGACGTTTGGCGGGGTCGAACTCGATTGAGTAGAACCAGCCTCCGGAGTTCATCTGGCCGAGGCAGAGGGCGTGGGCGGCGTCAAGGGCGGCGTCGAGCAGGAGGGGATCGTCCGTGTCGAGGTAGGCGTCGAGCAGGGCCTCGCCGACGCTCGGGGTGCCAGGGGGCTGGACCCAGGCCATCGTCGGGCTGGCGATCCCCTCGCCTCGGCGGTCGGTCAGGTCGGAACTGACCCGCCAGACGTAGGCCCCGTGAGAAGCGACCTTCTCCGTGAAGAAGGAGACGGCGGCATGGAGGGCGGCCTCGGCCTCGGCGGGGGTGGGATCGGGGCGGTCGGAGGCCGAGACGACCTGGCCGATCGTCAGTGCAACCCAGAGGGAGAGATTCATGCCTCGATCTCCTGAATTCTTCGGGTTAGCGATCCTGCTGATCGACTACGGATGCTCAAGAGGGAGTCAGGCTGTCTGAGGGTGGGGTTCTGTTCTCTCCGACCATGCCGGGATCGCCAAGCATTTTCTGGAATTCCTTGAGTTTTTCGAGTTCGGTTTCCGCGAGTTGTTTCGTGGCGTACAGGGTTGAGAGCGCGAGCAGGGTAATCGCTGAACCACCGATGAGTGCCACCTGCCAGCGGGCTGAGCCTTCGAGACGACCGAAGGCATAGGCCTGCATCGCGACGAAAATCAGGATGCAGTTCAGGGTCCATCCCCGGGCGATTCTCAGTCGGCTCCGACCGTATTCGAGAATGAAGCGGAATGTCTCGTGCCGCGAGAGCACGGAGTATCGGGCCTGATGATAACTGTCCTTCGATCCAAACGTTCTCGTTCGCGCCGCTTCGATCCATTTATCGAAAGGGAAGTCAGCCAGGCGATCAACAACGATGCCGAGCACATAGGCGATGGCAAGCAGTGGGACCAGAATGAGCCACTCCACCGGCTTCAGGAGCGGAACCCACTCGTAACCGCAAAGGCCAACGATGGCAAGCGCCACCGCGATGGCAGCCCCCGCTCCGATGATGAGGAGTTCGACGAACAGTGCGGTCGTGTTCATGATGCGCCCCCGGGCGTCGATGATTATCGGATCGCCCCTCCATTGATACGAACGATCTGGCCGGTCAAGAACTTGGCGGCAGGGCTGACGAGGAAGCGGGCGACCTGGGCGACGTCGTCGGGGGTGCCCCAGCGAGCGAGGGGGGCCTCGGAGACGGCGCGAGCTTGCCACTCGTCGGAAGCTTGTTCACCCCAGGAGGTCTTGATCCATCCGGGGGCAAGGCAGTTGACACGAACCTCGGGGGCGAGGCTGAGGGAGAGGGAGCGGGTGAGGCACATGATGGCCCCCTTGGTGGCGGCAAAGAGTTCGCCGGAGTCGCCTTCCATCCCGGTTTCGGCCTGGTCCCAGCCCATGGTGAGGATGGTTCCGTGGCCTTGCTGCTTCATCAAGGCACCGACCTGACGGCAAAGGCGGAGGGTCGAGACGACGTCGACGGCCCAGAGGAGGTCGAGTTTGGCGTCGAAGTCGAGCGATGCACCGGGGCCGGTCAGGGTGTCGGCGCCGGCGAGGTGGAGCCAGGCGTCGAGGCCGTCCCAGAGATTCCAGGCATCCTGGACGAGTTGGTCGCCGGCGTCGCGTGCGGCGAGGTCGGCCATGAGGACGGCGGATCGCGCCGAGCCGAGACGGAGGCACTCGGCAGCGACGGATTCGGCGGCGTCTCGGGAGCGGCGGCCGTGGATGATCACGTCGGCCCCTGAGGAGGCAAGGGCGAAGGCGGTGGCTCGGCCGATGCCGGAGGTCGAGCCGAGCACCATGCAGCGGAGGCCGGAGAGATCGGGAGAGGAGCGCATCGGAGGAGGCTCGGAGGAATGGGCCAGGGCGAGCGATCAGGTGTATTGTGATGAGGGATTAAGGGGGGAGGAAGACCTATGTGCAGAAACAAAAGGGAGAATGCGAGGAGGGGATCGCGCGCAGCGTCGCAAAGACGCGGAGAAAACGAAAGGCGGAGCGAGAAGGAATTGGGGAGGTTGAGCGTGTCGAGAGCGTGATGAATCCTGAACGACGGTGCGGCTCTGCGATCGCACCTCGTCCCCGGTGGCATCGAGAGGACACCAAGGGACGAGGGCTCGAGGGTTCAGGAGGAACGGGATTCGTAAGAGAGGGACCAGCCGGGCTTGGTGATGGCCTGGTGGCCGGGGGGATGGGGGCGGGTGATCGGCTCGTAGAGTTCGGGGCGGCGGGCGTTGAGATAACGGCGGCCGGAGGCGTGTTCGAAGGCTTCAGAGGTAAGAAGCGCGACGGCGAGGTCGTCACCGAGGGCGTGGCATTCGGCGAGGATTTCGCCGTGGGGGTCAAGGATCATGGAGAGGCCAGGCTTGATCGTATCGCCATCGACGCCGATCGGGTTGGAGAAGACGTAGTAGACGCCGTTCTCCCAGGCGCGGGCGGGTAGCCAGCGCAAGAGCCAGCCGCGGGCCTTCGGCCCCTGGAATTCGAGGCGGAGGCGGGAGGGGTCGCGGTGGCGATTTTCCCAGAGAGCACGATCGACCGAACCACGGCCGGGCATGGTCGAGGGGAGGCAGCCGGTGACGTGGGGAGCGATGATCACCTCGGCGCCGAGCAAGGTGGTGGCTCGGGCGTTCTCAGGGAGGTTGTTGTCGTAACAGGTCAGGATGCCGAACCGGACGCCATCGTGATCGAAGACCGTGTAGCCCGGTCCCGGAGAAAGGTACGGGCTGATGAACACATGGAGCTTTCGATGGCAGGTGAGAAAACCGTCAGGACTGACCACGGCATAGCTGTTGAACAGGCGCCCCTCGGAATCGATCTCGACCAGGCCGGCCATGACGACGACACGGGATTCCCGAGCGATTTCCCAGAGTGACGCGATCGAAGGGCCATCGGGAACCGGCTCAGCCAGGGAGGCAAGGCCGTCGCGATCGAGCGACTGGAGGAAGGTGTAGCCGGTGATCGCACACTCGTGAAAGCAAACGACCTCGGCACCTTCGCCTGCGGCGCGACGGGTCAGGTCGCGGATGCGGGTGAGATTGGCGATCTTGTCGCCGTCGAGATGCTCGAACTGGGCGGTGGCGATACGGATGTCTCGCATGAGGGGCGGTTCCGGGACGGAAAGTCATCAAAGGGGGAGATTTCGCCACGGATGAAACACAGATAGGATCACAACAGCGATAGAGACAGAAATGACTTGCAGCGATCTTGATCGCATGTCTCATTCTTCTTCTTCTCGTTTCTCATCTGTGTTTCATACGTGGCTGGAGTATCCTGTTTGTGTGCGTGTGTTCCGATTCTGTCGGAGGGTCCGTGGCCATCGGGGGCGGGTTACGCTTCCGGTTCGGTGATGGGCAGGTCGCGGTCGACCTCGACGTCTTCGAGAACGGTTTCGGCACCGGAGGGCCAGCGGATGGTGAGGCGGTCGATACGGTCGGCCTTGCCAAGACCGATCAGAACGCGAGGATCGTTGGAGGAGAGCATACTGGTGCCTGATTTGCGCTGGCGGTGGATGGTCTGGGCGTTGGTCTCGACGGTGATGATCGCGCCGATTGCGTCGCGATTACTCTGGGTGCCGGTCAAAAGGAGTCGGACCCAGTGGTGGCCCTCTCGGGGCGTATCGTTGCGGAGGATCGCGGGCCGATCATCCTTGTGAACGATGACGATGTCGAGGTCGCCATCGTCGTCGAGGTCGCCGAAGGCGGCCCCGCGGCCGACGTGCTTGGCGTCGAAATAGGGGCCGACATCCCGGGTGGCGAGGCGGAAGCGTCGGCTGGTGGAGTCGTCGCCGAGGGCGACGTTGCGGAGCAAGAGCGGCGGCTCGGGATATTCAAAATCAGGATGGTTCGCATCAACGTGGCCGTTCGTGACGAAACAATCAGGCCAGCCGTCCGAGTCGAAGTCGGCCAGGGCACACCCCCAGCCGACCCAGGGGCGACTGTCTTGAGAGAGGCCGTAGAACGGCGTCATGTCGGTGAAAAACCCGTCGCCGGTGTTGCGGTAGAGGGTGTTGTACTCGTTCTGAAAATTGGTGACGAACAGTTCGGGAAGGCCATCGCCGTCGATGTCTTCGGCATCGACACCCATGCCCGACTGGGCCATGCCGTCGATGTCGAAGGCGGCGCCGGAGGTCTCGGTCGCATCGGTGAAGCTACCGTCGCCGTTGTTCAGGAACAGGAAGTTTGGGTTCTGGTCGTTGGCGACGTACACGTCGATCAGACCGTCGTTGTTCAAGTCGGCGGCAACGACGCCGAAGCCGTGACCATCGGAGCGCCCCATGCCGACCTCGTCGGTCACGTCGGTGAAGGTACCGTCGCCGTTGTTCCGGTAGAAGACATCCTTAACGGTGCGAATCTGGCGAGGAGAGCAATAGAGGCGGATGCCACGATCCTCGAAGCCGCACCACTTGTCGTCCTCGGGCAGTCGCCAATCGCCGTGAACCGCCACGTAGAGGTCGAGGTCGCCGTCGTTGTCGTAATCGAGCACGGCACCGCCGGACGCCCAGTTGATGAGGGTCCGCTCGCGTTCGACGGTCTTGCCGGAGGCGTCGGTTTCGCGGTCGATAACGGTGCGGTCCATGTTCTCGATGCCGGCCTCGCTGCTGACATCGGCAAAGGTGCCGTCACCGTTGTTCCGGTACATGCGATTGGGGCCGTAGCAGGCAAGGAAGACGTCGGGGAGACCGTCGTTGTCGAAGTCGGCAACAACGATGCCGTGGCAGAATCCCTGAAATCCGAGTCCCGAGGACTCGGTGATGTCCGAAAACGTGCCATCGCCATTGTTTCGGTAGAGGCGATTATTCCCTTCGTTGGACGAGCCGAGCGGAAGGTACGTGCAGGAGGCGAAATAGAGATCCATCACACCGTCGCCATCGGCATCAAAGATGGCGACACCCGAGGCATTGGCCGAAGGGTAGTGCCGCTCGTCGGTCATGCCGGAGATGTGGACAAAATCAATGCCGGCCGACGAGGCAATTTCGGAAAAGCGGAATGGGCTCGGCTCCTGAGGGATCATCGGATTGGCGGCCCGAGGCTGTCGGTCGGCCGTGTCGGATGCGGCAAAAGGATCAAGATCGGCTTCGACGGGCGACGTACTGGCGACGGCGTCGGGGACCGACGAGACCGATTCCCCTTGCCCGCAACCGGAAAGCGTCATCGCCAGGACCGGAAAGATGACAAGGTGGCATCGGATTGGCCATCGAATGGCCCCGTTCGAGGCTGCTTCGGGTCGGCGTTCGAGGTCGAGCATCGCAGGCCCTTGGAGAGAATGAAGGCAAACAGGATGGGGCGGATCGGGAAGAAAATCGAGCACGGATCGGCTTCGATTCCCGCGAGAACGCGTGCTCGCCGTTATTGTAACACGACGACCAAGGGGGGCGTCCAACCCCTTCAATTGTCTCGAATTGCCCGATACCCCCTGGTCTGGGCTCGTCATTTGCTACAGGATCATCAACAATCCCCCAGCCGGTCCAGTTTCACGAGATACCGGATCGTCTGGGATCACCGAAGACCCGCAATCGAGGGAGGAACAGGACGCGATGCAATGGGCTCGAACGCGGATCGGAACGGCTGGACTTCTCAGTCTGGGTATGATCGTCATGCTTGGCGCGGCACCGGCCACGTCATCGTTTCAGCAGATTCTCACCAGGATTGATCAGGCCAAGGAGCAACTTTCCGGCGAGGACCAATCCCCTGAAAATGTTGAAAACTGGAATACATTTTTTCAAGCTGTTGTTGATGTCTTGAACGCTCAGTCAAGCGCCGAGTCAATCACCGAGCGTCGGGAGCATCTGGAGCGACTGGGCCGGATGCGAGACGCTCTGACGGCCAAGAACTGGGGGCCGTCGAATCGGATCGCCGAGAGTCTCACGGAATGGCTCGAGCCGAGGCTTGCGGTGGCTCGGACACTTGAATCCTTGGAACAGGCCGTAGCCGGACTTCCGGGTGAGGTCCTTAATGATGAAGAGGCTCAGGAGGACGGGCAGGATGGAGCCGAGCCAGAAACCCCTCGGGATCGCGAATCGATCCTGAAGACGAACTGGACCACCTACGTCGATCGACTGAACGCAGCGATTCGCGAGTACGAGTCGGCCAGTTCCGTCTCGGAGCGGCTGAATGCGGCGAGGAAGTTGCGGGGCGGCCTGGCCTCGCTTCGGTGGACCCAGACGAATTTTCCGTGGGCTCCGGCGGGACAGCTCGCCGGCGCGATGCAGGCGATGCTCGACAAGCCGAACGTGCAAATTGTCGCCGATCCGAACATCCTCTCGCCGTTTCTCAATCAGCAGATTGTGTTCCCGGAAACCATCTTCTTTCGGGGTCAAACGTCGTATGTGCAGCCAGGCCCCCGCACGGGATTCGGCCTTCTGCACAGCAATAACGGAATTGCCTTTTACAACAGCCAGTGGAGCTACAGCACCACGCCGGTGACCGACTTCCAGCAGCAGGTTGCCTCGGACCCTCAAGGGCGGCAGGCGACCAACATGTATCAATTCGGCGCGACGATATACAACACCAACCACGCCACGGCAACCGCGGTTTTGACCCCCGAGGGTCTGGTGGTCGATACACAGAATGCCCCGAATGTTTCTGCGTCCTTTGGTATCACGCCACAGCCGGGGCTCGGACCAGGTTTCATGCGGTTTGTCGCGTCAATGATCGGGTTCAATCAAGGCCGGATTCTCTCCGAACTTCAACAGCAGGCATTGCCTCAGATTCAGGCGGAAACGGTTGACGGGACCAGGGAACTGGCGGCGATCAAGTCGGCAGAGGAGGTCGGACAGCAGAACCAAATGATCCGGCAATATCTGGTCGGCAACCGGACGTTGCGGTTCGAGGATTTTGCCGTCACGCAACTGAGTCTCTCGTCGGCGCCCTGGGCGGCCTACGTGTCGGGAGTCCTTCAGTGGGCTGCTGAGGCCGGGCCGCAGGTCGGTGCCGATTTCCCGAAACCCCCCGAGTTTGTTCAGCCTCAGAGTGGTCTGACCGTAGATGTGCACCTGAACTCGACCCTGACGAACCTAGCCGCCGGGTTCTATCAGACCGATCAGGTGAAAGACGTGGAGACCCTCTTGATCAAGGTCATTCCTCCCGAGGGAGACGCGCCGATCGACGAGGGAATCGAGGTCATCCCCAACGGCTCGTACCAGGATTTGCTTGATGCGATGGCGGACATCCGAACGCAAACGGACGACCCGAACGCCATTGCTCTGCGTCTCACCAAGCCGGAGGATCCTCCTGCCTTCGCCGTCGACGCTCAGGGAAGGCTGGTGACGTTTTTGCGAGGGGTGACGATTGAGGTTCCTGCTCCCGAGAATTTCGCCCAGCAGGGCGGCCTGTTCGGGTTCGGCGGAAACACAAGGGTCCTTCGGTTCATCCTGGAGGAGGTCGAGCTGACGGTTGACGCCGACATCACTCCTGAGAATGGCGGCAAGTCAGTTCGGGTTCAGGGAGAGATCGCCAGCGTCACCTACGGAGGCACCGGCACCACGGTCGTGACCGTCGGCGACGAGGAAGACCAGACGCAGACCCTCGGCCTCCTGAACCGATCGGGCGCGCTCGGTGTCCTTGCCGGACGCTTGCAGGGCCAGAACATCGATGCTCCCGTGCCGCTCAATGAGCTGCAAGGGTTCCTGATCGCAGACGTCTCAGACCTGCACCCGACCGGCTGGATGCGCGTGGTGGTCCAGCGCGATCCGACCGAGCCGGTTCTGAATCCCGCGGCGTTGACCGCAACGAACGCCGTTCCGGAAGCCCCGGCCGTTCCGGAGGTCGCCGCCCAGCCGAGCCCGGTCCTGCCGCAGCCAACGCTGGTTCCGACCGGATATGTGACCCAGTAACGCAGCTGGCGGAACGCTACTCCATGAGGCCCCAGCGCCCCCGGAGACGATGGTCTTTGGGGGCGTTTTTTTTCGAGACAATCACGTCCGGAACGACACTCGGACCGCTCAGGCGTCAGTCTTCCAAACGAGGCGTGAGGGGCCTTTCGATAGATCAAAGCAAACGATGGAGCCCTGGGTCGTCCGGCACCAGGTCCCGTGGTCAAGCTGGAGCGGCCCGCGCACCTCTCGTAGGGAAATTGAAGCGCCGTCAGCACCCTGGAGCGTGGGCAGACCCGGCGGGGGGCCATCGACCTCGACCGTGAATCCGGGGCAAGCGTAAGGGGCGCGGAAGGAGACCTGATCGGCGTCGGCCGAAATGGTCGTCAGCTCCCGGGCAGCCCAGTAGCGGGCAATCTCGGAGTTTTTCATCCAGATCAGGTTGTCGTAGGCAGCGTTCAGGCGGGCGACGATCTCCTTGAAAATGTTGAATCCAAGCTCGTCGCCGTTGAAATAAATGCCGGGCCAGTGGCAGACGAGGACGGCTGGTTCACCGCGGTCAATGACCTCGGGGAGGCGACCGCCCTTGAGGTCCTCGGTGATGAACTGGTCCACCGAGCCGGGGGTCAGACCATCCCAGCCGCCGAACCAGTCGCCTGTACAGCCGATGATCGAGACAACACAGCGGGGGTCGTCGCCGTCGAGGCCCGAGGCGTACTCGACCCGAGGGGCCACGCTGCGATCGTCGGTGTAGAGGTGGCGGAAGTAGTGCGGGATCTCGGCGCCGAAGACGTCTCGGACCGATTCAAAGGTAGCCTGAGAGAGTTCCGGTAGGACCCGAGAGCCGAAGCCGCCCGGAGTCGTGACCCCTTCGCAAGGCAGACCGACATTCTTGAGCAATCGGAGGGCGTAGGCGAAATAATCGGTCAACTCATCGACTGACTTGCCGACGCTGAACCCCCAGTTTTCCATGAAGCGCTCGGTGCGTTCCTCATAAGGGCGGCCCGTTTTGGTGTTGATGGCCCAGGTATGGGTGATCATCTCGGGATGGATGTCCCAGTCGGGCATCATCAGGGTCCGGACCAGCTGGAGGCTATCTTCCAGTTGGCGGCGCGACCAGCCGGGCATCTCTCGGTCGATCCAACCAACGCAGGCTGGATAGGGAACGATGCTGTACTTGCCTTTCACGCCGTGATCGTGGCACCACTCGCCGAATGATCGGACGAAGGAATCTGGGATTTCTCGGGGAAGCTCTTGCCAGGGCTGGAGGTACTGGTCGGGAAAGACCTCGGCGAATTGAGGGATGCAGAAGTGGGCGAGATTTACCAGGCAGGTCGAGTCGTCGATGATAAAACTGAGGGGGACTCGCGTTTTCGGGTTCAGGACGCGAACTAGATCAGATCGCTTCGGCCGATCGCCCGGTTCCTGGGCGACGAGGTTCGGCGAGGCAAAGCCCGAAGCGGCGGCCAGACCGATTCCGGCCTGGAGAAATTGGCGGCGAGAGGTCGTCACCATCGTCGTCCCTTCATGGTGGATTTGAGCGTTCTTGAGTTCCGGGGCATCACGGCTCGGAGGTCGATCCGACGCGGAGGCTGCGGACGTCGCTGCGCTGGT
The DNA here is from genome assembly GCF_012958305.1 of Tautonia rosea. NCBI lineage: Bacteria > Pseudomonadati > Planctomycetota > Planctomycetia > Isosphaerales > Isosphaeraceae > Tautonia > Tautonia rosea. The sequence goes on along the minus strand of NZ_JABBYO010000002.1, from coordinate 430,397 downwards.
TGATCCGGCGGAGGGTTCCCTCGAAGACCGACACCTCGCCCGCATGTTTGACACGAACCTTCCATCGGGTCGGGACAACCTTTCCGCCAAAGCCTCCGGGAGGTCCGTAGTAGTGGACATACCAGTGATAGACACCGGAAGGTCCCAGCCCTTTGACTTTCTCGCTGTGCTGGGCCTCAGGGTCAAGCCAGTAGACGTTTTCCGGGCCGAAACCGTCGGTATCGTCGACGTCCAGTTCTCCGCCCTTTTTCCCCTGTCGCGAGGCCCAGTAAATATGGGAGCCGCCGGGTTCGACGACATGCAGGTCGATGTCGGCGGCCGTGTCCCAGATCAAGGTGAACTGAGGATCGCCAACCTTGACCTCAACCCCCTGGATCGTCTCCAGCCCTTCGCCGAACCGGGCGGTGCCGAACTCTCCGCCGCCCAGGCCGGTCGATCCACCCACCTCTGAGCGGCTGGGATCGGTCTGGACACGATCGGTGTTCACATCAAGCCCGGTGATCAGTTCGGGCATCAAGGGTTCGGGCGTCGTGATCTCGGTCGGGTCGAGTTCGAGGGACAACTCGTCGTCGAACCCGCCGATCCGGTCGAGGCCGTCTTCGTCGCCGAACGGCGAACCCAGCTCGGTTTCGAAGGCACGCTTCGGGGGTTCCTTGGGCAACAGAAAGACGAGCAAGAGGAGCAAGGCGACCAGAGCCGCATGGACAATCACTGATCCGGTCCAGCCGACCAGCAAGGTTTCAAGTAACGGCTTGCGTTCGGCCTCTTCCTCGGGAGTGTCGAGAATGGTCCGACGCCCCTTCAATCGCACGAGGGGGGTGATCGATCGCCGTAATCGCGTTGCGCGCGATGTCGTGACCGTGGTGTTTCCGGAACGAGCCGGGGACGACGCGTTTCCGGAATCGGTGGAAACGATCGGGGCGGTTGCCGGGGACGAGGGGAGGGAATCGACGCGCTGGGCGTCTTCGCGGTGCTCCGGGGTCATCCGGTGCCTCCGTTCGGGCCGGAACGACGGATGGGCGAACGATGTCAGCAAACGATGATTGTGATTGAGACGGGAAAGATCGTCGAACCTTGTTCGTGATTGTGTATCTTATCATGTCCGGACAGCCGCCGGCGCGGCCACCCCCCTCCGGTCGACGGTTGGTTGCCAGCAGACCGACCGTCCGGATACAACGGAACCGAAGACACGAGCGGTCCCGGCACCCCGGCTCCTTGCAGCCCCGGGCCGTTGGACCGTCACGGGCCAAAGGCGACGAGAGTGATGGACGCGCACGACCTGAAAAACCTGCTCGACGCGGTCCGATCGGGGACCGTCTCTCCCGAAGAGGCCGAGCGCAAGATTCGGTGGCCTTCGCCGTTCGAAAAAGTGGGTGAATACGCCACGATTGACCACCATCGCCGCCTCAGATGCGGATTTCCGGAGGTGGTCTTCGGCCAGAACAAGACGGCCGAGCATATTGAGGGGATTCTCCGGGTCATGATCCGACAGGGAGAAGGTTGCCTGGTCACGAGGGTTGCTCCGGACGCCGCGGAGCACCTGAAGCAGGCCTTCCCCGAGGGGGAACACAACGCCATCGGTCGCACCTTCCGGGTCCGCCAGAACGGTTCTGAGCCGGAACGGCTGGGCGTTGTCCGAATTGTGACCGGGGGGACGAGCGACTTGCCCGTCGCTGAGGAAGCGAAGGTGACGGCGGAAGCCTGGAACTGCGATGTCGCCTTGATTTCGGATGTTGGTGTGGCGGGGATCCACCGGCTGCTCGGCCGGCTCGACGAGTTGCAAGGGGCCGATGTACTGGTTGCCGTCGCCGGCATGGAAGCGGCCTTGCCGAGTGTCCTGGGAGGTTTGACGGACTGTCCGATCATCGGGGTTCCGACGAGCGTCGGCTATGGGGCCCACTTTGGTGGCCTGGCGTCGTTGCTGGGGATGCTCAATAGTTGCTCTTCCAACGTGGTGACGGTGAACATCGACGCCGGTTTCAACGGCGGTCACGTGGCCGCCCTGATCGCCCGGCGCGCGGCCCTAGCCCGCCTCGGGCGATCGCCGAACGAAGGGATCAGCCCGAAGGATGAAGGATCGGCCGCGGAATTGCCGAACGAGGATCGGAGAGCTCGCGCATGAGCGTTGACGTGGAACGAATCACCGCCGTCCCGAGCCTTCCCAAGCGATCGAGCGACGCCCACAAGGGGCAATTCGGTCATGTGCTGGTGGTTGCGGGCGGGCGAGGGATGGCGGGAGCGGCCGGATTGGTGGGGGCCGCGGCTCTGCGATCGGGAGCGGGGCTGGTCCGGGTGGCCTCGCCTGCGGAAGTGCAGCCCGTTGTTGCCACGTTTGAGCCAAGCTACATGACCTATCCGCTGCCACAGGACAGCGAGGGCTTGATCGATTTCCCTGCCGCCGCTCCCACACTCGGGCGCCTGATCGACCCGGCCGACGTGCTGGCGATCGGTCCCGGCTTGGGACGATCGCGAGGGCTGGACGCGATGGTCCGATGGATTGCCGAGGAAGGACAGACTCCCGCAGTCATCGATGCCGACGCACTGAACGCTCTGGTGGAGACGCCGGAACTACTCCGGTCCGTGGCTCGACCGATCGTCGTGACGCCCCATCCTGGAGAGTTTGCCCGGATGATCGGCTCGACCGTGGCCGAGGTCCAGGCCGACCGTGAGGGGAAGGCCGTGGCCTTCGCCGCGGGGGTTAAGCATCTGGTGGTGGTCTTGAAAGGTCACGGGACGATCGTGACTGACGGCCGACGCGTGTTTGTCAATCAGACTGGAAATCCCGGAATGGCGACCGGAGGCTCGGGGGACGTTTTGACTGGCGTGATCGCCGCCTTGATCGGCCAAGGGCTCGCGCCCTTCGATGCCGCTGTGCTTGGCGTTCATGCTCACGGACTGGCCGGCGATATCGCACGATCGCATAGTGGTGAGGTCGGCCTGATCGCCGGGGATATCGTCGATGCCCTGGCGGATTCGTTCGAAGCACTCGGGGCCCTTGGTTGATCATCGCGGTGGGATACGAACTTTGGGCCGGTCGTGACCCTGGTGTTGATTCCAAGGGTTGACCTGTCCCGAGTTGGCCCTCGCTCGTATACTTCTCGGAGGAACGACTCCGGATGAACGACCGACGGCCGGAACGCCGATGACTGATCATCCCGTGGACGAAATCGATCGCGATCCAAACGCCGATTGAGGAGGTTGGGGTGTCTTCGAGCAATAACCAGAATTCGCCACCGTGGACGTATCGGATGGATATCACCCCGACCGGCCAGGCGCCTGGCCTTCCGGCTAGTAACGATCCGGTGGCGTTGCTGAATTTGATGGTCAATCTGCAATCGCAGACCATCGAGCTTCAGCGCCAGATGCTCGAAAACCAGCGTCAACAGCTTGAGATGATCCGAGAAACGACCCAGGTTGCCCGGGAACAGCGTGCTCGCCAGATGGCTGACCTGGAACGATGGCAAACAAGCCACGGTGACGTGCTTGACACCTGCAAGGAATCGCTCGGGAAGCTCGAACAGGTTCACTCGACGTTGATCCGCGATCTGACCGACTACGTCGCGGAATATCACGACAATCTGGTGGATGGCGACTTTGCCCTTTCCGATTTCGTCGATCGCTTCGGCCCGAGGTTGGCCCATCTGAACACAATGCTCGCAGTCCTTCGCCCGCTGGCCGCGGCTCAGAAAAAGCCGAACACCTGAGCGGGCCAAGTCAGTCGGGCCTGTTCATCGGCTCCGTGCTGATCTCGCATGCGAAACCAAGAACAGCCGGCCTCGGAGTTGAATCCGGGGTCGGCTGTTTGCGTTTGCCGGGTTCGAAGAGGGAACTGAGGGTCAGCCGTCGAGCTGATCGAGCCGCCCGGTACTGTCGCCCAGCTCGTCGATAGGAGTGTCCATGCGGTCGAGCATCGAGAGATAGAGGTTGTTGAGCGGGGTATTTTCGTCGTAGCGGATGTGACGGCCGGTGGTGATCGTGCCGCAGCCGCCCCCGGCGAGGACGAGGGGGAGTTCGTTGTGGTTGTGGCGGTTACCGTCGCCAATGCCGGAACCGTAAAGGATCATCGAGTGATCGAGCAAGGTGCCATCCCCTTCCGGAATCGCCTTGAGCCGGCCGAGGAAGTAGGCAAGCTGCTCGACGTGGAAGAGGTTGATCCGGGCAATCTTGTCCTGCTTCTCCGCGTCCCCCTGGTGGTGCGAGAGGTAGTGGTGCCCGTCGGGAACGTTGATCCAGTTGTACGACTTGTTGCTGCCCTCGTTGGCGAAGACCATCGTGGCGATCCGGGTCGAGTCGGTCTGGAAGGCGAGGACGAGCATATCGAGGATCAATCGAATGTGGTCCTGGTTGTCCTTCGGCACGCCTTCGGGCTTGACGATGTCGTCGGGACGCTCGACCTCCTCGATCCGCTTTTGTTCGGCGGCGACGAGGCGACGCTCGATTTCCCGGACGGAGCCGAGGTACTCGTCCACCTTGCGACGGTCGTTGACGCCGAGCCGGTTGTGGAGCTGCTTCGCATCGTCAGCCACGAGGTCGAGGACGCTCTTGTTGTAGCGGCGACGACGCTCGCTGAGCTGTTCGGCGTCGTCGTTGCCGAAGAGTCGCTCGAAGACCAGGCGGGGATTGATCTCCTTCGGAACCGGCTGGGTGGGGGTCCGCCAGGAGATGTTCGACGAATAGGCACAACTGTAGCCGGAATCGCAGTTGCCGGACTGGGCGCTGGGGTCGATGCCCAGTTCGAGGGACGGCAAGCGGGTGTGGTAGCCCATCGCCGCGGCAGCCACCTGATCGACCGAGACGCCGGCGCGGATGTCGGCGCCGTTGGTCTTGACTGGGTGGACGCCGGTCAAGAAGCAGGCCATCGAGCGGGCGTGGTCGCCGCCACCGTTGCCGTGGGCGCGGGCCATGTCCTGGGCCAATCCGCTCACAACGAGCAAATCCTGCTTGTAAGGATTCAAGGGTTCGAGGATGCGAGGCAAGGTGAAGTCGGTCCCAAGCTGCTCGGGGGTCCACTCTTGCATGTGAGCGCCGTTGGGGACGTAAAGGAACGCCATGCGGGTCGGGGCAACCTTGCCTCCGGGACGGGGGGCGAGACCGGCGGCCGGGGCCATCGCTTCAAGCCAGGGCAAGGCCATCGCGGTTCCGAGGCCCTTCAGGGCGGTCCGTCGAGCGAGGGAAAACATGGTACTTATTCGCCTCCTTCGGTCTTCCGCATGCGGAAGGCGTCGCTCGTGACGATGTCCACGACCAGGCGACCAAACCGGAAGTCGTGCCGGTCCAGGTCGGCCAGGATGCGGTCAACGGCGCATCGATCGAAGTACTCGAGCCCGCGCCCGAGTGCGTAAGTCATGAGATTTTCGGTCAGGGTTCGGGCGAACTCGTCGCTCCGGGACGTGAGTAGGGCCTTCAGGTCGGCCGGACCCTCGAAGGAATCGCCTCCGGGCAAGGTGCCCGAGGCGTCGATGGTGGCCCCGCCGTCCTGATCACGCCAGCGGCCAATGGCGTCGAAGTTTTCGAAGCCGAACCCGAGCGGGTCCATGCGTTTGTGGCACGAGGCACACGACGGGTTTTCGCTGTGCTGCTGCATCCGTTCGCGGAGCGTTCCGGTCAGCTCGGGGCCTTCTTCCAGCTCGGGGACGTCGGGAGGAGGGGGAGGAGGAGGCGTCCCGAGGATCTGATCGAGGATATACTTGCCGCGCTTGACGGGAGAGGTCCGAGTCGGGTTCGAGGTAATCGTGAGGATGCTCGCGTGGGTCAGGATGCCGCCTCGGGGTGAATCAGCGGGCAAGGATACGCGACGGAACTCGTCGCCGGTTACTTCGGGGATGCCATAGTGCCGGGCGAGGCGCTCGTTCAGGAAAGTCTCGTTCGCATCGAGGAGGTCGAGAATGCTGCGGTCTTCGCGGACGACAGCCTCAAAGAACAGTTCGGTTTCGCGCCGCATGGCCTCGCGGAGTGGGTCGTCAAAGTCAGGGAAGCGGGCCGGGTCGGGATTGACCGTCGCGAGGTTCTGAATCTGGAGCCACTGGCCGGCGAACCGCTGGATGAAGCGGGAGGCTTTCGGGTCGTCGAGCATGCGGAGGGTCTGGCGTTCCAGCTCGCTCGGATCGCGGAGCTTGCCCTCGTAAGCGGCCCGAAAGAGGGCTTCGTCGGGCATGCTCGACCAGAGGAAGTAGGAGAGCCGGGAGGCCAGCTCCCAGTCGCTCAGGGGACGGACGCCTTCGGGAGCGTCGGGGTCGGGAGCCGATCCGTACTCGACCCGAAAGAGGAAGTGCGGGGAGACGAGTACGGCCTGGACGGCCAGTTGCATGGCTTCCTCAAACGATCCGCCATCGCGACGAACGAGACGGAAGAGATCCATCAGACGCTCGACTTCGTGCTCCGAGGCTGGTCGACGAAAGGCGCGATTGGTGAAGCGGCGAATGCTCTTGCGGGCAACCTGCTCATATGAGCCGCTCAGGGCCGGTTCCGCAATGATTCGGCGGTGCGACTCCGGCAACGCGGCGTAGTAGGACTCGACTGGCCCGACGATCTGAACGCGATCGACGACCAGGTTTCGGTCGCCTCGGAGGCTTTCGTCTGCGTGGTCGGTGTTGTAGTAGTCATTGAGGAACGCCAGGGCGACCGATCGAGTTCCGCTGGAGATGAGGACGCGGGCCTCGTAGGTGTCAGGTTCGTCTTCGGTTGCGATGACGTCGACGACATCGATGGTTTCGCCGTCGATCTTGATGCCCATGCGGGCTGGATCGGGGCCGGCCTGATGGCCGAAGGCGCGGACCCGGATGCGGTATTCTCCGTCGCGTTTGAACGAGTGGTCGAAGGCGACTTCGCCATGGGTGGCCAGAATGCGGCCGATGCCGCCATAATCCTTGCCGCCGGCATCGTCCTTGAGCGTGGCCAGGTCTTTGGAAGCGACCGGGTCGGTGGGGCCCTGGACTTCGAGGCGATTGATGATCAAGTTCCGATCGCCACGTTCGTTGGGATCGTCCGCGTCGGGCTTGTAATAATCGTTGAGAAAGGCGACGGCGAAGCGTTTGGTCCCGGCCTGAACGGTGATGGGAACCTCGTATGTCTTGTGTTTCTCCTTCGCCTCGACGTCGAACTCTGTGACGGTCTCACCATCAAGTCGGATGGCCATTTTTACAGGCTCGGGTCCTGCCTGATGACCATAGGCGCGAACTTTCAGAATGTAACGACCGTCGCTCGGAAAGTCGTGTTCGATCGTAAGCTCACCATTGGAGGTGAGTATTTGATCGTCACCGAGGGATTCGCCCCCCTTCTCGCGGAGGAGTCGATTGTAATACTGAATCGTCTTGCCGGGTCCGGGGCCGGAGACATCGATGGCTCGGCGGCTGATCTCCTCCGCAGCGGTCAGGTATTTTTCCAGAAGCAAGGGGTCGAGGGTCAGAACATCGCCGATGTTGTCGAAGCCGTAGCCGACGTCGTCGGCCGGGAAGTCATCGGCGGGTTGAAACTCAAGGCCCAGCAAGTCCTGGATCGTGAAGTTATATTCGGCGCGGTTGAGGCGACGGAGGGTGACGCTGCCGGGCTCGACGAGATTGCAGTCGATCTGGGAAAGCGTGGCCTCGATCCACTCGGTCAGTTCGCGAGCCTCTTCTTCGAGGGGCCTGGGCTCGACATCGACCGGAGGCATGTCGCCATCTTCGATGAAATACTGAATCGTTTCCCATTGGGCGCGATCTTTTACGATCGAGTCCACGTCGGGATAGGCTTCGAGGTTCAGGCCCGCTTCTTGCTTGTCGTTGCTATGGCAGGAATAGCAGTAGGTCTTCAGCAGGGGAACGATGCGATCCTTGTAGGCATCAGCCGCGGCAGCCAGGTTGTCGTCGGCTTGAACCGAGGGGAGAGCGGCCAGCAGCGCGAACAGTGAGGCAGTGACGAGGAATTGCGGTCGATGCCGATAAATCATGAGACTGGCTGACCTCGGAACCTTTGGGGAGTGACAAACCGGCAGGGAGGAATGATCTTCGAAAAGCAGAATGGGGGAGGGATGGTCAGAGATTCTCGTGCATGGCATTATCGGTGATGTTGAACGCTTATTCAACGCGTTTTCCCGAGAATTCTCGGGAACAGGGGTGCGAATCGCTCACTGGATCACGGACAGAAAACGGTCCCCGGCACGGGAACTTCGCGATGCGGCGGGTGCATGGACACGCCGCTGTCCGCACTAATGGTGCAAACACAATGCCATCATGTGGTTGCGGCCCGGCCCGGCCAACCGTTGAAGGATTCCATCTTGACCAGGGCGTTGATTGCCGGACATTGCGTTCTGGATGATCGGTTATGATTTCAAGGTCGGGACCCCGCACAAATGAGCGACCTGACCGGTTCTGGGGGGCAGGATCAATGGGTTTTTTCGACCTTCTTCACGGTGCCCGAGACCGGGCCTCAGCCCTCGATGATCGCTCTCGGGCGAAATTGCTCGAAGCGTGGGGACTGGCTGAGGACGAGATGGCGACCGACCAGCCGACTCGATTGACTCCGGAAGGGGCGCCTCTGGACTACGACCGGACCCAGTGGCTCCGGAAACTCAAACACATTCTGGATGAACTGCCCGATTCCGAGCCTCGCTGGGAACAGCTTGTTCGGGAGGGGCGTGCCAAGGGCTTTGAAGAGTCCTGGATGCGGCACTTGATGCTCGAAGAGTTCACGTTGCTCGTACGTCGGGCGGTGGCCGATCGGGTCTTCTCCGAGCGAGAACGGCGCAAGCTTGACCTGGCCCGGGTTCTGGTCGGGCTTGATCAAGCCCAGGCTGAGGCGATTTATGCCTCGGTGGTCAAGGAGGCTGAAACGTTCTTCGGCGAGGAGGTTGAGGGGGCCTGATCCCTTGAGGCACAGGTGGGGCGATCAGTAGGGATCGCCCTGTTCTCCCCCCCGAAGCAAGGCGGGCAAGGGCTGCGGACGTCCGGACCGATCGATGCAGGCGAGGGTGGAATGCCCCTCGGCCAGGAGTTCGCTGTCTCGCCGTAACTCGTATCGGTGAATAATCTTGACGTGCGTCACCCGCTCGACAGAGGTGCGTAGGATCAGGAGATCGTCGTAGCGGGCCGGCCGTTTGTACTTGCAGCCGAGATCGACGAGGACGAGCAAGAAGCCCGAGTCTTCCACGTCGCGATATGACACGCCTCGGCTGCGGAGCAATTCGGTTCGGCCCATTTCGAAGTAGACAAGATAGTTAGCGTGATGCAGCAGGCCCATCCGATCGGTTTCGGCATAGCGAACCCGGATTTCGATCTCATGACTCTCCGGCATCGTCTGGGGCTCCGAGGGCTTTCGCGTCAGTAACGGGCTGCCGCGTCCTCAGGCCGGGTGACGACGCGGAGCGGATAGGGGTTGTAGGGCCAGAGTGACCGGTTCGGCGTGCCGGGCTGATACGAACGGGCGAACCATTTGCGGAAGGTTTCGGAATTATGCGATCGGCCTTCGGCTTCGAGCCATTGCTCATATTGCCGAAGATGCCCCTGCATCACCACGCCATCCTCCAGGGGCAGGAAGAGATAGTAGAGGGAGAACTGTTTCCTCGCCTCGGACAGAGTACTGCCGGGTCGGAGTAAGGTGGCGATCGAGGAGACAAGGCCGGTCCGCTCGGACCCGAACTGGCAATGGACCAGGAGGGGACGTTCGGCCGAGTCGAACAGTGAGATCAGCTCGTTGGCCTGCTCCGGAGTCAGCCAGTAGTCGGACGACATGGGCACGTCGATCAACGTGGCACCGGCCTTTATGGTCGCCTCGCGCTCGGGAGGATACCAGGAGGAGGCGGGATTGGGCCCGCGGAGGTTGAGCACCGTCCGAATCCCTTTCGATCGGATGAGCCGAGAGAGAGAGTCGGCGTCGAGCTGGGCTGACCGGTAGATTGAGCCGGGTTCAACGGTGCCGACGTTGCCCGTCGTCCATCGCCAGGCGATGAGGATCACGAGCAACGATACCAGAACCGCCAGGCTTCGGGAGATCGTCCGCAAGATCCGCTTCCGGGGCATGCTGCAACTCCTTGCCTCGGCCGCGGTGGACCGCGGCAAAGGCTTCGATCAGGCGGAGGTCGTCGGCGTCGGCCTCGGCTCTCGTCCAGGGAAACTGCAAGAGTTCAGACCATGCCTGCTCGGCCGACCAGCCGTCGTGTCGGATTCGGTAAGCCGCCAGGGCAAGATTCGTCCGATGATGACCGGCAACGCAGTGGAAGAAGACCGGCTGGCGAGCGGGATCGGCCAACAGATCGGCAGTTTCGGCAAGCTGATCAATCGTGGCGGTCGAGCCTCGCATGGGAACAATGATCCAGTCGACGCCCGACTGATCGACGACCTTGCGTTGCATGACGTACTTCGGGTCGTGCGTGTTGATGGCCGTGAGGGTGACAATGGTGCGCACCCGTTCGCGATCGATCAACCGCCGCAACGGCCAGGGTCGCTGCCAGGCTCCCCGGACCAGTTGGCCGGGGGCGATCACCCTCACTCGCTTCTCGAACAGTTCGTGACGATGATCAATGGCCAGCGCGCAGAGGATGGCGGCCACGAGAATCGCCACGACTCGACGTTTGCGCCCGCTCAACGGCGAATCCTCCGTGAGTTCGCGGGTCGAGTGTGTTCCGTTCCGTATCCGGCCCGGATTGTAGCGGAGTCGGAGCATCGGGCAAGCGGAACTCTCCAGGCGCACGACAGGTCAACAACGGACCTGAGCGGATCGCGTTCCGCCTGTCCGATCGTAGGAGACACCCTCCTGGTGGGGTCTACCGATGTTGCTCAGGGTCCGCCCACGACGGTGAAATCGGCGCGCGAGTCTGCGGAACGAGCCAGCTCAACCTTGATTCCGTCCGCGGCACGTTCCTCGGTGTTCACCCGGATGACAAGGGCGTGTCGACCGGGGTCGAGATCGGCTGAGACAGTGTCCGCGGCGTCAATCGGCTGACCGTCGAGCCAGAGGGAAAGCCCCTCGGCTGAGTCGATCGAGAAGGTGATGGACCCCGACCGGGTCACATCGACCTCGCCTCGCAGGGCAAGCACGGGGGCATCGACCATTCGGGTCACTTCATCAAGCGGCAAGGTGCCCCCGGTCATTCCGTAGGCGGGTCGCCAGTCGGCGGGATCAACCTGAGCAACCGAGGGCGGAAGTTCGGCCACATTGGCCGAGGCGGCGGTGTCGGGATCGAGCTCGGAGCCGGAGTCGGGCCAGGGGAGGACACCCCACCGCTGGATCGAAGGGGTGGCTCGGATGGCATACGGACCGGGCTTGCCAAGCTGATCGAGGAAGGCGACGAGATCGACGAATTCGTCTCGGGTGAGGAAGTTGACCAGGCCGGCGGGCATGATCGAGCCGCCGGCTTTCTCGTCCTCGATGTCATCCACGGGGATGACGCGGTCCACTCCCGTCGCCTCTCGGAGGACGAGACGTTCGGCGCTCGACTCCTTGATCACCCCCTGGAAGATTTGACCGTCGATCGTCAGGACGGTCTTAACCCCGTACTCCTCCTTGACCGCTTCTTCGGGATAGATGATCGACCGAATCAAGTAATCGGGAGGTGAACTCGCGCCGATCGCACTGAGGTCGGGACCGACGTTGCCGCCGGCTCCGCTGATGGCGTGGCACTTGGTGCAGTTGACGTCCTCGCGACGGAAGATGCGCTCGCCGCGCTCGGGGTCGCCGTGGGTTCGGACGTCGGCGATCATTGCTTGCATTTCGGCGTCCGACAGGGGCTCAGGATCGGCGTTGATGCCGGCGGCATCGCTGAGGGCCGAGACGAGCGGGGCGTCCGTCCGACCCACCGAGTAGAGATAGCGGAGGGCCACTTTGGCCGGATCGGCGGCGAGCCTTTGCGTACGGATCTCGGCTGCGAGTCGTTCGGGACCGACCTGGCGGTCAAGGAAGGCGCTCATTAGGGGAGCAACGTCGTCGAGATCGCCGATTCCCTCGGCTAGCGCGGCTACGGCCCGACCGGCGGCGGCATCGACATCGAGGCTGACCAGAGCGGCGATTGCCGGAACCCGGACAGAGAGCGGCTGTTCGGGACTGGCGAGCGATTCGATCGCCTTGCAGCTGGCGGGGCCACCGATCTCGGCAAGGGCGATCAGCGACGCCTCACGCAAAGCTCGGGGGTCGTCGGAGTTGGCGGCGATGACGGCGAGGGTTTCACTGGCCTCCTCGACCTTCCAGGCACCAGCGAGCTGGATGGCCGAGAGGCGGGCCTCGTCATCGTCCAGGGCGGCGTCCCCCTGGATGAGGGCGGCAATCCGGGTTCGATCCCCCTCAGGGAAAACGCTTCGGTTGCGGGCGGCCTGGGTCAGGGCCTCGATGGCGAGACGACGGTTGGCGTCGGACGCAAGGTCCGGATCGGTGGCCAGTTCGAGCAGGAAGCCGAGGTCGGTGGGAGACCCCTGACGGCCAATCAGGGTGATGAGCGTCCCCTGACGATCATCAGGGACCCGTCCGCTCCGGAGCATCCGGACCATCGCACTTTCCTGTTCCTGAGCACGGACGGCGACAGGGAGACCGGCCAGAAGCATCGGGACGACAAGCATCGAGAGACGAAGGCAGGTTGATCTTCTTGGGAGCGACGAAAGGGTCGGCATCATCGGGAAACCTCGGTCGGGCTTCGAGGGCGGTTCAGGAGGGGGAAAGGGGCGGGGTTGGATCACTGCAGCAGGAGAAAGTCGAGTCGGTGATTGTCGCGAGACGTTGGGTCCGTCACCCTCGCCTCCGATTGCGGGGGAAAGGATTGTGGTGAGGGGACCAGCGTGAGGACGGTGCAGCTTGCGAGCCGGCCGGAGCCCCCTCACCCGGCCTCCGGCCACCTTCTCCCCCGCGAACGGGGGAGAGGGTTGGGAGGGGAGCGTCTCAGGGACGGCTCTATGAGGAAGCAGGCAGACGGCTCTTATGAGGAAGCAGGCAAGGACCCACCCCTCAGAATCCAGTCAGGATCATTCCTCGGAAGTGAGCTTCAGGATGCGCTCGCTCAGCGTCGCATTCGTCTCATTCAGGGTGTATTCCAGGTAGTAATCCTGGGGATGAAGGAGCGATTCGAGGGCGATTTCCTGAGCGAGGAGAGCGTCTTCACCCTTGAAGAAGCTCAGGGCGCGGACGGCTTCGAGCCGGACGCGGGGGTGATCGTCGTTGACCTGCTGCTGAAGCAAGCCGAGCGGGTCGTCGAGCCGGTCTCGCCAGTAGCCGAGCACTCGGGTGGCGGCGGCGCGGGTCTTTGGCTCGGGGCAAGTCAGAAGGGTTCGCAGGAAGTCCTGATCGACGACGTCGTGCTGCTGGTGGACCCAGAGGGCTTCGAGCATGTGACGCCAGTACTCGGGATCGTTCTGGTCGAGGTTGGCGACCCAGTCCTTGAGGGCGGAGAGGACCTCGTCGGTGTCTCGGGTTCGCAGCTCGATCCGGGCTCGGTAGCGGGTACGGTCCTCGTATTCCTTGAGTAGGTCGAGCAGGGCCGGGATCGGCTCACCGGCGATCTTGGCCGGTTCGACCAGGGGCTTGCCGGTGTAATGGATCCGCCAGATCCGGCCGTGAATGGCGTCGCGGTTCGGGTCGCGAATCGAGTGCTGCATGTGGCCGATCAGCGGGTTGAACCAGTCGACGAGGTAGAGGGCACCATCGGGACCAAATTCGAGATCGACCGGGCGGAAGTTGGTGTCGCTTGACCGCAGGAGCGGCTCGGCCGGGTCGGCCGCGAAGCCCGAGTCTTCCTCGCGCATCGCGTAGTTGAGGACGCCGTGAAAGCCGATGCAGTTGTTGATCAGGTAGTTGCCCTGCATCTCATCCGGGAAGTTGCGGCTGGAAACCAGTTCGCAACCGGAGGTCGGCCGCCATTGCTTGACGAGGAACTCGTTGAGCCTCGGATGCTTGCGCGGGTAATCGACATCGCCGGAGAAGGCAGTGCCGTAGTAATTCGCACCACCGGAGGCGTCGGCCACGAAGTTCTGGCCCCAACGGTCGAAGTAGTGGCCCCAGGGGTTGGCAAACGGGTAGGAGACGAAGATGTCCAGCTTCTCGGTCAACGGCTCGTAGCGGAACACCCCGGCGTTCTTGACGCGGGTCGGGCCGTGGGGGGTCTCGATCTGAGAGTGGTGGAACGTGCCTTCCTGGAAGTAAAGCGCGCCGTCGGGGCCCCAGGTGAAGGCGCTGATCGAGTGGTGCGAGTCGGCCGAGTCGAACCCGTGGAGGCGGAAGGAGTAATCGTCGGCGATGTCGTCGCCGTCGGTATCTTTGATAAACACCAGGTTGGGCTGCTGGGCGACATAAGCGCCACCGTCTCCCAGTTCGATCCCAGTCGGGACGTGCAAGCCTCGGGCAAAAATCGTTTGCTTGTCGGCCTTACCGTCGCCATCGGTGTCTTCGAGAATTAGGACCTTGTCATCGACGGGGGTGCCGGGCAGGTACATCGGGTACGACTCCATGGTCGTGACCCAGAGGCGGCCCTTGGCGTCGAAGGCGAACTGACAAGGGTTTTTCAGGTCGGGGAAGTCCTGTTCGGAGGCGAAGAGATTGATTTCGAAGCCTTCGGGCAGGGTGAAGCTCTCCAGCGCCTCCTCGGGAGAGGTGATCTTGATGGGCCCCTGGACGTTGCTCTCGATCTCGACGAACTCCCCGGTTCCGGAATCGTCGATCGTGTCGGACACGTAGTTGCCACGGGCGACTTGCCAGATGCGACCGTCTCTGACGGCGATCATCTTGCGAAGCTTTGCGAATTCAGCCGGGAAATTGACCACGCCGAAGGGCTCTTTGCGGCCGCCGTAGATATAAAATCCGTTGACCGCGCGATGATCATAAAAGAACTGCTTGTTCTTCTCCAGAACCTCGGCGCGCAGTGCGTCCAGATCGGCTGCGATCGAGTCAGGGCCTGGGCGGGGGCCGAAGAGGGACTCGTCGAGGATTGGGGCGAGCTTACGATAGCCGTCGTCGGTCAGGTGGACACCGTTGAAGGTCCAGGGCTCATCGTCCGCCTCAAATTGCTCGTGAGTTGGGTGGAAGAGGTCGATGAACAGGACCCCCTTGGCCTGGGCAATGTCGGCCATTGCCTCGGTATAGAGGGCGAGGTTCTCGTTGTTGGTCGAGCCGTCGGGGAGGGTTCGCGTGTCGAGGTCCTCGTGAGCAATCGGGGAGAGCAGCACGAGCGTCGGCGGCGCCTCGCCATTGTAGGCGGTGGAGGTCGTCTCATCGATGAACGCTTCCAGGTCGCGGCGGAAGCCGTCCAGACCCTCAGGACCGGCGAAGGACTCATTGAAGCCGAAGGCGGCGATCACGACGTCGGGCTCGTGGTCGTGAAGCGTATGGCCGTGGTCCTGGAAGTCCTGCGACCGAGGGCGCAAGGTCAACTCATCGGCCGACCAGCCGAGGTTCCGGACCACCAGCTCCAGTTCGGGGAAGCGGCTGTGGAGCAGGGTTTCCCAGTGGCCGAAGTACTGCATCCGTTCGGCCAGGGTATTCCCGATCATAATGATCCGGTCCCCCTTTTCGAGCGAGAGACGCTCCGGGGCTTCAGCTTCGGCGATGGCTTGAGGGATGGGAACCAGCGGCGACGCCAACGTCGCCAGGGCCATCACGGACCAGATCACGGCGGTCGCTCTCATGGTGCTCGTCTCGCGGGGGGTGTTGAATTCGCGGAGGAAAAGAGAAGTTCAGTCGGCGATGACTCGCTCCGAACGTTGGCCGGTGGACGGCCTCGGTGATTGCCCATTATACTCCGCCCGGGGCGGGACTCCACGAGGTCGTCCGTCTTCACGTCGAGGGGCCCGGACGCAATCGGACCGGAGCAAGCATGATGGATCGGATCGGACGGAATCGTTTGCGAGGAATCGGGTGGACGAGGCTCGGGGTCGTGCTGACGACCTTTCTTGCCTTTGAATCAACAAGCCAGGGGCAGGAGACGGAGGGCGCTCAACGTCCGAATGTCCTGCTCATCATGACCGATGACCAGGGTTATGGCGACCTGGCCTGTCACGGCAATCCTATGATCCAGACTCCGAATCTCGACGCCTTGCATGCGGAGAGTGTTCGCCTAACCGATTTTCATGTTGATCCCACTTGCTCTCCCACACGATCGGCCCTGATGACCGGCAGATACTCGGGGCGGGTCGGGGTCTGGCATACCATCCGGGGGCGGTCCATTCTTCATCGAGCCGAGACGACGATGGCCGAGGTCTTCGCTCGCTCCGGTTACGCGACTGGGATCTTCGGCAAGTGGCACCTGGGAGACAATTACCCCTCTCGCCCGCAGGACTTCGGGTTCTCCCATTCGTTGATTCATGGGGGCGGGGGCGTCGGGCAGACCCCGGATTCGTGGGGAAACGACTACTTTGATGATGTTTACTTTGAGAACGGGAATCCGAGACCGACCTTCGGGTATTGTACCGACGTCTGGTTCGAGGCTGCTCTGGGGTTCATCACCGAGCAGAGTGAGGCGGGGCAGCCGTTCTTCTGTTACCTCGCCACCAATGCGCCGCACGGGCCGTATTTGGTCCCCAAGCGTTATGAGGAGCAATATGCCGGGGATCCGAACGTCCCCAACGCGGCCTTCTACGGAATGATCACCAACATTGATGAAAACCTAGGCCAGTTGCTCGCGGCGATGGATGCGCGCGGCCTGACCGAGAACACGATCGTGATCTTCATGACCGATAACGGCACCGCGGCCGGGGTGCGAGGGGATCTCGGCTACAACGCGGGAATGCGAGGCCAGAAAGGCAGCCCGTACGAGGGTGGCCACCGGGTCCCTTGCTTTGTGCGATGGCCAGGGGGCGGAATCGAAGGGGGGCGCGACGTTGAGCAACTCGCCGCCCATCTGGATCTCTTGCCGACGCTGATCGAACTGTGCGACCTCGATCATCCCGATGAGATCGCCTTTGATGGGAGGAGCCTGGCCCCCCTACTCCGCGGCGAGGCGATCGACTGGCCCGATCGGGTCCTTGTGGTCGAATCGCAACGGATTGACGTGCCGCAGAAGTATCGGCAGTGTGCGGTCATGACCGAAGCATGGAGACTCGTGAACGGATCCGAGCTCTACGCGATTGGTGAGGATCCCGGCCAGACCCAGGATCAGGCCGCCGAACACCCCGAGACGGTCGCGGAACTGCGAGCCATCTACGATCGTTGGTGGGACGATGTTTCCCGGACCCACGATCGGATCGCTCGAATTGTCGTTGGCTCGGAGGAGGAGAACCCGGCCCGACTCACCTGCCACGACTGGTCCGGCTCGGATCAGGATCCGCCCTGGAATCAATCAATGATCCGCACGGGCCTGGTTCGGAACGGCCTCTGGAACGTCGAGGTTGATCGCAAGGGTGTTTACACGATTGAGCTACGCCGATGGCCGGCACGAGAGCCAAGACCCATTAACGACGGTCCTGGACCTCTCGCCCACGATGCGAGACTGGCGATTGGCGGGCTTGAGGTCACTCAGCCGGTCGGACCGGACGACGTGGCCATCACCTTCCGCGTCGAGTTGGACGCCGGCCCGGCAGGATTGCAAACGTGGTTCGAAGGCCCCGAAGGATCGCGGGGGGCCTATTTTGTCAGTGTCCGTCGCGACACCCCCTGAGGAGAGTCTCCATGACGCACAGAATCCTCTCGATGGCCCTCCTGCTCAGCGTTTTCGTTACGGCGACTCCGGCTGTGGGCCAAGACGAACGTCCTCCCAACATCGTGGTCTTCCTGGCCGACGACCTCGGCTGGGGGGACCTTGGCTGCTACGGTCATCCGATGATCGAGACGCCGAATCTCGACCAATTTGCCGAGCAAGGGGTTCGGTTCACGCAGTGCTACGCAGCTTGCGGAGTCTGCTCTCCGTCCCGGTCAGCGATCCTGACGGGGCGGACACCGTATCGCAACGGCGTGTTCCGCTGGATTCCGGAAGGGCACCCGGTACATCTCCGTCCTTCGGAAATCACAATCGCCCGCTTGCTCAAGGAGCGAGGGTACGACACCGCCCACGTGGGAAAGTGGCATCTGAATGGGATGTTCAACGCGCCGGAACAACCCCAGCCGAACGACCACGGCTTCGACTACTGGTTCGCCACCCAGAACAATGCCGCGCCCACGCACAAGGACCCCGTGAACTTCGTCCGAAATGGCGAACCTGTCGGGCCGATGGAAGGGTTCTCGGCAATCCTGGTGGCAGAAGAGGGAATCGAGTGGCTCCGCGAGCATCGCAATCCTGATGCACCGTTCTACCTTCAGGTCTGGACGCATGAGCCTCACCTGCCAATCGAGTCTGACCCGCGCTTCATGGCGCGTTACGAAGATCAGACCGATGATCCCGGAGTTCTGCAACATCACGGCAACGTGACACAGCTTGATCATGCCTTTGGGATGGTCATGGCGGAACTCGACCGTCAGGGGTTGACTGATTCAACGATCGTCTTCTTCACCGCCGACAACGGTCCCGAGGGGGACGGCTTCGGCGATCCGGCCAATCCCAACTCGCAACGCAACCGGAATCAAGGTTCGACAGGGGGCCTTCGGGGTCGGAAGCGAGACGATTTTGAAGGGGGTATCCGGGTTCCCGGGATCGTTCGATGGCCCGGCAAGATCGAGCCGGGGACGGTGAGCGACGTTCCGGTCGTCGGCTCCGACATCTTCAGCACGATCTGCGAGATCGTCGGCATCCCCCTGCCCGGAGATCGGGTGATTGATGGTGTGAGCATGGTGCCGGCCTTTGGGGGCAAATCGGTCGAGCGACCGATCCCGCTCTACTGGAGGACCCATATTTCCAGCCCCGACAGTCGGGTCGCCATGCGGGTCGGTGACTGGAAGATCGTGGGGAATGTTGATCTGACCCGGTTCCTCCTGTTCAATCTCGCGGAGGATCCGGAGGAAACAACCGACCTTTCGGCTCAGGAACCAGAGCGATTCCAGCAAATGACCGAGCAATTGCTTGAGTTGAACGCTTCGATCCTGGGAGACGGCCCAGACTGGTGGAAGTCGGAAACGAACTTCTGAGCCTTTCCAGCCTTCGGAGTGTTTGTCCTTCGGGAAACGGCCCACGACCGATGCCCTTGATCCCCCTTGATGACCTGGACGATCCTCGCCTGATCTCTTATCGCCACCTGAAGGCGACGAACGAGACGAGGTATCTCCCTCAGTTCGTCGTCGAGGGGGAAAAGCTCGTCGAACAACTGCGTGACAGCCGGTATCCCATGGAGTCGGTATTACTCTCCGATCGCCACGCCGAACGGATTGGGCCGAGGATTCCCAAGGACGTCCCTGCCTTCGTGGTCGATCATCAGAAAATCAGTACTCTGGTCGGGTTCAATTTCCATCAAGGGGCGATGGCGGTCGGGTTCCGATTGCCACCGATTGATCCCGGATCGATCGTCAACCACGCCGCAAAAACATTGACAATTGTCGTTTGCCCTGTCGTTCAGAATCCGGAGAACCTGGGAACGATCGTCCGAACAGCCGATGTGTTTGGTGTCGATGCCGTACTGGTCGGCCCAACCTGCCCCGATCCGCTTTCCAGGAGAGTCTTGCGGGTCTCGATGGGGACGGTTCTCGACCTTCCAGTCATCGTTCTCGACGACCTCGCCGATCGGCTCATCGCCTGGCAGCGTGCATTCGGTCTTCAGCTTGTGGCGACAGTGACCGACTCCGATGCGGAGCCGCTTGACTCGTTTGCACGTCCCGATCGATTGGCAATCGTCATGGGATCCGAGGCCCACGGCCTCGATCCTGAATGGGTCGCCCGTTGTGACCAGCGCATTACCATTCCGATGCGAGCGGGGGCCGAGTCGCTGAATGTCTCCGTCGCCGCAGGCATCGTTCTCTACGAATTGAGCAAGCCCGGCGGGTCATGAGATGGATCAGGATGACGCGAAGACGCTCATCTCGCCCTCGCGAACACCCGGCAAGCACCGAGCGCCGGCCACCGCGACATCGATGTTGAGCCTAACCCCCATCGGGACCGGCGCGAGGCCGGCCCCGAGAGTTCCGAATCAGCTGCGGAGACCGATCGAGACGGACTTGGTTTCGAGGTACGATTCGAGCCCCTCAATGCCCAGTTCGCGACCGAGGCCCGATTGCTTCATCCCACCGAAGGGAGCCTGCGGAGTGGCGGGAACGGGGTCGTTGATGCCGATGATTCCGGCTTCGAGCCCTTCGGCCATCCGGGTGGCAATGGTCAGATCGTTGGTGAAGACGTAGGCGGCCAGGCCATAAGGGGTGTCATTTGCGGCTTTGATCACCTCATCAACATTTGAAAAGTCGACCAGAGGCATCACGGGGGAGAAGGGTTCCTCAGTCATGAGACGCATCGAGCCATCGACATTTTGCAGAATGGTCGGCTCGCAGAAGTACCCCTTGTCGAAGCGGCTCGACTTGCCACCACCGGCCAGAACGGAGGCGCCTCGGGCCTTCGCGTCGTTGATCAACTCGACCGCCTTGGCAAGCCCCTGTTCGGCGAACATCGGTCCGACGGTGACCCCGTCTTCCCAGCCCGGCCCGAGCTTCAGGCGCTTCGTCTCCTCGACGGCCACCTCGGTGAACTGATTCGCAAGCTTCTCGTGGATATAAAACCGCGAGGGAGCGATGCAGACCTGCCCGTTGTTGCGGAACTTGCCGAGCACGGCAGCCTTGGCCACCTGTTCGACGTCAGCATCCTCGAAAACGATGAGTGGCGCGTGACCGCCCAGTTCGAGGCTGAGCCGCTTGACACCATCGGCCGACTTGCGGATCAGTTCCTTCCCAACTCGGGTCGAGCCGGTAAAACTGACCTTGCCAATCTCGGGACGGGCGAAGTAGGCATCAGCAATGGTCGGCGCATCACCCATGACCAGATTTGCAACACCAGGAGGGAGGCCGACTTCTTCCAGAATCTCGAACAGGGCGATCACGCAGAGTGGCGTTTGATCGGCAGGACGAGAAACGACGGTGCAACCCGCGGCGAGCGCAGGGGCGAGTTTCCGGCTTGGGAGGGTAAGCGGAAAGTTCCAGGGGGTAATCGTCCCGACCACGCCGACCGGGTGTGAGATGGCAAAATGCCGCTTGTTGCTCATCGTCGGAGGAATGATCCGGCCGTAGGCCCGCTTGCCTTCCTCGGCGAACCAGTCGAAGGTGGCGGCGGTATGGAGGACCTCGGCACGGGCCTCGGGAACAGGCTTCCCCTGTTCGAGCGTCAGAGCCCGAGCAATGACGTCGGCTCGCTGACGGAGCAAATTCGCCGTCTTGTTCAGGAACTCGGCACGCTCGTAGGAGGTCTTCGCGCGCCAGGCGGGGAGGGCCTTGGCGGCGGCGTCAATGGCACGCTCGGCATCGGCACGACCGCCGAATGCGACCTCGGCGATCGTTGATTCGTCGGCCGGGTTGATCACGGCCAAGCGGCCGCCCTCGACGGCATCGCACCATTTGCCGTCAATAAACATCTGGGTGCGGGTCGGGCAGGTCAATTCGGGTGCAGTGGCCGTGGGCATCGTGTGACCTCGGAAGGCTCGAAGCGATTGACGATTCGGGGAGCAGGCTGGCATCACCCGGACGGGTGGCCCGATCCCCCTTCGATCCTCACGATACCCGCCTGCCTCGGCCCCTTGCAATCGAACCGGCCTCTCGGGGAAGGCTGGAGCGGAAGAACCTCGGGTCAATCGAGGCTCTCAAGCAGTTGCTGAAAGTCGGGGCGGTGACGAAGTCCATCCAAGTCGGAATCGTGCTCCAGGTTCTCCATGCGGACATAACCCGCATCGACCGCCCGCACAAGTGCGTTCATGGCCCGGTCGTTCCGCAGCCGACGGGTCTCGTCATCTTCCCGGGTGAGCTGTTCAGGATCGCTGCCGACCACCTGGGCAGCCAACGCAGCATTGCAGGCAAGGTTGTAATTATGAATCGGATCGGCCTGAGCAATTTGATCCAGCAGTGAAATTGCTCGATCATAATATTCGAGTGCCTTACCTCGGTTCCCTTGATCCTCGAAGAGGCGTCCGAGGTTGTTCATGCTCTTTGACGCATAAGAAACATATTCGATCACGTCCGGATAAGATTCTCTAAGCGATTGAGCAAGTTCCTCGGCGACCCGAGCGGACGCGAACGCCTCCTCAATCCGTCCTTCGCGTCGATCGAGCTCGCAGGCCAGATTGGAAAGATAGAGCAAGTCCGACTGATAGTCGGGAACTTTGGGATTTGATTCCACAAGCGGTTCGAGCAAGTCAATCGCCCGACCGGTTGCGTTCCTTGCCTCAATCGAATTGCCCTGATACATTTGAATAACTGCGTACTGGGAAAGAGCCTGGGAATAACGATTCGCATCCAGCATGTTTCTCGAATCTCTCGCTCGAATGGCTTCGTAGAGGGAGAGACTTTGTTCCAACACATCGAGCGCGCCTTCATCGTTGCCAAGCATGAATGTCGGTCGACTTGAAACTGTGAGCATATCGGCGAGTTGTGCCTGACGATCCAAATCGTCAGGCTGTTCCTCGACGAGCGATCGCTGGAATCGGATTGCCTCACTGTGGCAGTCGATCGCCTCCTCTAGACGGCCAACCTCGACAAGCACCAAGCCAAGATTATTGACCACGTTGGCCAGGGCCTCCTGGTAAAAGGACTGGTCCGGTCGGGCTGCTGACACTCGCTTGGCGCTCTCTCGAGATCGCTCGAAGTTGGAAAGGGCACTCTGGGTCCGGCCGATCCGACGCTCGATCAGGCCGAGGCTATTCAAGACGGTCGCGTGGTCATGTAAGTATTCAATCCGGCGGTTGACGGACTCCGGATGTTCTGCGGGTTCGGAGCGGATCAGTTCTTCCAGGATCGCAAGCGCCTGGTGATTGGCCTCCAGAGCCTCCTCATTGCGGCCGATGAGTTCGTTAATTTCGGCGATCCGATGATACGTGGATGCGAGGTTGACCCGAAGTGCGGGCTTATCACTTGAATCTTCCAGGAATTCTTCATAATATTGCAGAGCTGATTCGAGTAATTCTCGACGGAGGTCCTGAAGTCCGGGAGCATTCAAGAGCTGATTTTCGGTGACCCGGACGAGTAACTCCTCAACCGCCCGGCGGGCCCGATCTTCGTTACGGAGGGCCATCGCTTCGGACGCTCGGGCGCGAAGCATTCCGACCGTCGTGCCGACAATCCCTCCGATGAGGAGCATGAGCATTACGACCGCAAGACCGACGGCCACCCGATTTCTCCGAACGAAGCGATTCAGTCGGTAGACCAGCGTGGCGGGCCTTGCCTCGACCGGAATCCCTTTGAGGTGTCGCTCAATGTCTCTCGAAAACCGCTCGACGGAAGGATAGCGTCGTTCCGGTTCCTTTCGGAGTGCCATCAAGACGATGTTGTCGAGATCTCCCGAGAGTTGCCGAGCGAGCTTTCGCTTCAGGGGAGATGACTCGGAGGGAAGCGGATTGGTGCTCGGGAGTTCCTCCGCTGAGGCCGAGGTCTTCGGCTGATGCTGCCGTTGAGTCACGACGGTACTTGGGCGGGGAGGAGGCTGCTTGCAAACGGCCTGGATCAGTTCATCGATTCTCCCGGTTGTGAGCCGATAGGGTCTTTCTCCGGTGAGCAATTCGAACAGCACGACCCCGAGAGAATAGACGTCGGTCGCGGTCGAGAGCGGTCGACCTTCAATCTGTTCGGGGCTGGCGTACTGCGGCGTCAGGATCCGTTGTTCGGGCATGGTCGAGGGATCAGAGGCATGTCCCGAATCGTCATTTAGCCACTTGGCAATCCCAAAGTCGATCAGCTTGGGAACGCCTGAGGGAGTCACCAGAATATTGCTCGGTTTGAGATCCCGGTGAATCACCGCGACCGAGTGCGCGAACTGTACGGCCTCGCAGATGGATCGGAAAAGGTGCAACCGTTCTGGGATGTCGAGCTTCTGTCGCTCGCAATACGTATCGACCGGGAGTCCCTCAATCCACTCCATGACGAGGAAAGGGCGATGGTCGGGTGTTGTTCCGGCATCCAGGATTGCGGCGATGTTGGGATGTTGACCGAGGGCTGCCTGCACGTGTAACTCATTGCGGAAGCGGCGGAGGATCTCGTCGGTGTCCATCCCTCTCTTGATGAGCTTGATGGCGACGACCTGAGTGAACTCCTCTTGGCGGACGGCCCGATAGACGCTGCCCATCCCTCCGCGACCGATCAAGGCCTCGATCGCGTAAGGGCCGATCTGCTGCCCGATGAGGGAATCATCCTCATCTGAATCAGGCCTCGATGTGTCGAACTCCGATCCGAGCGGTTTCCCGAGGAACTCGCGATCGTGAGCCAGGGCATCAGCCTTGAGCAAGGCTTCGACCTCGCGAAGCAGGGTCGAGTCGTCGCCGCAGGAGTCTCGAAGGAACGACAACCGTTCCGATGCGGGCCGTTCGAGGGCCGCTGCGAAGAGCTGATCGACCCGATTCCACACGGAGGGATTCATAATTCACCATCGCCCAGTTGTCGAGCGAGCCAGGCGCGAGCAAGACGCCAGTCCTTCTCGATCAGGGAAACCGAACAACGCAAATGATTGGCAATTTCTGGAATGGTCCAGCCGCCGAAGTAGCGAAGGGTGACGACCTCAGCCTGTCGAGCGTTCCAGGAGGAGAGACGTTGGAGGGCGTCGTCCAGGTCGATGAGGTCGAGATGTTGATCAAGCTCGACGGCATCGACAATCGCATCGAGGGGAACCCGTTTCGGATCGGACCCACCTCGTCGAGCAGCCTGGCGGGCTCGGGCATGATCAACGAGCACGCGGCGCATCGCCCCGGCCATCACGGCAAAGAAGTACGACCGGCCCCTCCCCTGGCCAATCTGGCGATGGTGCTGCACCCGGAGCATTGCTTCGTGGACAAGAGCGGTCGGTTGGAGCGTATGTCCCGGCCGTTCGCCCCGCATCAGGTCGGTGGCGAGACTTTTCAACTCGTCATAGGCGACCGTCAGGAGGGCATCGCGCGCCTCGTTGTCGCCCGATTCGATGCGGGCAAGCAACGTGGTGATGGTCTCCGACGTGATTTCCATGCTGTCATGAACCTGACGTGGTGATGGGGGGCGAGTGTTCAACCTGAGGGGAAAGTTCAAAAAAAGTGTAAGGGAATGTTCGGGATTCCTCGCCAGGGAGATCGAACGCAAACTCGAATCTTCCTCTCGAACCGAGGGACCAGGCGCATGAGTCTTCTCCATCGAATCCTCCCAGGCCTCCGATCACAGGTCTCGGTAAGGTCTCCGAAGGCATTGCGCACGCGACGCAGCGACTTCCGCCTGGAGGGCCTGGAACCGCGGGTGATGCTCGACGCCAATGCCGGGTTGATTCGTTTCGACATCATTGATGAACCGGCGAACGTTGACTGGCCCTCGAGTCGACAGGGGGCTCCGACCATTCCTCTGTCTCGGATGATGGTGACCGACGTGGATGGCTCACTGAGCCGGGTGAAGGACGTAGACGTCGTAAGGGTCGATTTGAAGACCGGCGAGGTCTTTGTTGCCTCACTCAATGATTACAATACGAATGACAGAGACATCGGCACGTACCGCCTGCGATTGCTGAATGGTTCAGGCGCTGAGGTCACGAGCGAGTCGTTCCAGGTCAAGCATAACCCGTTTCGGAACACGGTGGAGAAGTCTTCAGGACCGGGAAGTGCCAATGTTGCGTTTCAGAACGCGTTGTCGATCGTGCATCAGATCGAGCAGACCGGAGCCTATTACGTCGAATTGGCTGACGTCTCGGGCCTCGGGCGGGAGGGTCATGAATATTCGCTCGGGCTCCGAGTGATCGGCCTGAATGATGGGATCTCGGAGCGAGGATTTCTGAATTCTCCCGCAACGAACCATCTCTTTGTGAGCTTGCAAGGCGATGTGCTCCAGTTCGCCGGGCCGATCGGTGCTGGATTCGGCCTCCGAGGCGACTGGACTCAGACGATCGAGACCAGCGACGAGGGGGTCTCGTCCCGATATGAATCGGAAGGGCTCGTCTTCCTGAGATCGGCCGCCGGGGAGATTCCGATCCCGATTCCTCCGGGGATGAGCTTCTCGGTCACGACGGTCCCGAACCGCTGGGGTGCGCATTTCGGCGAGATTGACGAGATCGACTGGACGGCACAGCTCGGTCCGATCGCGCTGGCGAAGCCGTTGACGGAGGCACTCGGTTTCCGGCTCGACTCGGCGTTTGGTTCGGTGACCGGGAACCGAAAGACTTACGGGTTGAAGCTTGGTCGGGACGAACTGGTGCAGGAAACCAACGCACCGGTCAACGCGAACATCCCCTACCTGTTTTTCCACGAGAGCCAGGGGCTGTCGGCGAACTTTGGCGGAATCGAGGCGAAGGCGAGCCTCGGCTATGGCTGGTCGATCGTCACCGACCCTTCGGATGTCTTCCTTTACGCGGGAGTCCGAGGGATTCCCACGGCCCTTGGCGAATTCGCACTGGCCGGCTCGCTCAACGGGAATATTCCCTACACGCCGTTCGCAAAGCCGACGGCCTACAACGGGACAATGTTCGGACATATCTATCTTCAAGCTGAAGTCGACCTCACGAGGCTTGTCGGCACTCCCATCAGTGTCAACGGAGAGGTGGTGATCGACTTTGATGCCAACGACGACAACCGATTACTCGGTGGAGTCTTCGACGATCCCTCCCGGTTCGCCTCCGCGGGATTTGATCCAGGTGTGTTCGGATCGTCCACAGTTGCAGCGCTGGGTGATCTGGCGATCGGCGTGAACGCCGAGATCCGGCTTGGCCTGAAGTTCGGCGACAATTCCTCAGGGAATTCACAGGGTGGTGGATCAGGTTCGGGAAGCGGCTCGGATAGGGGGAGTCTCGTCGATCTGACCATTCCGATTGGTGAAGGCTCGTTGATATACGACCCGAGCGAGGACGGCTTCTTCGTTCGGGCAGGATCGTCAAACCCGTTCGAGGACACGTTTCTCGAGAAATTCGTTCCGATGAATCGAGTCGTTGGGGACGGGTTCATCAAGCGTGACGGCACCTTTCGATTGCAATTCGACACGAACATGACAGTGCTCGGTTACCGGTTGTCCGCGAGTCGGTTGACGGTCCAAAATCTTCCCGGATTCTCTGGGGTTCGGGCATCGGCTCAGGCCAATGTGCTGGGTGCTGGGGTCAATTTGTCTGGTGAAATCAAAACAAGTGGTGACTTTGTGTTCACGGGGAAAGCCAATGTCAACCTCGCGGGCATCCTAAAAGGTAACGCCAACGTCACCTTTTCAAATCAAGGGGGCAAGGTTTCCTTCCGAGCAAACCTTGTTGCGGAAGTCAGCACCGAGATTGCCGGCAAGGACTTTGGCGGTCGGATCACGACGAACATCATGGTCGGGGTTCGCGGCGGACGATTAACTTATGACGGCTCGGTACTCGGGGAATTGCTCCTCGGTCCGTATGTTCTGGACGTAGGGCTGAGGATTTATGACAACGGCAATGAGTTCGGGCTGGAGCTCAAGCTTCCCGCGGTCAGTATTATCCGCGACGTGGTCGGAGGGTTCCTTTCCTTCTTTGGGTTGGCGAGTCCTGACATCCCCGACGTGATCCGGATTGTGTTCCCAAGAACCCAGCGAAACCCATCTCAGATCATCAATGTCCCCCCTCCCTTACCCGGCCCCCTTCCCTTGCCCGTCCGAAATGCAAGGCCGGGCGACTTCGACGGTGACGGCAAGAGCGACTTCGGCGTCTACGGGTTGAACCCCGAAGGAATTCCACAATTCACCATTGCACTGTCAACCGGTGGGACCTTTGCGTTGCCGTTCGGCGGGCGTGATGACCTGCCGGTCATCGGTGACTTCGATGGTGATGGCGTGCTTGACTTCGGAGTTTACGGCTACAGCCCGAACGATGGATACAGCCGCGTCGCGATCTTGCTCTCGGGAGGTGGCGTGATCAACCAACCGTTCGGCGGGCGAGACGATCTGCCGGTCGTCGGTGACTACGATGGCGACGGCACCACCGACATCGGCGTCTATGGATACAGCCCCAACGAGGGGTTCAGCCGGTTCGCCGTCATCCTCTCCAACGGTGGCGTGATCAACCAGCCGTTCGGAGGGCGAGACGACCTGCCGGTCGTCGGTGACTACGATGGCGACGGCACCACCGACATCGGCGTCTATGGATACAGCCCCAACGAGGGGTTCAGCCGGTTCGCCGTCATCCTCTCCAACGGGGGTGTGATGAACCGGGGATTTGGGGGACGCCTTGA
Organism: Tautonia rosea; assembly: GCF_012958305.1. NCBI lineage: Bacteria > Pseudomonadati > Planctomycetota > Planctomycetia > Isosphaerales > Isosphaeraceae > Tautonia > Tautonia rosea. The sequence goes on along the minus strand of NZ_JABBYO010000002.1, from coordinate 402,288 downwards.
CGTCCCGGTCGCGGGGGACTTCGACGGCGACGGCAAGACGGACCTGGCCGTCCACGGCTTCAGTCCCAACAACGGCTTCAGCCGATTCGCGATCTTACCGTCGAGTGGAGCACCCGCAGTTACGCAAGGATTTGGCGGGTTCGATGATCTGCCGATCGCGGCTGACTTCTCCGGAGATGGAAAAACCGATTTCGCCGTCCACGGCTTCAGCCCTGCCGATGGCTACAGCCGGTTCGCCGTGTTGCTCTCCGACAGCAGATCGAGCATCAAACGGCCCTTCGGCGCTCCGGGGATGGTACCGTTACCCCCGTCCTCGTCCGCCTTCCTTTCGGCCCAGTCTCACCGAACCTTCGGTCAGGCGAGTGCCCGATCGACGGCCTCAAGTGATCCGGCCCCGGTCCGGTCCGCATCCGTCCGATCGCGCAGTCAAACTCCAGTCATGATCCGAGTCGACCCAATCCCACCTGGAGGAGAGGGTATGGCCGCGCGATCGACGTTGTCGACGGCCAGTGAGTCCGTTGCTTCAAGCCCTCAGTCGTCCAGGGCCAGGATTGCTCAGCACGTCGATGCGGGGTTGCGCTCCCTCCTGAGTCAGGAGAAACCGATCGAGCAGGATCAAGAACGCCAGAACTCGCGGTTCCTCAGTCGGTTCTGGACGCTGAATGTACTGATGGACCGTGAGGTCTGAATCTGGTTCACCATTGGGTTTCCCGATAAGGCCCGTGCCATCCCCGAGGTCAAGGATGGCATGGGTCTTTCTGCGTCCTGAATCAGGCGATCGCAGAATTGGGGTTGACGGAATCCAGGAAAAGTTCTTTCCAACCAAAACAACCCGATCGATCACTTCAAGCCTGGCGGCCCGACCTCCGATATTCCCATTGTGCCGGAAAGAAAATCTGGCATAGTGCTCGACCGTCATTCGTACTGGACCGGAGCCAGACTGGTGGGTTCGTCATGGACACGACTCGCAGAAGATTTAGGTGGCGAAATTGGTCGCCCCGCCTCGGTCGGCTGGTGCTGCTCGCCACACTGACCCTGGCCCTGGCCCCGACGCTTTCTCAAGCCGGTCCGATCTCGGACCGTGCTCAGGCGGTCGCGGCACAGTTGGGAGCCCAACAGGCCCTGCTGACGCCCTACGCTGGAACGCTGCGGGCAGATGCGCTCGCTGCTCGGGCTCAATCCGTGCAGCTTCGGCAAAACTCGATTCTCAGTTCACAAGCATTCCAGCGTCAGGAGGCGTTTTTTGCCCGGGCCCTGGAACAGGGATTGGCTCGCGTTCCTCGCCCCCAATTCCTCGATGTGTTGCTCGTCCCCGATGTTTCCGGCTTACTCGCGGAGTCGAGCACGCTCGATTATCTACGATGGCGGCGAAACCTGAATCCGACGCGATTTGATCGGAATCACCCGTTCATCGGCCCTGCGCTCGAACGGGATCGCCTGGTGCGAAACCAGAGCCCGCTGCCGATGCCGCCGGTCACGGTTCCGACGACTCCTGAAGTTCCCATCATTCCCCCCACGACTCCCGAGGTTCCCGGACCGATCCTGGGTGGCGGGCGTCCGAGTCCTCAGGTTCCCATTCCGGAGCCAACAACCTTCGCCGTCTGGGCGGTCCTGGGACTGGGTGGCTCGTTTGCCTTGCACCGTCGGCGACAGAAACCTCGCTGACACCTCGTTCGAGCGTGGTTCAACAAACCGGGCGTGTCCGACTGCCGTTGGCAATCGGACACGCCCGGTTCTTCGTTTGTTCCAAGGAAAACGTGACAGGCTGGTCGCAAGGCGTCGACGATCGGAGCAGGCGTCCGCCTGTTGCCTGCCTCTTTTCAAGGAGCGTTCCATCCCCTACCCTCAAATGTTCAACATGAGGGCTCGTCCAGGAATCGCCCAGACCGTTGGGCAGCCTCTCGAGACGATCAGAGCGGGGATGGATCAGCGATGCAGAGACGATACGGAGTTCTCGGGTGGGTTGCGGGTCCTTCGATGATGGTGCTGGCCGCGATCGCTCTGGTGCAAGCAGGACAGGTTCCTCAGGCCGATGCACCCGAGGATTGGCGAATCGTCCCCATCCCCGACACCTGGAAGGAACCGCCTCGCGTGCGACCGGCTGAGGGTGCCAGTTCGGGCCGAGACGGCTTCGCCTGGTATCGAGCCTCCGTCTCGGTTCCGGCCGACTGGGACGGTCGATCGCTCGAACTGCATGTGGAGCCGGTTGACGACGCCCGGGCGGCGTTCGTCAATGGCGTGCAGGTTGGTGCGGCAGGAACGTTCCCACCAAATTATCGGAGCGGCCTGGGGGAATCGGGCCGGTATCGCATTCCTGAGGGAGTGGTTCAGCCCGGTCAGGTCAATGTGATCGCCGTTCGGGTTTACTACTCCGACGGCCGGAGCAACTTTGCGGTGGCCGCCCCCACCCTCTTTGATGCCGAAGCGGGCGAGGCGATCAAGATGGAAGGCCCCTGGGAATACCAGGCAGGCGATGATCCCTCCTGGGCGGTCGGCCCGGTCCTGAGTCGCGACGCTTTGTACGATCGCGTCGATCGGTTCGAGGATCTTGACTCCTATCTCCGCCTTCGCAAGGGAGATACGGCCCCTCTCACTCCCGAAGCCGCCCGAGAAGCCTTCGCAGTAGCCGAGGATCTGGCGGTCGATCTGGCGGTGGCCGATCCGATCATCGCGCAGCCGCTTCAGGTTTCGTTCGACGAGCGAGGGCGCATGTGGGTGGTCGAGTATCGCCAGTATCCCGAGCCGGCCGGTCTGACGATGGTCAGCCGAGACAAGTTTCTGCGCACCGTTTACGACCGAACACCCTTGCCTCCTCCGCTTGGCACGCCCGGAATCGACCGCATCTCGATTCACGAAGATACAAACGGCGACGGCCAGTACGACCAGCACGCCGTCTTCCTCGACAACCTGAACCTCGCTACCGCGATTGCCCGAGGACGCGGAGGGGTCTGGGTGCTCAATCCCCCGTATTTGCTCTTCTATCCCGACCGAGACGGCGACGACCTGCCCGACGGTGATCCGGAGGTCCACCTGGAAGGCTTCGGGCTGGAAGATACCCACTCCATCGCCAGCAACCTCTGCTGGGGACCCGACGGCTGGCTGTATGGTGCCCAGGGGAGCACCGTCACCGGACGCATTCGACGTCCAGGAGAGCCGGACGAAGCGATCGTGCACTCGATGGGCCAGCTCATCTGGCGCTACCATCCCGAAACCAGGCGTTACGAGATCTTTGCAGAAGGCGGAGGGAATACCCACGGGGTCGAGATCGACGCCCACGGTCGGGTTTACTCCGGTCACAACGGCGGAGACACGAGAGGCTTCCACTATGTCCAGGGGGGCTACTATCAGAAAGGGTTCACAAAGCACGGGTCGCTCTCAAACCCGTATACCTTCGGTTACTTCCTGCCGATGGCGCATCACAGTGTCCCCCGCTTCACTCACAATTTCGTGTTCGCGGAAGGGGGGGCCTTGCCGGAATCCTATCGGGGCAAGCTGTTCGGAGTCGAGCCGCTGCAGGGGCAGATCGTGATGAGCGACGTCACGCCCAACGGTTCGACCTTCCAATCCAAAGATCTTGATCGCCCCCTGACGACCGAAGACCCCTGGTTCCGGCCCGTCTCGATCTCGTTGGGTCCCGATGGTGCGCTCTACATTGCCGATATGTATGAGCAGCGCATCGACCACAGCAGCCATTACGCCGGCCGGGTCGACAAGTCGAACGGACGGGTCTACCGCCTTCGCGCTGCCGACGCCCCGCCCGGCCGGTTCCCCGGCGAGGGCGAGCCAGGCGTTCCGTTCAACCTCGCAGAACTGTCGGGAAAGGAACTGATCGGCCTGCTCGATCACCCGAACCGCTGGTTCCGTCGCGAGGCGTTGCGCCTGCTCGGCGATCGAAGGGAAGAGACCTTGATCCCTGGTCTTCGGTCGCAGTTGCGAGAGGGCGTGGCAGAGGATCGGTCGCTGGAACTGCTCTGGGCGTTGAACCTGTGCGGGGGCCTCGACGAGGCCACAGGGATCGCCCTGATCGACCACCCGGATCCCTACGTTCGAGCCTGGACCGTTCGCCTGATGTGCGACGATTTTGAGGTCAGTGACGAACTGGCCAATGCCCTTGCTGCTCTGGCGACTCGGGAGCCTTATGTCGAGGTTCGCAGTCAGCTTGCTTGCTCAGCCCGACGCCTCCTGGCGAATCAGGCGTTGCCGATCGTTCGAGCCCTGTTGACGCGGGCCGAGGACGCCACCGATCCCCACCTCCCGCTCTTGCTGTGGTGGGCGATTGAGACGAAGATCGGCGAGGACCCTGACGCGGTTCTCGCACTGTTCGAAGACCCCGATCTTTGGGACGAGACGATCGTCTCCCAAACAATCACCGAGCGCCTGATGCGCCGCTTCGCTCAGGCGGGGTCGCGGGCCGATCTGATTGCCTGTGCGATCTTGCTGGAACGATCTCCGAACTCGCAACACGCGGAACGCCTGATGAGGGGCTTCGAAGCGGCGTTCGAAGGTCGATCGCTGTCCGTCTTGCCCGATCGGCTTGTGCAGGCAATTGCGGCCTCAGGAGGCGGATCGCTGCCGCTCCGGGTTCGCCAGGGAGACGATCACGCGGTGGCCGAGGCCCTTCGAATCATCACTGACGCCGACGCCGACCAAGCCGTCCGCCTAGAGTTGATCCGAACCCTGGGCGAGATCCGCGACCGTCGAGCATTGGCGACCTTGCTGGCCATCGCCTCGGCCGAAGGCCCCGATGCGATTCGAACCGCTGCGTTTTCTGCCTTGAGACCGTTCGACGCTCCAGAAATCGCCCAGACCGCGATTCGACTGCACAACACCTTACCGACCGAGGCCCGAGCGGCCGCTCAGGCCGTGCTGACCGGCCGACGCACTTTCGCTTCTGAATTCCTTGATGCGATTGCATCGAGGACGATTGATCAAGATCTCGTTCCTGAATCGACGGCTCGATCCATTCTCTTGCTCGACGATCCCGACCTGGCCAAGACCGTTCGGGAGGTCTGGGGAGACATTGGAGTGCCGTCGTCCGAGCAATTCCAAGGGGAACTCGAACGGCTCGAGCGATCGCTGGCCTCGGGGACCGGCAACCCCTATGCGGGCAAGGCACTGTACATCGAGCATTGCGGCAAGTGCCATACGCTGTTCGATGAAGGGGGCGATGTCGGGCCGATCCTCACCAGCTATCAACGCGACGACCTTCGGTCGATGCTGGTTGCCGTGGCCGATCCGAGCGCCGAGATCCGGGAGGGATTCGAGACCTATCTGGCCCTCTTGCTGGACGGCCGGCTCGTGACTGGCTTTCTGGTGGCCGAGGACGATCGCGTGGTCGTTCTTCGCGGGGCCGACGGACGGAACGAGGTCCTGCTTCGGGATGAGATCGAGGAGTTCAAAGGGGTTTCTCAATCGGTCATGCCTGCCGGACTCCTCGATCCCCTGTCTGACCAGCAAGTGCGCGATCTGTTCGCATATTTGAGAAGCACCCAGCCCCTCGCCAATTAATCGCGGACAGTCCCTCATCCGAATCGCTTTGAAGGCACGCCAGTTACTTGCCTTGAAGCATTCAATTCCAGGCTTCTTTCGATGTTTCAACTTGCCTTGACCATCATTGGTTCCCCGAAAGGGTTCGTGGTGACTCGTACCTGGTTGTGTCTGATCCTGATCGGTTTGCTCAATCCGGCCGTTCAGGGGCGGGCGAATCAACCGACGCAAGAGGATGGACCGCTTCCCCGCTTCGAACCCCTGGAGCCGAAAGAGGCCATTACGTCGTTTCAGACGACCAATGGCGACCGCATGGAGCTGCTTGCGGCCGAGCCTATGGTCCTCGATCCTGTGGCGGGGGCGTTCGATGCCCAGGGAAAGCTCTTCATCGCCGAGATGGCCGATTATCCGCACGTTGAACAGGCGAACGATCAACCGTTTCAGGAGAACACAGGCGATCCGCCGATCGGCCGAGTGCGCCTCCTGATCGACCAGGACGGTGACGGATGCTTCGACGAATCGCACCTATTCGCCGAGGGACTCTCATGGCCCACTGGGATCGCACCCTGGAAGGGGGGGATCTTCGTCGCGGCCACGCCCGACCTTTGGTACCTGAAAGACACCAACGGGGACCACCGAGCTGACGTTCGCGAACGCATTTTCACCGGATTTCGCAAATACAACATTCAAGCGGTCATGAATAACCTGATCTGGGGGCTCGACCACCGGATCTACGGTGCCGGTTCCAGCAACGGCGGGCAGATCCGCCGGGCGGAGCTGCCCGAGGGGGAAGCCGAGACAATTCCCTTACTTCGGAGCGATTATCGATTCGATCCCCGTGTTCTTTCCTTCGAACCCATCAGTGGTGGGGCACGCTTTGGGAATACGTTCGACGACTGGGGCAATCGCTTTCTCTGCAACATCCGCAACCCGGCGCAACATGTCGTTTTGCCCGACCGCGACCTGGCCCGCAATCCGTTGCTTCCCTTGCCATCCCCGTTACACGATGTCGCGGAGGCCGGGGATACGATCATCATGCACCGGATCAGTCCTTCTGAGCCCTGGCGCGAATTGCGAGCCAGGCGGTGGGTCGAGATCGGGAAAGAATTGCCTCGGAGCGAGCTCGTTGGAGCGGGTTACCTCACCTCCTCCAGTGGGATCACCTCCCTCCGCGGCGACGCGTTTCCCGATTCGTATCGGGGGAACCTGATCTTGGGTGAAGTGGCCAACAACCTGATCCATCGCATGACCGTGCAACCGATGGGCGTGACCTTCACCGCGAATCGTGCCGAGGAAGGGGTCGAATGGGTTGCCTCGACCGATACCTGGTTTCGCCCCGTGAACTTCGTCAATGCTCCCGACGGGTCGCTGTTGGTGCTCGACATGTATCGGGAAACCATTGAGCATCCCTGGTCGATTCCCGATGACATTCGAGAACGCCTCAACCTACGGAGTGGAGACGATCGAGGACGCATCTACCGGCTCGTCCCTCAGGACTTCCGCCCGCGTCCGACTCCGGACCTGAGCGCGTTATCCACGTCCGAACTCGTTCAGCTTCTCGAACACCCCAACGCCTGGCATCGGGAAACGGCCCACCGCCTTATCTTCGAACGGCAAGACACCGACGCGATCGATCTCTTGAAAGCGCGGTTGCTCCGCAGCTCCTCGACACTCGGTCGAGTTCATGCCCTCTGGTCGCTCGAAGGTCTGGGAGCGCTCGACGATGCGTTGCTGATCGCCGCATTTGAGATTGAACACGTTGACGCCAATCGAGTTCGTGAACATCTCGTGTCCATCGCCGGAACACGACTGGAGCATTCGGAACGCCTGCAATCCTTTTTCCTTCACCTGAGCGATCAACCTGATGCTCGAGTGCGATTCCGGCAAACCCTTGCACTGGGCGGAATCAACGATCCGGCCGTCCCGGCAATACTCGCCCAGATCGCTCGCCGCGATCATAATGATCCGTGGATGAAATCGGCAATCCTCGCTTCTGCCGGCGCTCATCCGATCGGTGTCTTCGATGCTTTGCTACGCGAGCCCTGGCCGGGAGATGCATCAGATCTCCACGCAATTCTTGATCCACTCGCGTTTGCCATCGGGGCCGGGTCGAGCGATGAGGAGGCAGTGGCGGCACTGGAGGCACTGGCTCGGTCGTCAGTTCTTGAGCCAACAGCAACGTCACCCATCTCCATGAAGCTCGGAGATGGCCTGATCCGCCGCAGGTCCAGTTTATTTGAGCTCGATGTGCCCGATGAGGCATCACGCATGCTCGATCAAGGGCTTGCCCGTGCTCGGCGAGCGGTGGGCGATCGTGACCTGGCCCCGGAGGACCGAGCCCTCGCGGTCATGTTCTTCGCTCATCGGCCCTTCGAGGAGACAACGGCCTGGCTCTCGCCCTTGATCGGCCCCGATCATCCGGTCGAGGTTCGTCTCGCCGCCGTAACCACGCTGGCCCGCTTCGGAAATGAACCCGACGTGGCCCCCCTGCTGCTTTCTGGTTGGAACACGGCAACGCCGACTGTTAGAGCGGCGATTCTTTCGGCACTGTCCGCGCGGCCGTCGTGGGCCGAGGCGCTAGTGGATGCAATCGAATCGAATCAGATCGCCGCTGGGCAGATTCCTCAGGCGAGCCGATCGGCTCTGTTGAAAAACCGGAACGACTCGATCCGCGACCGGGCCGCCCGGTTTTTTGGTCGTACGCAAGGTGGGCCGGATCCTGACATCCTGGCCCGCTACCTGGCCACGCTCGAAACACCCGGAAACGCAGCACAAGGGCGAGCGGTCTTCGATCGATCGTGTGCGACCTGCCACCGTCTGGGAGACACCGGCCATCCGGTTGGGCCGAATCTCGTCTCCGTCTCGCGTAGGACACCGGATGAATTGCTCACGCATATTCTCGACCCGAATCGAGAAGTGGCTCCTGATGCGATCGAGTACCTTGTGGCGTTGCGTGATGGCCGCGTCACTTCTGGATTGATCGCGTCGGAATCCGCTGCATCGTTGACCCTCCTCCGCGCTGGGGGCGAGCAGGAAACAGTGCTGCGACTTGACATCGAGGAGCTTTCCTCGACTGGACGATCACTCATGCCCGAAGGTCTAGAGAAGGAGATCGCCCCGCCCGAGATGGCCGACCTGATTGCCTTCCTCCTCCGACTTCAGACCCTCTGACCCCGGACAACGGGAGCCGCGTTCATGCGATCGCGCACTACGACGGATCAGGCAACGACGGTACTCGATTCGTCCCCATACCGCGTCTGGGATCTGCACTGCCATCTCTCCGGCGTCGATGGACAAACACCGACCGAGCGAATGGCCCAGTTAATCGCGTTTGCCGACCGGATGGGGATTGAGCGTATTCTCATCTTTATGGGATTTCCCTTTGCCACCGACCCTTCTGCCGACGATCTTCGTCACCAGAATGACCAGGTGCTTGAGGCGCTCGCTCATTGGAATGATCGCGTACTGGGACTTGCCTATGTCAGCCCGTCTCATGTCGAAGCAAGTCTCGACGAGATCAAGCGATGTGTCCGCGACGGACCAATGGTCGGGATCAAGCTCTGGGTGGCCCGTCGATGTTCCGATCCGACGATCGACCCGATCATCCAGCTCACTCATGAACTCGACGGCTTGATCTTCCAGCACACCTGGCTCAAGGCCGAGGGAAACTTGCCAGGGGAATCGTCGCCCGAGGATCTGGTCACGCTTTCGAAACGATTTCCCGGTACGCCCTTGGTCTGCGGGCACACAGGAGGGGACTGGGAACGCGGAATCAGAATTGTACGCGATCATACGAACATTTCCATTGATCTTGCTGGTTCTGATCCCACTGCCGGATTCGTCGAGATGGCCGTACGAGAGCTCGGCGCCCATCGCGTTCTGTACGGAAGCGATGCCGGGGGTCGAAGCTTTGCCTCGCAACTAGCCAAGGTGCTTGGAGCCGAGCTGACCGAGGATGACCGCCGATCCATCCTCGGCGGAAATCTGAGACGACTGCTGAGGCCGATCTTGATGGCCAAGGGGCGAATCCCGTGATCGACACCAACGTCTCCCTTGGCCACTGGCCGTTCCGCCGCCTCCCGCTTGACGACCCTCGCTCTCTGGCCCGACGCCTGCGATCACTCGGAATCGAACGGGCCTGGGCCGGTCATCTCGATGCTCTGTTCCACCGTGACGTGGCCGCGGTGAACATCCGGCTGGCGGAAGTGTGCGAGCGATCCGGCGACGGTTACTTTCTTCCGATTGGAGCGATCAATCCCACGCTTCCCGACTGGTCTGAGGACCTTCGACGTTGCCATGAGGTCCACCGGATGCCGGGTATCCGACTTCACCCGGATATTCACGGTTATGCGCTCTCCGATCCCGTCGTCGCCGAACTGCTCACGGCGGCTTCGGCTCGATCGCTCGTCGTTCAGATCGCCGTTCAGATGGAGGACCCGAGAACCAAACATCCCCGCCTGGAGTTAACCCCAGTTCACCTCGAACCAGTGATCTCTCTCTCCGCAACGATGCCCAGGCTTCGACTCATGTTGCTCAATGCCGGTCGGTTGCTCGGCCTAACTCCCAAGCGGGTGCTTGGTTCAGGCACAATCTCGATCGAAATAGCAACGATGGAAGGCGTCGGGGCGTCGGATCGCCTGATTGAAGACCTCGGCTCTGATCGGATACTGTTCGGAACGCATGCTCCGTTGTTCGTGCCAGAGTCGGCGGTGTTGAAGCTCCGGGAGTCGACACTTGATGCCGATGCACTCAGGGCCATCACCCAAGGGAACGCCCTTCGACTGCTTCAGAGTTGAGACATCTGACGTGTTATTCATCTTCCGAGACAATAACAAACGCTGCTTCTGCAACGTCTTGATGACCTGAGAGAAGGTCGCGCTGAGCGAGCCGAAGACGATATCGCCCCGGGGTAAGCGACTCGGGAAGGGCCAGACGATACCCGACGAAGTAATCGTGGCGCGGCCGGCTGCAGCGATCCTCCACGGGGAAGTCATTGCTCCAGCGTGGCGTTGCGTCACGATCGCCAAGGATCTCCAGTGTTGTGAATAGCTGAGAAACGTGTCCAGTCTCTTCGGGAAGGTAATGGACACCTTCGACCTCGGCATAGATGAGAATTTCTTGCCCCGACTGAAATGACTCAGTCGCAAAGGGTTTGATCCGGTCGAACCCGAGCACTTCTTGACAAAAGGCGATTCGGGCAACCCTGAACGCCCTGCCAACCTTCTTCGAATTCCCCTCCACGAATTGACTTGCATCGGGCGACGTCTCCGACTCGGCAAGTAAATGCATGACGGTCTGCCAGAGGCTCGGGTCATCGATCTGCCGGCGAGTTTCTGCGGCAGGATGCTGATTGAGGAGCTCGTCCTTTTGCTCTCTCTGGGCATTCTGATCGCTTGCTTCCCTGAGCAAACCTCCCAGGAAAGTCTCCCCTTGCTCATCGAGGGAGGTTTCAGGTGTCTGCCTTCCTGGGGACAGCTCCGTTGTCTCGAACGCGATCGCGTCCTGCAGACCCGCTTGAAGCGCGATCGTCTCTGTCGGATCGAGATCCGTGGGAAGTCCGTCAGAAAGAGGCGGAACCTCAACAGGCTCGTGCGCCGCAATCGGGGGCGTGTCCTCCCGTTCATCACGTTCGAGAGGATTCGTGGCGATCGATTGCTGCAGGTGGTCAGCGCCGACCGCATCGACCTGCTCGAACGTTGTGTCGCTCAGTTCGGTCGAAACGCGTTCCTCGGGTGCGAAGACAGCGGTTTCGATGGTCTGCACGCGAACGAGGGCGGCGTCTAGCATCGGAGTCGGTGCTGGGGGACCGAATAACTCATCCGGAGACACAGGAACCAGATCAGGCAGCGGCGGCAATGGGCGATTGTCGGCGATCCCGGCCATTGCAGTCGGATTCGACCTCTCCCAGGCGTTGCCAGGCGACAGGTTTCGATGACCTCGAATCAAGGCCGGGTCGGGTCGACCTGGCACCGGATACAGTGCCGGATCAATCCGGCGACGAACCGGTAGCCAGTCGCAACCGACCAGTGAGGCCAGCGGAATCATCAGCGCCGCGACGCGCCAGATCGGGGCCACTGTGTGCATCGTGGCATCCTTGCCGAGCTACAAGACGAGCAAAGAATCGGCCCAGCACCCCTTGACCGGGGCCTCCGAAGACCGACATCCGGAGACTGGATCGGTCCTGAAGTTTATCGATTCCGGTGGTTTGGGCAAGATCGGTTTCGTCTTCGAACGTGCGCACCCGACCGGTCGGGACCCACTCCGGACGAGAACCTAACCAATAGCCCTCAGATCAGCCCGTCTCGGGCCAGAGTGACGACCCGGAGTCGTCGTTGTTCTCGACGCAATCGCTCAGCTCGATCGAGACGCCGGGCCTCTTGCACGTCGATCCGATCGAAACGAATCACCTGACCGGGCCTCGCCTGTGCCAGGCGATCGAAATCGCACGAAGCAACATGGGCGACCATGGGATAGCCTCCCATCGTGCCGCAGGCCACGCCCAGGATGATCAATCGGCCCCCGGATACCTGTACTGTACCAGGAGCGACCGGTACCGAAAGGCGATCGGAGGGAATCGACACTTCCACGTCTGGTCCATCCAGCCGAAGGCCCATCCGATTGCTTTCCCCGGCCACCGTAAACGGCTGTCGGTGCCAGCAAGGATCGCGAATCAGCCCGTGATCGGGACCAGCCATTATCCGGATTGGCGCCTCGGGTTTGATGGGATCGCGCAACAACGGATCGATCCGACGGACAGGCGAACGGCTCGGAATTGCCGGCAAGCAATCGCCGGCCCGGAGCGGGTGCTCGGTTGATCGAGAACCGAGAACCTGAAGCGTTTGCCAGCCTCCTCGGACAGCGAGGTACGTGCGGACTCCCGTAGCCACCCCTCCGAGTTCGAGGAAATCACCAGGCTGTAGCCCGAGAGCGACGGGAACCTCGAACTGATCGCGGGTGCCATCAGGCCGTTGCCGCACCACGGGCATCGGTGCACCGGCAAGGGCCAATGCCAGCGGGACTTCGGCGCGAAAGGTTCCGCCAAGGAGGGTCAGTTCAATCGTTGCCGCTTCGAGTTCGTTGCCCAGCAAGGCGTTGGCAAGGTCATGCGAAGAGCGATCGAAGGCCCCAGCGTGTGGAACGCCCTGTGATCGGTAGCCGGATCGCCCCAAATCCTGCACGGTCGAGTTTGCGCCGGCTCGAAGAATGGTCAATGCACACTGAGCAATGAGTTCAGAATCACTCACGCTCGACTTTCTCCGACAAAGCTCCGAACCTCGATTCGGTCGCGGACGAAGGCCGCTCGCAAGCGATCGGCCTTGGCAAGCGCGCTTGGGTCATCACCGTGCAGACAGAGTGTTCGAAGCCCCCGATCGATCAGGAGAAGGGCCTGGCGTTCGGCTTCGGTGGGATCGTCGATCAAGGCTCCTGATTCCGATCGGGGTACGAGGGTACCATCGGGCCGGTAGCGGCGATCGGCGAATCCTTCAGGGACAAACATCAAACCCGCCCGAAGGACCTCACGCTCAAGCACACTGCCGGGGAGTCCTAGAACGGGTAGGCGCCGATTGAGAACCGCCATCACAACACCTTCCGCAATTTCCCAACTGCGCTGGGCCTGATTGTAGAGCGCTCCATGAGGTTTGACAAACCGGGTGATTGCGCCGATCTCAGCGGCCCATGCGTCGAATTGCGAAAGCTGATCCTCGATCATCTGAGTCACCTCTCGCGCGGAAACGATCCGCTCACGACGGCCAAACCCTTCGCGATCGGGATAGCCCGGATGAGCTCCGATGACCACTCGTTTGCGTGTTGCGATTTCGATCGTTTCGAGGCAAACCGATCGGCCTCCGGCATGGCCTCCACAGGAGATACAGGCCGAGCTGATCCGATCGAGCAACGCCTCATCGTCTGGAAACCCTTCACCAAGGTCTGCGTTCAGATCGATCATCCGAGGCGGCTCAAAATCCATCATGCTCACCACCGAGGCTTTCTGAAATCGAACATGAAGTAACTAAATTACAGCTTTTTACACACATCATCAATTGATAATCTTCAGGCCAACTGTCAAAGACTCTTTAGAACTCGCCGAGCCGACATCCCCAAAGTTGCTGATACTGACGATGGTTGATCGGATCGAATTGCACACGATCGCCCGTTTCGATCGGGAAAAACGCACACGACAGATCGGCAATGATCAAGGGTGTCCGGCCGATCAAGTGCCATCCTCCGGGTGATGCTTCTGGGTAAATGCACGATTGTTGGCCTGCGATTGCCACTGCCCCAGCCGGAACCTGTGTACGTGGTGTTGCTCGTCTCGGCAAACCAATCAGCGGTTCGGAAAGCTCTCCCAGATAAGGAAACCCGGGCAGAAAGCCAATGGCCCGTACCGAATACTCGACCGCGGTGTGATTGGCGATGATTTCCTCCATCGGAAGTCCGATCCATTTCGAAATCGCTTCCAGATCTTCGCCATCGTACAACACCGGTACGCGAAATCGTTGGCCGACTCTTTGAGAGGTCTCGGCTGTGGGAACACAACGGAGTAAGAGTTCGAGATGACCGGGATCGATCACCGACGGGTCCACGAAAATTGCCACAGAGCGGTACACAGCCACCACCTCAACCACACCCGGCCAGGAGCGATTGCGCACCGCTTCAGCCCAGGCCGCTGCACACGCATCAGTCGGAAAACGGGCCAACCAGGCCCGGTCGCCAAAAGGTTCCAGAGTCAGACCTCGCTCGATCCATTCAGAAGGATTCGTCATGCACGGGATCTCCACCTCGCGGAGGAGGGGCCATGAAGTAGTTCGGATCTTCTAGCCCGAATGCATCGGCCACACGATTGAAGAAGGCGAACAGCGCGGCGATGTAGACGCATTCCGCCAGTTGCTCGTCCGTCCATCCCATGGAACGGAGCTGCTCAACCTGCTCGTCCGTCACCCGATAGGCGTGTTTGGTGATGGTTTCGACAAACCGGAGCAGTGCATACTCGACTCGGGGGAGTGACGCACCGTCGAGATCTGCTTTGGCCAAATGCTCATGGACAGTGGGATCGGAGTCCTGCAACTGCAGGAAGAAGGCATGCGAACCCGTTCAGTAAGGGCATTGGTTCAACGCCGAGACATACGTGGCAATCATTTCCTTGATCCGCCGCGTTAGATGCCCCTCAGTAAAGTGGAGCCGTTCAGAGAAGGCGACCACGTCTCGAAAGAAATCCGGACGCAGGCTAAAGCATTTCAGGATCGCCGGGATCTCCTGGCGTCCCGGGTTCGCCTGCTGCCATTCGTCATAGGCGTCCGCGATGGGTCCAGTCGCCGAGTCTTCTCGAATCCATCGGATACGAGCCATGAGTTGCTCCGATCCTGAGAAACGCTCGCGTAAATCGATTCTTCGACGATCGTCGCTTCCTCGAAAATTGTATCATCGCTGAGTTGCACATCGCAGGGAGTACTTTACGTTCTGGGTGGTTTCTTTGCGGAATCGTAATCTCATCCTCCTCGCATCAGAATTGAGAGCGATTCTGTGTCATTCAAAAAGGATCGACGCTTGTCGATCAATCCTCCCGCCGATACACTTGTACTGCATATTGAGTGATTGATCCAATCAAACACGACCGGAGGCCGATGCTCGGCCAGGGTCATCCGAGACGATCAGATCAGGAGAATGTCTTGTGTCGATTCTTTTCTATTATGTTCCCTTGATGATTCTTACACTCGGCATGCATGGCTCGTCCGTGTGTTCCAGCGAGGAGACTCGGGTCATCATTGATGCCGATACGGCAAACGAGATTGACGACCTCTACGCCATCGTCCGAGCCCTGATCGCCCCCGAATTCCGGGTCGAGGGAGTGACCTCAGCCCATTGGACGCGATCCACGAAATCGAATACCACTGTTCATCAGAGCCAGGCGATCAATGAGCAACTCTTGGAACAGATGGGTCTTCGGGCGACGATTCCTCATCCGATCGGCGCCGATCGCTCGATGCCTGATTCGACCAGCCCGGTCGATTCCCCGGCTGCGCGGCACATCATTGAACGGGCCCACGCCGGAGATTCCGACGACAAACTGATTGTCTTCGCACTTGGTGCCTGTACCAACCTGGCCTCGGCCCTTTTGATCGACCCGTCAATCGAATCGAAGGTCATTTTTGCCTTTAGTGACGGTGATTACAAGGATGGTCACTGGGGGCCCGGAATCTTCAACTGGAAGAACGACATTCACGCGGTCAAAGCCATTTTCGAGTCGAATGTCGAATACATCCATATGCCTGCGCGGTCGGTCAGCGTGGAGATGGACCTAGCAAAACGCGAGGTTGATGAACACTTGAAAGGTCGAGGGGGTGTCTGGGACCTCCTGGTGGACCGCTGGGAAACC
Organism: Tautonia rosea; assembly: GCF_012958305.1. Lineage (NCBI taxonomy): Bacteria > Pseudomonadati > Planctomycetota > Planctomycetia > Isosphaerales > Isosphaeraceae > Tautonia > Tautonia rosea. Next base: position 386,426 of record NZ_JABBYO010000002.1, on the reverse strand, counting down.
TTCCCTCGAACCGCCAACCGCGAAACCAAAACCATGTGGGACCTCGCCCTGATTGAGGCTGTCTTGCGGCCGGAACTTGCAACCCCTGTGGTGGTCGGTGCTCCGATCATTCACGACGCCGATAGGGTCGAGCAGTTTCCAGACAACCCCCGGCGAGTCACGGTGTTCAAGGCAATTGATGCGGAAGGCATGCGTCGCGATTTCTGGGACGCGATCGACGCCGCAATGGCCGAGATTGATACTCCACTCCGTTGATTGGCTCTTGTGTCCGAAGTTTGGTCCCAATCACTGTCGAGCGAGGCCCCATGATGACAAACGTTCTGTTCATCCTGATCGCCTTGACTCCAATCCCCGTGAAAACGGGTCCAGCATCTCCGGATGATCGAGTCGCCGATCAGGTCGTGCTTCGAGACGGCTCGGTGGTTCTCTGCCAGGTCCTGCCCAATCACTCCGATCGTGTCCACATGATCGTCCGGCGAGCCTGGGTCGAGAAACGCCTTCCCGAGCGGGCCGCGGCTTGGCTCCATCAGGATCGACTTTCCCGCCAAAGGGCCCTCGTCGACCGCGCCCAACGGCTCAGACAGTGGCGTCAGGAACGCCAGGGGCTCGGGGAACCGGCTGACGCGATCGGCTCCTGGATCGACGCTGAGTTGGCTCACCTGGATCGTCGTGAAGCAGGGGAGCCGTTCCCTCTCATGGTGGTCTCAATTCCTCGACGCGAGGTCTCAAGGATTGACGAGCAACCCGAACACCGCCGCCGGATGCTCCGACAAGGCTGGCGAGCCGGATTTGATCGGGTCGAAATGATGTCAGAGACGCAACTTCAGGCCGGTTTGCAGGATCGCGGCTTCGCTCCCGGAGCGATCGATCCGGCCCCGATTGACGACCTCTTGCCCGTCCCAGCCGAGAGTAATCGCCGTTGGCTTGCTCGTCGGGCTTCGACGGAGGCCCTGACCGATCCCGACCTGCGCTTCAGCCGCTTCGGTGATCTCGTCTTGCCAGATTCTGGCGACGCCGGGACCGTCGATCAGGCGCAGATGGCCAACGCGGTCGGAAACCTGATTGGAAGTCTTCTCGGAAATACCCCCGGCACCGATCCCATGAAGGCTCATCTCGATCGAATCGAAGCTTCGGGCCGGATTGGAGTCGTGGTGACCATGCTGGAAACCTCTCCTGAGTTTGACCGTGTGGCCGTCGAGACCGCCCTGTTGATCCGGACCGCACCGGGGAGGTGGGAGACGGGCACCCGAAGACGGGCCGAAGTCCGCACCGCTGACCTACCCGCCAATGCCATCCAACCGCTGGCTGCCGATCCACAGGTTCGGGCCGCCGTTCAACTCCTCAACGGGTTTGGGTTAGGTCAGGTCGATCCCCAGTCGCAGCAACGCGGCCTTGCAGTGGGAGCGGCCACTCAGCGAGCCCTGGGACTGGCCCGATCGGCGCTGGAAGCAGACCTGAACTCGGTCGCCTTGAGGTTGAATCGAGCACCGATCGGCCCCGCTGATGGCGCTGCGCGTTGAGCGAATCGCGTTGAGGCGGTATGCTTTGCGGGCAACACTCCGATTGCGGCGAATTCAGCCGCAGCCTTTGCGATCCGTCCGATCGTCAAGGATCGGAGATCGTCCGGCGGCCGGGCGAGTTGATGTCTCGTCGAACATCGAAACTCGAATCGAACAAACGAATCAGGGGATCTCGGCGATGGGGTTGTTCTCGGGAAAAAAGGGCATGATCCTGGGTGTCGCCAACGACTACAGTATCGCCTGGTCGATTACGGAAAAACTCGCTGCCGAGGGAGCCGAGCTGGGCTTCACCCACCTTCCTGGCGAGAAAATGGAGCGACGGGTCCGCAAGGCCATCGACCCGATTGGCCCGAAACTGCTGGTCCCTTGCGACGTGCAGAAGGATGAGGACATCGCCGCCGCCTTTGCAAAAGCGAAGGAAACGTTCGGCACGCTCGACTTCGTGTTGCACTCGATCGCGTTTGCCCCAATTGAAGATCTGAAGGCGCCCTTCGTGCGGGCCAGCCGAGACGGATTCAAGCTGGCGATGGACATCAGCGTGTACTCCCTGGTGAGTGTTGCTCGTCACGCTGCTGAGTTAATGCCCAACGGCGGCTCGATTGTCACAATGACTTACTACGGTGGCGAGAAGGTCGTTCCCGGCTACAACCTGATGGGCGTCTGTAAGGCGGCGCTCGATGCTTCGGTAAAGTATCTTGCCTACGATCTCGGCCCGAAGAACATTCGGGTCAATGCCGTCTCGGCCGGACCGGTCAAAACGCTGGCAGCCTCGGCGGTCGGCGACTTCGACAAGCTTTCCGGCCTATACGAGGCGATTGCCCCCATGCAGCGGAATGTGACACGAGAGGAGGTCGGTTCCTCGGGCATGTTCCTGCTGTCCGACCTTGCCCGTGGGATCTCGGGTGAGATTCTGCACGTCGACTGTGGCTATCACGCGATGGGATCCCCCGGACACGCCTTCGAAAAAGCCCTTGAGCAGCAAGCTGCAGACTGATTCCGCGTGACACACTGATGAAATCATCTTACGACGTCGAGCCCGTTCGTGTGGGAATTGGCCTGATTCGGCGGGGCGGGGACTACTTGATCCGTCGCCGCCCCACCTTGCCCGGTTCTCCCATGCCCGGTGTTTGGGAATTCCCCGGCGGCAAGTGCGAGCCTGGGGAATCTCCCGAACAGGCCACAGCCCGAGAATGCGAAGAGGAGACCGGGATGCCAGTTATCCTCGGTGCTCGACGTCGCATTGTGGCACACCGCTATCCTCACGGCTTCGTCGAGTTGCACTACTTCGACGCGAGCCCCGCCGATCCCCTTGCCGAGCCCTCGGCAGACTCCGGATTTCGCTGGGTACCGATCGCAGAATTGCCCGGTTTGACCTTCCCCGAGGCCAATGGGCCAATCCTCGAAGACCTGATCAGACAGGAGATGCCCTGATCACGCAAAAGCCCCGGACGAGCCAATCGCCCGGGGCATCTGTTTCTGGTGATGGTGAAGCACAAAGCGACACAGTTCATCAACCGTGTCCGTCAGATCGCCTCAGGATTCCGCGGAGGAATGGGCATTTCCCGGTCGAGGACGTTGTCCACCAGACCGTAGTCCTTGGCCTCCTGAGGAGACATGAAACGGTCGCGATCCGTGTCCGCTTCGAGTTTTTCGAGCGTCTGGCCGGTGTGCTTCTGATAGATCTCGTTGAGTTGCCGCTTCATGCGGAAAAATTCCTGAGCGTGGATCTCGATGTCGGTGGCCGTACCTTCCATGCCGGCCAGCGGTTGGTGGATCATGATCCGCCCGTGAGGGAGAGCGTTCCGCTTGCCGGCAGCGCCGGAGGCAAGCAGCAGCGACCCCATGCTCGCGGCCTGACCCATGCAGTAGGTCGCCACATCGCAAGGGACATACTGCATCGTGTCGTAAATGGCCATGCCGGCGGTGACACTGCCACCAGGACTGTTGATATAAAGGTGGATGTCGGCCTTGTCATCCTGATGGGCGAGCACGAGCATCTGAGCGACGACGAGGTTGGCCACCGTGTCGTCAATGGCTGTGCCGAGAATAATGATCCGGTCTTGGAGCAGGCGAGAGTAAATGTCCATCGCCCGCTCTTCGCGGCCGGAACGCTCGATCACGATCGGGATCAGGGGCATCGGTCGGACTCCTTGGGCGACTCAATCGGCAGGAGGCGAGAGGCAGGCAGAGACGGATCAAGAACGCGGTTCGGAACAGACAGGACGGCGGCTTGACCTTGAGACTGCCTCCTGCCGACCGCCGACTGCCTCTATCCTGTCACTTCGAGGGCTCGCCCTTCTTCGACTCATCTTTGGGGATATGACCCACCACGTGATCAACGATGCCGTATTCCCGGGCCTCAAGGGCCTTGAGGTATCGGTCACGCTCGGTGTCTCGCGCAACAACCTCGAAGGGCTGACCGGTGTGCTTGGAGAGGATCTCGTTGATCTCTCGCTTCGTATCGATGATCTCTCGGGCCTGAATCTCGATGTCCGAGATCTGGCCGCCAACTTGACCATAGGGCTGGTGGATCATCACTTTCGAGTGCGGCAGGGCGTAGCGCTTCCCCTTGGTCCCGCCGGCCAGCAGAACCGCGGCACCAGAGGCGGCCATGCCGATGCAGTAGGTTGCCACCGGACAGTCAATGAACTGCATGGTGTCATAGATCGCCATGGTCGCAGTCACGGAGCCGCCGGGGCTATTGATGTAAAAGCTAATCCCCTGCGATCGGTTCTCGTACTGAAGGTACAAGAACTTCATGACCGTGATATTGGCGATCCCGTCGTTGATCGGTCCTTCGAGGAAAACGATCCGGTTTTCCAACAGCAGATCGCTCAGCGTCATCTGACGCTGACTCGCGTAATTCCGGTTGCGCTGTAAGACAGGCGCCATGGGGTCGGCGTCAAAGGGAACGCGGTCGAAGATCATGAGATGTGGTCCTCGGGTCGGTTCGGACGGATCATAGGGTGGTCCGATCGGGGACGAGGGCCAAGGCCGACCCCCGGGGCCTCTGCCCGACGACGGATCGACCAATAGGGCAGCGACCAGACGAACCGGAGACCCCCGAACGTGCGAAGGTGATCCGCAAAGACGGTCCGATCCTCGGACGGCGAATCAAGGATGATACGCCGTCCGGGGAGCATCCAGTCATTTTTGCTCGGAGGATCCTTCCGCAGCCTCCGAGGCTCCCTCAGCCTCCTCGGACGACGCGGGCAGAGCCGTTTCATCGAGGGTATCAGCGTCCGGCTCCTCTTCAGGAGTCGAGACTTCCTCGAGTTCAACCGTGATGTATTCCAGAATCCGATCGATGGCCTTCCGTTCGAGGACCTGGGTGGCCAGATTCTCCAGCTGACCTTCCTTTTCGAGGCGGGATCGAACACGACGAGGAGTTTCGTCCGACCGCATGGCGATCAGTTCGATTTCTTCAGCAAGGTCGTCATCCTCAACCTTGATTTCCTCGGCGTCGGCAATCTTCGAGAGCAAGAAGAACTCTTTCAGATTCCTCAGGGTGACGTCGTGGGCATTGGCCCGAATCTCAGCCTCGCGAGCGCGAAGTTCGGAGTCACTGTAGCCGGCCTCTCTCATCTCACTGACGAGCCGACGCAAGGTCGAGATTTCCTGACGCTTCACCAGATCAGTCGGCAGATCAAACGGACATCGCTCAATAAGTTGATCAACGATCTGTCGACGTACTGCTTGCCTTGCCTGGAATTCGACGCGACGCTCCAGGACCGATCGCAGCGCCTCCTTCAGATCCGCCTCGCCCTCGAAGCCAATCCCCAGGAAGAACGCCTGATCTGTTTCCGGCAAGCGAATCGTTTTTAGGTCGTGAACCAGAATGGCCACATCGACCGACTTTCCACGCAGAGCGGCATCGGGAGAGGAGGTACCTATCTCCGCCTTGGTTGATCGAGACTCACCTGGCTTGACCCCGGTCAAGGCCTTGGCAAGATCAGGAATGACACCATCCTGGAACCGAAGCTGCGGCTGAAGACGGAACTGGACCTCCTTGACTTCATTGAGGGTCTGCCCCTCGTTAAGGAAGGTCAGATCAGCCACGACAAAATCGCCAGGGTCCGCCCCACCTTCGAGCTTGGGGACAACCTGAGCATAACGCTCAAGAAAGGCCTGATACTGGCGATCGACGTCCGCCTCGGAGATTTTCCGTACCGGACGCTTGACCACCAAATTCTTGTATTCAGGTGTTTCGAACTCTGGCTGAACCTCAACCTCAAGCTCGAATTCCATCGGCCCGTCCTCAGGAATGACGAGGGCCTCGAAATCGAAGTCGGGCTGAGTAATGGGGTTGAGCTTGTGCTCCTCGTCAAGTTGTTCCATGCAGGCCATGAGCAAGGCAGATTTGACCTGACCAGCAACTTCTTTCCGGTAGCGCCGTTGGACAAGCTGCGTCGGAGCCTTCCCAGGACGGAATCCGGGAACTAGCGCCTCTCGGCGAAAGGTTCCCAACGATTCCTCAAACTGCTGATCAATATCCGACCGAGGAACTGCAATTTTGAGATGCTTTTTGCAAGGTCCGGCGTCGGTAATCTGAACCTCAAGATTGAGTCGACGCTTGGCCGTGTCTGACTCTTGAACACCCTCAACCTCATCGGTGGTGAGGGTTTCAATTTGAGATTCGTCGCGCTCATTCTCCCCGGTGCTCATCGAGGACGATCCTTCCGCTGAGGCATTCGAGTGGGCTGGGGGCAAATGCGGGATACCCCGTCCAACCCGATCTGCTCGAGCGTCGGCCGCCAGCCCGGGGGGTCGGTGATGGTGCTACCAATAAAAAAAGGAGCGGGAGATGGGATTTGAACCCACGACAACCACGTTGGCAACGTGGTGCTCTACCCCTGAGCTACTCCCGCCCGTCGCACATCGGCAGTGATGCCAATCGGACCTAAATGGTGTGTCCTGTATTAGCAAGACAAAAGCAATATATCCAACCGCCCGAGGGGAAAGCAAGGGGTCAGCCCTCGAAACTTTCCGTCGCCTTCGCGATCGGCTTTTGGGCGGGATTGCCCCCTGATCCCATCGGGTGTTATCCTTGGAATGGGGAAACCCTTACCGCAATCATGGCTTTTCTTCGAGGCTCGCATGCCGATGGCCCAGGGCGTTGGACCCCTGGGCCCTCGATGCTGAGGTTTGTCTCATGGATTACCAGCTCGTCGTCCTCAAAGGTCGAAGCGCCGCGAAGACCCTCCGTCTGGCTGACGGCGTCACGACCATCGGTCGTCAGGATGGATGCGAGTTGACCGTGCGGTCTTCCCAGGTAAGCCGCAAGCATTGCCAGCTTTTTGAAAAAAAGGGTCTTCTGCTTGTCAAGGATCTGGGCAGTGCCAACGGAACGTTTGTCAACGGCAAACGCATTGAAGAGCAGCGGGTGCTCGAGCCCGGTGATCTGCTCATGGTCGGACCCATCGAATTCCGGGTCGAATCCCTCGGCTCCGCAGTGACTTCCGGAGCCGAAGCTCAGAATGTGACCGTGGGTTCAGGATCGGGGGCCAAATCGTCCGATACCGCCATACCCGAGCCTGTCGAAGCTCCCATTGCCCTCGATGACGACGATGTCCTCGAATTCGTCATTGGAGGCGACGAGGAGCAACCTCAACCCTCCCCGGCACCTGCTAAGTCCGCTTCGCCTGGCAAGGCTTCGACGCCCGAATCGGCCCCACCCGCCACCAGGCCCTCCCCGAAGCCGCAAGCCAGCCCGGCCGCGAAGGCCCCCGCTGCCAAGCAAGCCAAGCCGAAACAAGAGCCCAAGCAAGACGCTGTGGTTGAAGACGCGGGAGCCAACGAGGCAATTGCCGAGTTTCTAATGGGCATTGAGATCGACGATGATGACCGACGCTGATGGTTCGAGTCCGTCCCCCCAATCCGTCCTGAGCTGCTCGGCGCCGTTTCGGATTCCTGCCCTGAGTGGAACCCTCCCGTTGATTTCGGTTCCTCCTCCAACACCTTGACACCAGAAAAGCACCCAGAACACCATCGCTAAGGGTCAACCTCCAAGCTGCGGAGATCGTGTAAGGTAGCGTCCTCGCTTGGCTTGACTGCGAAGGATCGCCGAGATCGTCTCCCCATGCGACGACGTGTGTGGCATCGGAGCCACGGTTGCGATGCAGCAATGCATCATCGCGATAGAGCCGCTTTGCTTTGCCTTTTCAAATTGCTATACTAGGATTCTCCAACCAAGTTTGGCACCCGTCCCGCCGCGAGGGAGTCACTTGAATCGTTCTGACCAAGATGTCTCCCGGGGAGGAGGAATCTGCACCGATGGCACGCTGCAAGAGTTCTCCGGAGGTCGTCCGCACGAAGTGCGAACTGGCCAATCGTTTGAAAGAGATCCGAACCGAACAATATGGTGATCGGGGCGGTCCCGAACTCGCTCGTCGGCTCAACCTGCCGATTCGCACCTGGTACAACTACGAAACGGGGGTCACGGTTCCCTCGGAAGTACTCCTCCGCTTCATCGAGCTAACGGATGTTGAACCCCGTTGGCTTCTGCACGGCGAAGGTACCAAACTGCGCCGCAGTCGGCCTTTGATCAGCGATCGTCCCTCGGAAACGGGGCGGGCCGGTTCGGTTGGAGACCTGTTGCGACAGGTCTTGAACATGCTGGAGACCCGTTCGGACGGGGGCTTTGCTCCGAATCCTCTTCTGCCTCGGGGGATTGAGCTTGACCAGCAAGCCGATCAAGTGCTTGTTCATGTCGAGGATCTCGAGGAGAGCGAGACGGACGGACACGAAACGTTCAAGACACTGCCCATGAAGCGGGAATGGCTGGATAAGTCCCGTAATTTCCACTGCCTGAAGGTCAAAGGAACGGCCATGATGCCCATCCTGGCCGACGGCGCGGTGGTTGGAATTGCGGAGCGTCCCGAATCAGCCGAGGTCTTGAACGGAGCACTCGTCGCAGCTCGGATCGAGGGGCGTGTGTTGATCCGCTGGCTACAGGTCGCCGGTCACGTTGTCTTGCTTCGGGCTGAGAATCCCGCGTTCGAGCCCGAGATCGTGCCGACAAGGACTGCCGACGAGGATCCGGGGGTGAAAACGATTCCGTTCCGCCGGGTCCTCTGGTCGTGCACCCCGCATGTCGCGCCAGTCTCTTGACAGCCGGGCAGAAACGCTCGACCATTCAAAGGCAATACAAAAACGACCTTCTCGGGGCCGTCTCCTCAATCGGCCCCTTGTCCTGCGACCACCCGCAGAGGTTCCGAATGAGACGCCTCCCGGCCCTCGCGACGTTCTTCGTCCTTTCGCTCCCGGTCCTCGGCTGTGGTTATTCCAGCTACGAGGCAAGGCTTGAGGCAACCCAGGGTCGCCTCAAGGACGACATGATCCTCGATCAGCAGCTTTATAGCGCAGCCCAGGGGCCATTTGCGGAGAACTCGATTTTCCTGAGGGTGCCTCAAGGGCTTGCCCAGCGGCCTGAGTTCGAACTGATTCCCCTGAACCCGGATGCCTTCGAGGTTGAGGCCAGTTTCAACCCGCAGTCTGCGAATACGAATTACTCGCTTCACGTCCTCGCCCGGCGCGATTCTCAGGAACCGCCTGATCCCGAGCAGCCACCCCGGGCGGCTCGGGGCGACTTCCGATCCGATGTCATCAACGTCCTGGCGCAGGTCTACGGTCCTGACATCGCTTCCGCTCCCATCGAGCAGGTGAACAAAACGGTGTGGCCTCGGAGCGACGTGGCTCCGCCGATCACCTTCGAACGCCTAACGATGACCGACCGCAACCTTCAGCTCATCCACCTGTATTTCTACAAGGAAGAGTCGGGGGACGCGACCTACGACGTCGCCCTCATCTGGGAGTACCCCTCGGGTGAGGCTCCGACCGCCACTCCCAATCCGGTGGATCTCACGCTCGGCACGTTCGCCGTGGGCCAGCGAGCGGCCTCCCGGTTCAGCGGACGCCCCGACAGTGTGGGAGGTGCGACGGGGGACGGCGGGTCCGCTGTCGCCTTCTGAACGTTTTGCTGACTCTCGGACCGGGCCGCTCAAACCATTGTCGGCCCGGTCGATTCGTGATCGATGGAAGTGGAGCTTCGATCCTTTGCTCTCACTTCTTCTCGAACAATCGTCACCTCGGCGGGGGCTTCGATCCCGAGGCGGACCTGCTTCCCTTCCAGGCCCAGCACGGTGATCCGCAATTCGCTTCCGATGAGAATCCGCTCGGACGGCTTGCGACCTAGTACCAGCATCGATGCCACCTCATTCCGGCTCTCGAATTCCGTACGTCTGCCATGGTACCCAGCAGGAGTCCAGATGCCCCGGCAAGACGCTGTTGCATCAATCTGGCAGTCGGAATTGGGAGCCTGTGAGCGACACCAGGGCGTCAAGAGCCCGACGATTCGGGAGCGAATTGCTTGAGTCGGTAGGGAATCATCCAGTTGTAGAGGGGATGATTGAGCTTTCCGGTATCAAGTTGTTCGGCAATGCCGAGTCGATTCGACCGGAATCCGGGCCCTCGAAACTCGGCAAGCCATCGTTGATAGAACGGGCCGGAATCAATCGCGTGGTCGATCCAACGTTGCAGCTTCCGTCCTTCATCGTCCGAAAACGTCATGGCTCCGTGATAAGGGACGAAGTACCAGTTATTCCATCGCTGCGAGACGGCGACTTCCGGCTGGTCTCGAACGATCTCCGGCTTCCCATCCCGACACGAGAGCCAAAGCGAGTGGGTCGGTCCCTTTCGAGGCTGAGCGATATAGTAGATTTCGGTACGGTCCTCATCGTGAACCCGTCCCCACTGCCATTTAGTCATGGCGAGCGACAACTCTTCGGTGCCGGCGTTGTGGTCGTGATAACCTCGTCCCCGGAATGTCATTGATGAGCCTCCCGGACCATCGATCGAAAGGTCTCCGTCGACCCGACAATCGGCTGCGGCCAGAAGCCAGTGATGAGGAGAGCCCTCACCGCCCAAATTGATCTCAAACGGCTCAGTGCCGGCTGCGGGACAGAATCGCAAGTCGGCCTGAATTCGGCGGGCTGGGTCCCAGTCTGGCACATCGAGCACAATGCGATACCCTTCGGTGTCGCGCTCGACCCGAGATGTGCCGATTGAAACACGGAAGGGATCGGCGTCGTGAGAAAAGTCTTCCCGTCGATGACTGTTTAACACATAGGCCTGGGCACGACGGCCGGGGTTTCCTCGCCCTCTGCGTTTCACGGTCGCCCCGTGGGGTCGATACCAGCTGAAGGCCACCCCGCAGTGATCGAGCGGGTGTGGAGCTGGGTGCTGTTTCGGGTTCAGGAGATGACGCCTCGCCGCCGTGCCATAGGCCGGGTTAAACGGCAAGCCGGCGAAGAAGATGACCACGACCGCGTCCTGGCCATCATCGCTGATGGCATCAAAATACCACCACTCCTGCGAGCCGGGAGCTTGAAGGTTGAAGAAGCGATCGGGATCAAGGGCCGGATCGGGAGGGGTCGGGCGGGGAGACGGGGTGATGACGGACACGGTGAGTACTCTCAGCTCCAGGAGCGTCGCAAACTCTCGCTGATCGTCTCTCGCTGACAGGCGGTCAGCAACCGGAGCTTCCGGGGGGTTGAGACGTGGGCTCGAGTCTGGAAGACGTCGTAATCGAGTCGCTCGATCTCGTCGAGGATGCCACCATAGAGCCGTCCCATGACTCGGACTGTCAGCCGACTGGCCGCACCGATCAGGAAGGGAACCCCCTGCTCGGATTCGGCATACGCCTGTCTGGCCCGATCGATCTGGAACCGCATGAAGGCCCGAAACGAGTCATCAACACGCTGTTCGGCCAACTGCCCCTCTGAGACGCCGAATCGGACCAGCTCATCCTGTGGCAGATAGATGCGGCCCCGATCGAGGTCTTCACGGACATCTCGGAGGATGTTGGTCAATTGCATTGCCCGGCCAAGTGCGAGCGCTTGAGGCAGGCAGCATTCGTCACGATACCCGAATACGTGTGTCATCATCAACCCAACGACACCGGCAACCCGATAGCAATAAAGATCCAGAGCCGGGTAGTCCGGATAGCGATCCTCGGTCAGATCCATCGCCATGCCGTCGAGCAGGTCGTCAAACAAGCGTCGAGGAATCGCCCGATCGCGCAGCGTTTTCCGGAATGCCAGGACTCCCGAAGGTGCGGGAGCGTCTGAATAGGCCAACGCTAGCACGGTGCGAACATGATCGAGTCGCCGGGTCGCATCGTCGAGATCCGTCGCCTCGTCCACCGCATTATCGGCCCACCGGCAAAAGCCGTAAACGGCGTACGAATGGCGACGAATCAATCGAGGTAAACAGTGCGAGGCAAAGAAAAACGTCTTGGCGTAGTGTCGGGTGATGCGTCGACAGCGCCGTTCTCCGACCGCAAGGTCAAGGGGACTGGTCTTTCGCGACGCCATCGACCTCACCTTGCCGAGACCGAGCGACTGACAGGCGGGAGCCAGTGATCGAGCACCTTCGCACTGCTGACCACACCGGGAAGGCCCGCTCCCGGATGGGTTCCGGCTCCGACGAAATAAAGGCCCTCGACATCTTCGCTCTTGTTATGAGGACGGAACCAGGCCGATTGCGTCAGGACAGGTTCGAACTGGAAGGCCGTTCCCATGTAGGCATCGAGGTGCGTCTCAAAATCCTTGGGCGTAAAGATCCGCTTGGTCACGAGGTGCTTCCGAAGATCGGGCAACAGGTGCGCTTTCTCCATGGAGGCGAGGATGCGGTCGGCGTAATCCTCTTTGATTGCATCCCAGTCTTGACCACCGCCAAGGTGAGGCACTGGGCTCAGCACATAGAACCCGTCGCATCCAGGAGGTGCCAGGCTTGGGTCGGTTCGCGTGGGAGTGTGGAGGTAGAGTGAAAAGTCGTCAGCCACGATCTTGCGATCAAAAATGTCACGCAGTAAGCCTTCGTAACGTGGCCCGAGAAGAATCGCGTGGTGCGGCAGGTGGTCGTACGTCCGATTCGTGCCGAAATAGATGACGAACAAGCTCATGGCGTATCGCATCCGTTCGAGCCGGCGATCGGTCCACTTGCGGCGATGTTCGGGGCCAATCAGCTTGCGGTACGTGTTCGCCACGTCTCCGTTGGACACCACCACCTCGGCATCAAATCGGCGGCCGTCAGCCAGGCGGACCCGTCGGGCGTGGCGGTTCTCGACCTCGATTTCCTCGACCCGAGCATTCAACTCAACCTGACCGCCGATGTCTTGAAACATACGGACCAGGCCACTGACCAGCGCTCCCGTCCCCCCCATTGCAAAGTGGACACCCCAGGTCTTCTCCAGATAGTGGATCATCGCGTAAATCGACGACGATCGCAGCGGATTGCCCCCGATGAGCAACGGTTCAAACGACAAGGCAATTCGCAGGTGAGGATCCTGAATGAACTGCGAGACGCGACGGAACACCGGCACTTCAGCACGCAACTTGATCAAATCGGGAGCGACCTTGGCCATCTCCCAGACACTATGGAACGAATGATGAGCCAGATCGGTGAAGGCACGGTCAAAGACGCGCCGAGTGTAATCTGCGAAGCGACGGTATCCCTCCACATCCGAGGGATTAAACTTCCGGATTTCCGCCTCGAACCGTTCGGGATCTCCGACGTAATCGAACGTCATCCCGTCATCAAAGTAAATGCGATAATACGGGTCGCAAGGAACAATCGAAACATAATCACTCAATCGCTTGCCTGCGACTTCCGCGAGTTCGTCGAAGATAAACGGCACGGTGATGATCGTTGGCCCTGCGTCGAAGATGAAGCCTTCATCTTCGAACACATAAGCACGACCGCCGGGCTTATCGCGCATCTCAAGAATGGTCGTGGAATAGCCTTTGGCCTGCAGACGAATCGCCGCGGCCAGGCCGCCGAAGCCGCTTCCGATCACGACGGCCTTCGGCCTCGCATCCCCCGTAACATTGCGGTCCACTGGAGCCGGATTCGGGTCAAACGAGGCGGCTACTCCCATACCCATTTCTGAATAACCTCGACCTTAAGGGCGATGTCGGCCCAGCCATCGAACGAAAGACGGATCTCACCGAGAAATTGTCCAGGAAAAATTACGAAGTGGGTCCGCTCTCAATCAGTGAGCGACGGCATTGGGCAAAGGACTCGGGACTCCCCCCGGAAGCAAGTCCACCAAGGCCAGAAACGACCGTCGTTGAAGGGGATCCAGGGGAGACTCAAGAAGCGTGGCGTGAGCCTGTTCCTGGAGCAATCGCAAACGATCTTCGCAGGACTCAATGGCACCACTCTCGCGGATCAGGGAGTCAAGTCGGCGGCGACGCTCCAAGGTCGGCGGGCTCGCCAGGGCTTGCTCAAGATCGAGTTGTCCGGGGGGGGAGAGCCGTTGATACGCGGTCCAAAGCAGAAGGGTGCGCTTGCCGCCGTCGAGGTCGGGGTGATCACCCTCGTCAAGGCATACGGCCATGGCATCGAGATCGTTGCGGATCTGATACCCCAGGCCCAGCAAGTCGCCATATCGATCGAGTGCCCGCCAAACTGTTCGGGGAGCCTGAGCGAGCATTGCTCCAAGGACGAGAGGCCCGGAAATACTATACCGAGCTGTTTTTCGAATGTAGGCCTCGACGATCTGGCCTTCAGTCATCTGATCGAGCGGACGGTCATCGTAGAGAACGTCGAGCGCTTCCCCCAGCCCTGTCTCAAGCAGCATGTCCGAAAGTAATGATTGAATCTGGAGTGCGATCGTCGGGTCGATTCCCGACCGACTGACCATCCGCATCCCGAGGGCAAACATCAAGTCGCCACCAAGCAATGCCAGATCATGACCGAGTTTTCGAGCTCGTTCCGAATCGGGGCGGTCGTGCTCCCTCCGCAACGCCTCGTGCAACGCATCCTGGTCACGCCGAACTACACTTTCGTCAATCAGATCATCGTGAACTAGCATGAACGAGTGGAAAATTTCCAGGCTGCTTGCGACTTGCCAGACCGGCCGAGGAGGAAACGCTTCGGTTCCTGACACAATTCGGTAGCTCGCCAGGCAGAGCCGAGGTCGAATGCGTTTCCCGCCATTCAGAACACATTTACACATTCGTTCGTACAATGACGAAAGATGCGTGTTGCCAAGATGTTTTCGCCGCGATTCGGCGAGGAACTCGTGAAGAGACCGGTCGATCCGGTCACGATCGCTCGATGGTGCGAGCCAATCAATGACCGGGGAGGGGCGTGCGACCTCGATCACGGGAATTCCTCGGCTCGAAGGTGTTGAGAAATGAGATGAGTAACCAATCTCGATCAACCCCGCTTCGGGCCGACCGCGAGTCATGCCTGGGACGAACCTTGGGATCATCAGGCTCATTCCAATCTGGCGTCATTGTAGGCGACCGTGGAGCCCCCCGAACCAGGTCAGGCGGGAATGTTCAGAAACTCCCAGTCCCTCTGACCGTCCCACCCCATCGTGAAGAGTGAACGAAGACCAACCAGTCGGCCTTGCCGGAACGCCGTCACAAACCGTATTGTGAATGTGCAAGCGCCATGTCCTTTCTTCTTGCCAGCCTACCCTCCCGACTGCCGACATAGCCCCTCCTTCGGAAGATTTCCACGAACATGACCCGACGCGACGATATCCGAAACGTGGCCATCATCGCCCACGTCGACCACGGGAAGACCACCCTGGTCGATGCCATGCTCCGCCAGTCGGGCTCGTTCCGTGAGAACCAGCTCATGGGCGACTGCATCCTCGACTCCAACGACCTTGAGCGCGAGCGAGGCATCACCATTCTCGCCAAGAATATCGCCATCGGCTACGGCGCGACGAAAATCAACATCATCGACACCCCCGGCCACGCCGACTTCGGCGGTGAGGTCGAGCGCACCCTTCAGATGGCCGACGGCTGCCTGTTACTGGTCGATTCCTTCGAAGGGCCGATGCCGCAGACGAAGTTCGTCCTGCGAAAGGCGTTCGCCAACAAGCTCCGGCCGATCGTCGTCGTCAACAAGATCGACCGCCCCGATGCTCGACCGCTTGAAGTGCTCGACGAGGTCTTCGAAACCTTCATCGAGCTTGGAGCCGACGACCTGCAGCTCGACTTCCCCTACTTGTTCGCCTCAGGCCGATCCGGTTATGCCTCGCACGACTCTGAGGCCCGATCCGGCGACATCCGTCCCCTGCTCGACCTGATCGTCGAAAAAATTCCCGGCCCCGAGGTCAACGCCGACGGCCCCTTGAAGATGCTCTGCACGACGCTCGACTTCTCCGAGTACGTCGGGCGAATCGCCATCGGCCGCATCGCCTCCGGGACCGTCAAGAAGGGGCAATCGGCCTCACTGGTCAAGGCCGGCGCCAAGCTTGTTCCCAGCACCGTCAATCAGGTCCTCGTCTTCGATAAGCTCGGCCGGGTCGAGGTCGAATCGGCCTCGGCTGGCGATCTCGTCGCCCTGGTCGGCCTGCCGGCGGTGGACATCGGCGACACGATCGCCTCGGCCGACGACCCGACCCCCTTGCCTCGCATCGAGGTCGACGAGCCTACCCTCAGCATGTTCTTCACCATCAATGACTCTCCGCTGACCGGCGAAGGCGAATACCTCACCTCCCGCCACCTCAAGGACCGCCTCGACCGCGAGCTGCAATCGAACGTCGCCCTTCGCGTCGAGCCGACCGAGGACCGGGACT
This sequence comes from Tautonia rosea, assembly GCF_012958305.1. Classification (NCBI taxonomy): domain Bacteria; kingdom Pseudomonadati; phylum Planctomycetota; class Planctomycetia; order Isosphaerales; family Isosphaeraceae; genus Tautonia; species Tautonia rosea. Next base: position 370,304 of record NZ_JABBYO010000002.1, on the reverse strand, counting down.
CGTTCATGGTCTCCGGCCGCGGCCTCCTCCACCTCTCCGTCCTCATCGAGACGATGCGACGTGAGGGGTATGAGCTGTCCGTCGGCAAGCCGGAGGTCGTGACCAAGATGATCGACGGCGTCAAGCACGAGCCGTACGAGTACCTGGTCATCGACGTCCCCCAGGAGCACCGCGGGCCGGCCATGGAACTCGTCGGCAACCGCCGGGGAGAGCTGCTCAACATGGACCTGAAGGGCACCTATGCCCACATGGAATTCGTCATCCCCGCCCGCGGGCTGCTCGGCCTCCGAACCCGGTTGCTGAGCGCCACGCAGGGGGAGGCGATCATGCATCACAACTTCCACGAATTCCGCCCCTTCCGCGGCGACATCCCCCGCCGCCCGAACGGCGTGATGATCAGCAACTGCCGCGGACAGGCGATCGCCTTCGCCCTCGACGGCCTCCAGCAGCGCGGCGTGATGTTCGTCGCCCCCGGCGACGAGGTTTATGAAGGGATGATCGTTGCCGAGCACGCGCGCGACAACGACCTCGTCGTCAACCCGTCGAAGGAGAAGAAGCTTACGAACATGCGGGCTTCCGGGTCCGACAAGAACATCCTGCTCAAGCCCCCCCGTGATCTGACCCTCGAAATCGCCCTCGAATACATCGAGGACGACGAACTCGTCGAGGTCACCCCCTCCAAGATCCGCCTTCGCAAGAAGGAGCTTCGCGAGGAAGACCGCAAGCGTGCCGAGCGATCCGCCAAGGACCGGAAGAAGGCAGTTGGCGCCTGACCGACTGCTCGGCCCGGGGATGATCGATGGCTGCTCAACTCCTGACGCTTTTGCCCCTCACCGACAGCTCTGCCGTCGCCCCGGTCGAACCGAGCACAGGGGTACCCGACTGGGCGGCAGTCAGATCTGGTGCTCTCTAGTCGAAAATCTGGACCGAACAGGAAATCTCGATTGTCTGCCCTGCCGATCGAGTTCCAGGAGATGTCGAGGCTGAGCGGGGATGGCGGGTTCTCCAGGTCCAAGGCCCCCTGGCCTTCAACCTGACCGGCGTCCTCGCCTCGATCGCCGGCCCCTGGCTGCGGCCGAAGTGAATCGATTTGTCGTCTCGACCTTCGACACCGATTACGTGCTCATGCCCGGCCGGTTGCTCAGCCGGGCCGTTGAGGTCCTCCTCCAGGCCTGCCACGAGGTGCGAGACCTGTAATCCGGCCAGGCCCGAGAAGGATTGAGCATCAGCCCCCTGTCCTCTGCTTGATGAATGCGAGCCCCTCTCGGCAGAGGCCCATCGGGTCAGGGAACAGGTCGCGCCAGACACGGGTTGCGGCAGCTAACGCGGGGAGGGCCCGTCCGAATGCCTCGATCGTGTACCAGCGGTCGAAGCCGACGTCCTTGAGCCCCGAGAAGTAGCCGTCCCAGTCCACCTGGCCGGTGCCGGGCGTCCCCCGGTCGTTCTCGGAGACGTGGGCGTGGATGATCCGCTTGCCGCAGGAGCCGATTGCCGCCTTCTGCGACTTCTCCTCGATATGCGCGTGGAAGCTGTCGTACATCATCCCGCACGAGGGATGCCCGACGGCATCGACGAACTTCACCGTCTGCTCGGCGGTCGTCAGGAAATAGTTCTCGAACCGGTTGAGATATTCGCAGGCGAGCAAGACCCCATGCCCTTGCGCCTTCTCGGCGACCTTCTGCAGGGTGTCGACGCCCAGCTTGAATTCCTCCTCCGTCGGCGCGGCTCCCGAGAAGTGCCCCAGGGCCGAGTGAATCGGCCCGCAAAGCACCTCGGCTCCGGCGGCGGCGCAGCAGGCGAGCACGCCGTCAAGGTGCTCGACAGCCGCCTTGCGGATACCTTCATCGAGTGCAATGGGATTGGCCTGCGGCGACATCACCGTGACGGCCGTCGCGCCCAGGCCGATCTCCCTCAGACGCTTGCCGAGCCGCTCGTAAGGCGCCGTGTCGGCGCCGTTGAAGATCGGGATCTCGACACCGTCGAAGCCCATTGCCTTCAATTCTTCCAGCAAGGGATCATGCTCGGGCGTGACGGTATCGGCCCAAAGCAGGAGGTTCATCCCGATCTTCATCGCGGTCGTTCCCCTCAGGGTTTCTGACAATCATTCATCACGCGTGGATTCTTCGGGCGGGTGTCCTTGCGCTCAGACGGGCACCACGTCTTCCCACTTCTTCTGTTCAGCCGAGTCGAGCACAGCATCGCAGACGGCCTGCGTGGCTAGGGCGTCACGGAAGGTCGGGGGACAGGGCTTCCCCTGGGCAGCACAGTCGAGGAAGTCGGCGAATTGATGAATGAAGGTATGCTCATAACCAATTTGAAGGCCGGGAACCCACCAGTGCTTCATGTAGGGCATGTCGCCGTCGGTGATGTGGACCGATCGCCAGCCCCGGACGAGGGAATCGTCTCGGTGGTCGAAGTATTCGAGGCGGTGCAGGTCGTGCAGATCCCACCGGATCGAGGCGTGTTCGCCGTTGATCTCCAAGGTGTACAGGGCCTTATGCCCCCGGGCATAGCGGGTGGACTCGAACAGGCCGAGCGAGCCGTTCTCGAAGTGGCAGAGGAAGGCACAGGCGTCGTCGATGCCAACCTTCTCTACTTTCCCAGTGAGGTTATGTTTACGCTCCTTGATGAACGTCTCGGTCATCGCAGAAACATCGGTAATCTTTCCATTAAGCCATAATGCAGTATCGATACAGTGGGCGAGCAGGTCGCCCGTGACCCCCGAGCCGGCTGCGGCTGCATCGAGGCGCCAGAGGGCGGCACCACCCTGCGGCAAGTCGGCCGAGATGGTCCAGTCCTGCAGAAAATTGGCCCGATAGTGGAAGATCTTGCCGAGCCGGCCTTCGTCGATCAGTTGCTTCGCCAACGTCACGGCCGGCACGCGCCGATAGTTGTACCAGACGGTGTTGGGAACACCGGCCTTCTCAATGGCATCCACCATCTCCTGACCTTCTTTGAGATTCATGGCCAGGGGCTTTTCGCAAAGGACCATCTTGCCGGCCTCGGCGGCGGCAATCGCGATCTCGGCGTGCGTGTTATTGGGCGTGCAAATGTCGATGGCGTCGATGTCGTCGCGAGCGATGAGTTTGCGCCAGTCGGTTTCGATCGACTCGTACCCCCAACGCTCGGCGAAGGCCTTGGCGTTGTTCGCGTCGCGGCCGCATACGGCCTTCAGGACGGGGCGGAGCGGGGAATCGAAGAACTGCGGAACCTGTTTGTAGGCATTCGAATGCGTTCGGCCCATGAAGCCGTAGCCGATGATACCGATTCGGAGGTCTTTCGTGGCGGGCATAGATTCACCTCAATGGATCAGCGTCGGGTCCGCCGCGTTGCGGACAATTCGACGATGCGGGGAGGTCCGCACCGCGGACCCTACGAGATCAACGGTTCATAGCTTGATCACGCATTCCAACCGTGATGATCGCGCACTGCGATCATCTTGGCGAGGATGTCGTTCCAGGTCTGGGGCTGCATCATCACCGCGTTGGGAAACATGCAGCCGTCCCAGCAAATATGTTCGAACTTCTTGGTGAGATTGCCGTCGGCATCTCTTAGCCAGAAGCCTGCGTGGTGTGGAATATCGAGCTTTCCGTTCGGGTCGTTCGGCAGGCAGTGGCGGCCAGTGTGGTCATGAGAGCCGGAGCCGAAGACGGTTGCGTCGTTCTGTGCGACGTGGAAGTCGATCGTCCAGGGACGAAGCGCGTCTGTCAGAGTCTTCAGGGCTGCGTCGAGCGCGTTCCGATCACCCCAGGCAAAATCCTTGGGCAAAATGCGATCTTCGGGGGCATTCTCGCCCAGCGTATAGAGCAAGGTGTGCGCCATATCGGCCTGGAAGCCGACTGTCTCTGGCTCGCCAACGCGTTCGAGAAGATCGACCATCGTCTTCCAGGAGTGCATCCCACCCCAGCAGATTTCCCCCTCGGCGGCGAGCTTTTCTCCGTGGTCTCGGGCGATGGCCGCAGCCTGTTTGAACGTCTCAGCGATGTTCGCCTGACTCGTCTCGGGGTCGGATGCCCAGTCGGCCGGTGAACATGCCGAGTCGATCCGGACGACACCATACGGACGGACGCCCAGTTCTTTCAGTTTCTTTGCGATTACACATGCCTTGCGCACTTGGGTCAGGAACTTTTCACGCCCTTCTCCCGGATCGTGTGCTGGACCACCCCCGGTCGGTGGCCAGACGGGCGCGACGACCGAGCCGATGACCAGATTTCGCGAGCGAACCTTCTCGGCCAGTGCGTTCAGCTCGCCATCGCTCGCGTCAATGTCCACGTGCGGGGCAAACAGGAACAGATCGACACCGTCGAACTTGATACCATCAACCTCAGCCGCGGCGGTCAGGTCGAGCATCGTGTCCAACTCGATTGGAGGATCGTTCCCTTCACCTCCTTTACCGACGACCCCAGGCCAGGCAGCGTTGTGTAGCTTCGGAAAGGTGTGGGTGTGGCCGTTGCTCATGGTGTGATTCCTTCATAGTCGTGGGCAGTGCCCGTCTCGCAGCCTTAAATGACTCTGATGACAGAGGGATTGCGTCTCCGGCCTGGATCACCTCGGAGATGCCGACATCCTAATTCCGGGCAATGTCAACGAGTTCAACGAACCGGTCAAAGTCCAGCTCAGCGGCGATCGAGGGAGGATTGGAGGTTGGGGGTGAGGTCGTGGCCATCAGGCAAAGTCCTTCGAGGAGGCTTCGTTGGCCTGTTGCGATCGGCGATCGGCGACAGACTGGCGGAGCAGGAGTTCAACGCGACGGATGTCGGGAATCTTCTCGAGGCGATAGCTCTCAAACGGATCAACCGTCCCATGCTCTGGGTCGATCACCTTCGGGCCAGTTCCTTCGACGGAGAAGGTCAAGGTCCCCAATTGGTCCGGATACTCGGTCCGGTGAATACTTCCAACGGCCGGCAGATCGATTGTCCGCACCTCGACGCCGAGCCGGTCGAACGTCGGTGTCCGCAGGATCACCCGGCGGTTTGTGATCGCGTACAGATGCTGCGATCGGGTCCAACGTCTGTTCCGTTCCGAAGCGATTGAAGAGGCGAACACAATCGCTGAGATGGCTGCAGCGATCCCCAGAAGAATCGCGACGGCGACCAGCCCATCCGGTGTTCTGCCCTGACGCTCCACCGAAAACACATAGCGAAACGCAATGAACGAGCCGGATGCGAACGCCAAGGTCAAGAACAGGTTCATCGCGAAGCCCGAGAGCCGAAACGGATCGCGGTGGCTCCGCGCTGCCCAGAGGAGCCGCTCGCCGGGGAGCAACTCCTCCTTGACGCGTCCTCGGGCATCCTCGTGCAAGTCGGCGAGGATCTCCTCGATGTCGGGCGGCTGGGGCTCGTCCATCGACGATCACTCCAGGAGGGACCGGATTAGCTCGCCTTGTGCGCACCTACCTTGGGGAGGTCCTTGTGGACGTTCGGCCCGAAGTAGCGGAGGCTTACAAACGGCTCGCTACCAGTATTGGTGAAGGTCACACCATCGGCAGCGGCCTTGGCGGTGATGAACACCTCGTCCCTGGTCGTCTCACCAAAGCGGATGTAGACCGGGCAATCGACCTCAAGCGAACCGATGGTGCCACTGCCCTGGGTGACGATCAGTCCCGAGGCGCCCGGGTCGGTGATTTTGGTTGAGTAGCCCGGATCGATCGTCAGTTCGCAGGCGCTAAACAGTTGCTCACCGTTAATCGTTCCGTAAACGACCCACTTATCCACGTAGCCTCGACCGGGGCCTCCGGAGCGGACAACGGGTTCCAGGTAATGATGATCCTTGAAGTGCTCGTCGACGTTCTGTTCCCAGTCGAGTTGCTCGATCAGGTAGTCGAGGTCCTGGTGGTACTCGGGGGGCACGTCCTTGACGAGCAGTTCCCAAGGGACCCGCCGGCCTTCAACCATCGACTGATACATGCCGAAGACGTCGGAACCCCACTGGGGCTCATACGTCACGAGCGATCCGGGCGCGTGCAGAACGCACGGCGGAATCAGCCAGCCGGTCCCCGGTTTCAGGCGATAGGCCTTTGAGTAGTCGAGGATGGCGTTATCCCCTTCGTTCCACCGTTCCAGACAGCGCTTGATGTCGGCCTTGGTCGTGCCGGGCTCAAGCCCCATGAAGGTGTAGGGGAAGTTGTTACCGGTCCAGTTGTGCTGCGGGGGGAAGTAGTAGCTCTCGGGCTTCCCTTCCAGGCCGAGCTTCGCAGCCTGCTCGGCGTTCTGATGCATGTGGTGCGGAATCGGCCCGAGGTTATCAAAGAACTTCGAGTAGACGGGCCACTTCTTGTACTTGTCCCAGAGGTCCTTGCCGATCATCTCGGCGCCGTGGGAGGCAATGGCATCGCGGAGGGTGAAGCGGTCTCCCCCCTCGGTAAACACGTACGAGAGTCCTTCATCTGGCGGAGCCCCTTCATTGGCTGCGGGGGTGGTCGAGGCGAACCACCGCTCGTCGATGCCGCCCCGGTGGGTGCCCAGGGCATAGAGATCCTCTCGGGCCAGCTTCAACCGGCCGCCCGGCATCAGGAACGACCGGGGGACCCAGGTCGGAGCGAGGCGAAGAATTCCTTCGCCGTCGTCAAGCGCCTTGCGGGCGCGGGAGTCGATGTTCTGATCGCTCATGGAAATCGCACTCTCCAACAAAGGCCATCGCGCGGCGAAAATCGACCATCGCCGGCCCTGGTGCTCAAAGCGGTCGGTGGTGCCTCGCGTCGTCGATGGCAGATAAGGCCTTCGGTTGTAAACCCCGCGATCGACCGACGCAAGCACCTTCAGTCGGATGACGGCTCGATCGGCGGTACGCCCGGCTCAACCGGTGCCGATTGCCACCGTTGGGCCATGCGAGCAACATCCGCCTCGTCAATGCGATAAAGCAAGATTGAGTAGCCAATGTGGCCAAGCGGCTCAAGCGGCTCGAAGTAACTGAAGGCCCCTCCTCGGGCCGACATTGGCGCCCACCGATCAGGCGCATACACCCTCCACGGCAAGCCTCGCATCAACGACGTGCTGACGGCATAAAGCCCCGGTTTCGGCGGGCCGGCATCCTGCTCTGGTCGCTCAGGAAGCGTCCCGGGAAGCACCGACGGCAGGAACCAATCCAGTGGCCTTGCCGATCCAATCGACGGATCATTGATCTGGGCCCGAATGTTGAAGATCTCTGGGTTGATCTGCCCGAAATAGGCGATGCCCACCCGCTCTCCCGGCGCATTCACTTGAAGCCACTCGTGCAAGCCATTCAGATCCTGGCCCCAATCGAGATTGCTGTCGATCAGATGCTCCGATCCCCGCTTCGCCCCCCCCGACACCCAGTTGAAATAGGCAAGATAGTGCGGGTGAATCATTAAGGACGCCGATGCGGTCGCCAGCAGTGCGGCACTCACGACCGCGATCGCTCCTTTCCTGGTCGTTCGTTGAAGTCCTGAGGCCCAAGGCGCGAGCCGTCCGGCCCCGAGAAAGAGATACGGGAAGATCGGCAACACGTACCTTAATCCGATCGCGATGTTCGTCCCGAAGCTCATCACCACCAGGACCACCGCCGGGACGATCCAGATGCTGGACTCGTCCACTGCCCTGGCCCGACTCCGCTCCGCCATCGGAATGACGGCGATCGTCAGCATCATCAACACCCACGTCCCTTCGGGCACCTTGTAAACGAGGGTCATCAGGTAGTAGTACCACCAGCTCTCGTTGCTCAGCTCACCGTCGAGGAAGACGGGGTATCCAGAGATGGCATCCGGGGGGATCGAGGCATTTCTCCAGTCGTCGGCAAACATCATCGCGCGGATGGGAACGCCTTCGGCTTCGAGCTTCTGGTCGTCGAAGCCAGAGACATAATACTCAGGAAGCGGCACCGGCAACGATTCGAGGATGGTTCCCCGGAACCGATTCTCGCGGAACTGGAGCACTCCTGCCTTCAGCTCAGGCCCCTGTCGCGTCGGATCGTTCCGAAACAGCGGCCGAGGTGGGTCACGATCGGTCGTGAGTGTCTTGCAGGTGAACGCAAAATCCCCCAGCTTCTTCCCGGTCCCTTCAAATCCATAGCCGATGTTGATGACAAGGACGCTCAAGGCGACCATGGTCAACCCCTGCCCCACCGATTGGCTAACCCGGCGCCATCGCCCCTTGCGTTCCCCATGTGCCACTTCCTGAACCAGCCAGAGCAACGGCCAGAGTCCGTACAGCAAGATCAGGCTGAACTTTGTCAGTTGTGCGATCCCGAGCAGCAGCCCAGCCACGATCGTGAATAGCCAGTTCGGACGCTTCAAGAAATGCCAGAACGCATACGTCGCGGAGAAGCCAATGACTGTGGCTCCCACATCGGTGGTGATCACTTGCGAATGCGCCAGAATATTCGGACAGAAGGTCCAGAGAGTTAGGCTGATCAGGCCTCCCCATGCCCCCCATAGCCTCCGCGACCAATCGAAGATCACCAGCCCACCGATCACTGCGAAGATCGGCATCATCAACCGGGCTGGCGCCATCAGCTCAAACAGTCGTGGGGCGTTGAGGAGCATGAAGCCATGAGCGAACGCCGCCTTGTTCGCGTCGGGCCATCCCCAGCGGGCTTCTCGGTAGAGTGGTTCCGTCTCTGGCCCAGCTTGAAGCACCGGCAGGGCCGCGATCAGCTTGATCAACGGCGGATTATGCGGGTAGAGCCGAAAGGTCCCCATCTCCCAGTACGTCACCCCTGCGGGAAGATGAACGACCTCATCCACCGTGGGTGTCTTCCCGAGCAGGCTGATCACCGCCAAAGACCACTGGATCATCAGCAGCAAGCCGACGATCAGGATGAGCCTCGACCGCGTGAGGATCGGCCGCGACCCTCCTGCCTCGGGCATTGAAGACGACGGTACCGGGGACGGACTTCCCCCGGTTGATGTTCGGGACCGGGGGTTGGCGGGAGGCTTTCGGCGAGGCATTGCGGAACTCCGGGGCGAAGGGGTCAGGCACCCCGGACCAGGGCATCCATCGCAGTGAAGCGACCCTTCAAATCGCCATAGAGCCCTCGATAAATCGGATAAGACATGTCGTATAACCCCTTCGTCGAGGGATCGACGGGGGTCGTCTCGACCACCTGGATCGTTGCGTCACACGCCTCGGCGACCGACGAATAGGTTCCTGTCCCGACCATGGCCAGCAAGGCCACCCCAAAGGCCGGCCCCTCGCTCGCGTTGATCGTGCATACGTCTTGACCGTAGATATCGGCCTGAATCTGCTTCCAAAGGGCGTTGCGGGCGCCTCCGCCCGAGACACGGATCTGAGTGATCGCCGCCCCCATCTCCCGGATCAGTTCCAGGCTGTCGCGCATGGCGTAGGTCGCCCCTTCCATGACCGACCGGATCATGTGGGCGCGACCGTGTCGGACCGTCAGGCCAATCCACCCCCCCCGGGCGTGAGGGTCGAAGTGGGGCGTCCGCTCACCGGTCAGGTAAGGCAAGAAGAAGAGGCCCTCCGCGCCGGGGCCAACAGTCGCCGCTTCATCCGTTAAGAGGAAGTAAGGGTCGACTCCCTGCTCCTTCGCGGCAAGCACTTCCGCCTTGCCCAACTCGTTGCGGAACCACTGCAAGGCCCCGCCAGCCGCCAGCACCACACCCATCACATGCCAGGCCCCCGGGACCGCATGGCAACCGCGCTGAAGACGTCCTTCGGGATCAAAACCAGGCTCGTCCGTATGGCAGAAGACGACGCCCGAGGTCCCCATCGTGGCCGAGACCGCTCCCGACCGGACAATCCCGTTGCCGACCGCACCGGCCGGTTGATCGCCCCCGCCCCCAACGATGGGCGTCCCTGGCTTCAAGCCCGTGGTCTCGGCTCCCTTCGCACTCACCTGCGCCGAGACTTCAAAGCTCTCGAAACAGTCCGGCAGCAGCGAACGATCGAGGTCGAGCTTCGCGAGCAGTTCATCGCTCCACTTCCGGTTCGCCACGTCGAGTAAAAGGGTGCCCGAGGCATCGCTCACCTCGGTGGCAAACGTGCCCGAGAGCTTGTAGCGAATGTAATCCTTCGGCAGCAAGACCGTGCGAACCCGATCCCACTGCTTCGGCTCGTGAGTCCGAACCCACAGGAGCTTCGGCGCGGTAAATCCAGTTAAGGCCCGGTTGGCGACCATTCGAACGAGCGCCTCGCGGCCCCCGGCTATTGCCTCGATCTCGGCGCACTCAGCCCCGGTCCGCTGATCGTTCCAGAGCAAGGCGGGCCGGACGACCTCTCCTTGCTCATCGAGAAACACCGAGCCGTGCATCTGGCCGCTCAGGCCGATCCCCGAAATCTCCTCAGGTTTCAGATGTCCCTTCGCCAGGACCTCGCGGACGGTTGCGATCGTCGCGTTCCACCAGAGGCTCGGGTCCTGCTCTGACCAGCCCGGCTTCGGATAGCTGCACGGATACTCGGCCGAGGCACTTGCGAGAATCTCTCCCGACTCTCGAACGGCAAGGGTCTTCGTGCCCGAGGTGCCGATATCGATCCCCAAGGTGACGCTCACGTCATCATCTCCCAGCGCTCGCCGCAACGCCTCACCACGGGCTCGACCCCTGCGGTCAGCCCCTTCGCCGCCTCTTGAAACGTACTGATATGAACAGTATTGAATGTAAACATATCGTAATGATGAGGCACCAGAAACCGCGGTCGGCAGACGTTCGCCAGTTCGACCGCCTCCTCGGCCGACATGTTCCCCGCCACCTTCCGGCGCGGATCCCAGCCGTTGATCGGCAGAAAGAACGCATCGAACGGCCCCGGCCCGAGGTTCTGAACCAGGCCATCGTAAACCACGCTATCCCCGCTGTGGTAAAACCTCAGCCCGTCGACTTCGACCACGAACCCGAGATACAGGCAAAGTCCCGATGTATCGATGTCCAATGCCATGTGAGCCGAAGGTAAGGCACGCACCTTGAACCCAGCCCGTTCGTACTCCCAACCGTTGTCCAGCCCGACCAGTCGCTTGCTCGGCAGTCCCAGCTTCTCACAGTGGTGGATGAGCGCTTCAGGGACGCAGAGTTCCGCCTCCGGATTGGCACCGAGCAAGGGAGAGAGGGTCGCGCCGTCAATGTGATCCGTGTGCTTGTGGCTCGCCAGCACAAGGTCAACGCCCGGAAGCTCATTCCCTCGGATCGGACACTCGGTCATCCGGATGTGCGGCTTCTCGGTGTTCGCATACTTCTCAGTCAACGACTCGGACAGGTATGGGTCGATCACCAGGGTCCCAAACCGAGACTTGTACAGAAACCCGCTTTGCCCAAGCCACCAGACGGCCAGCGTCCCCGGCTCGGGCATCGTTTCCCGGATCTCGGCGGCCAGTTCGGCCCCCTTTTTCTTCGGCTGAATCAGGTCTGACATAAACATGCTCGCTTGCCCCATCTCGTCGGGCAGACCGTCCCTTCGAGCACTCAATCCTTGCCCAGTTCGCGACGAACAAGGCGAACCCCTTCCACCATCGCCTTCGCCTTGCCCACCGCCACATGTCTGGCCGTTTGTGAAAAACCGCAATCCGGAGTGATTGAGACGCGAGACGCATCGACATGCTTCAAAACCGTCCGCAACCGATCCGCCACCAACTCCGCCGGCTCGACCCACGTATTTTTGACATCCACCAATCCGACCGCCACGTCCATCGACTCCGGCAACTCGGCCAGCAGCTCAATCTCGGCCATCTCCCGACTGGCGAACTCCATCGCGAGTTGGTTGACCTTCGCCGAACCAATATGAGGAAAAAGCGGCCGATAGGATCGCCAGCCAACGGCCCTTGCCCGATAGTTCCCGAAGCACATGTGCATGCTGATGTACGCATCAACCCCTTCGACAGTCCTCTCTACAATGTCGAGGAAGACCTCCGGGCTGTCCGGGTGGCAGGCGAAGCTCGGTTCATCAAGCTGAAGAAAATCGACTCCCTCGGCGACCAAGGCCTTTAGCTCGGCGTTGACGATCGGCACAAGGGCCTCCGTCACGCTTATCCGATCGGGATAAACCGATCCCCCATTGATGCATCCCGCCAGGGTAAATGGGCCGGGCACGGGCATCTTCGTGGGGGCATCAGTAACCCGTCGGAAGCGGCGAAGTTCCTCAACCGTGCCAAGCCCCTTTGGGGCGGCCACGGGCGCGACACAGCGGTATTTGCTCCGCTGGTCGTGCGCTGGTGCCCCCCAGAGCCGGGCCGTCGGCAAGGGGTCGATCCCTTCGAGGAAATCATAAAACCCGAGGTTAAAGTCGACCCGTTGCACCTCGCCATCAGTGATTCGGTCGAGGCCCGCGCGAAGCTGGTCGTCGACGACGACGCGCACTGCGTCTCGGACCGCTTCCTCGCGGTCGAGCGGGCCATAACGCTCGGGACGCGACGCGATGTCGGCGATGATCGCCTCGTACCAGCCAGGGAACGACCAGCTCCCGATCACCGTTGCGGGAAGAATGGGATCAGGCATGGGAGAGCTACCGTTGGAGAAACGTGTTGCAATCGAGACCGGTACGATCACTGATCGTCCGGCGCTCCGAGCAATCGGTCGATCGACTCGACGGCGATCGGGTGGTACTTCGCTCGGGCCATCGCGTAGATGACCCGAGCCCGGTCGATCTCGCCTGAGTCGACCAACGCCCCATACAGAGGCATCAGAAACTTGCGACGACCAATGGTTGTCAAAAAGCGATCGAGCCGCGCGTCGGCCTCACCGTAGCCCGTCCGAATCGCCAGTTCGAGCCACTTGCAGGCGATCTCGGCATTCTCTCGCTGCGTGAGCATCAACGCCCGGTCCAGTTCGGCCACACGATCGACGGCCAGATCGTTGGGCAAGGAGCCCAGGAAGTGCAGCCACTCCTGAGTCGACCAGTCGTCTGTTTCCATCCGATCTGCGTCGACCTCGCCCTCAAGCCACAACTGCACCTGTTGATCAACCGCGGCGAGCCGATCGGAGTTCGGTTCCTCGATCGGTGGCAAGCCGGGAGCGTCGAGCCAGGAGCGGAGGTCGATCTGTTCGGCCGCTTCCGGCTCCTCGGCAATAAGATGCTCCATCAGGTAAGCTTCGAACTCCTCCGCCGTGATGCTCTGAAACGCAAAGTGATCGAAGTAATCACGGAGAAACGAATCGAAGCGATCCCTCCCGAACGCCTGTTCCAGGGTTTTGAGAAACAAGGCCCCCTTGTCGTACGGCACAGAGGTTACGTTGTCGTCCGGGTCTCGGCCCCAGAGGTCGATGTTGAGAACCTGATCGCGTTCGTCCAGTTCGTTGAGGGTCTCCCGAAGCCCGGCCAGGGCGAGCACGTCTTCCATCGTCGCGAGATCCGGCCCGTACACGTCCTCGACGATCCGCCGCTCGATGTAGGACGTGAACCCCTCGTTGAGCCAGAAGTCATCCCAGGTGGCGTTGGTCACGAGATTTCCCGACCACGAATGCGCCAGTTCGTGCGCGACCAACGAGACGAGCGAGCGATCGCCCGCAAGGATGGTCGGTGTGGCGAACGTCAAAAGCGGGTTCTCCATCCCGCCGTACGGAAAGCTTGGGGGTAAGACAAGCAGGTCATATCGGCCCCAACGATACGGACCGAAGCGTTGCTCGGTCGTCTCGATCATCGCCTCGGTGTCGGCAAACTCGAAGGCGGCGGCCTCAATCAAGGATGGTTCGGCATAAACTCCTGAGCGATCTCCGAGCGGACGGAACTCCAGGTCGCCCACCGCCAAGGCGATTAGATAGGGAGGAATCGGCCTCGGCATCGAGAACTCGAAACGCGGCTCCGTTTCTGTTCCAGCCGGCGGTTTCGTTGACGTGCCAAAATTGCCAAGGGCGCTCATCACGGCCTTGAGGTTCGGCTGTTTAACCTGGATCTGCGCATTGTAACGCACGCGAACGCCCGGGGAATCCTGGAGCGGGATCCACGATCTCGCGTGAATCGCCTGACTTTGAGAGAAAAGAAACGGATGATTCCCTCCGGCTGTCTGCTCGGGGTCGAGCCACTGTAAGGCCGAGGCCGCTGGATCGGTTCGGTAGGTCACAATAACTTCGAGGAGGTCCCGCACCTGCACCACCAACGGCACCCCGTGAATCGGCATCCCGTCCGAGCGATTTCCTAGGGGAAAGAGGGTTCGTTCCGCTTCCGGCACCTCGGCCGTTACCAGATCGAAGGGTAGATCCACCAGAGGGGCACCGACCCCTACAACCCCCTGAACGCGCTCGACCTCAAGCCCGTTCGAATCAAGCCACAAGGCCGCTCCTTCAGGACACTCAGGCGCGCGGTCGAGCGAGAGTCGCGCGATTCCTGAAAGCTGACGGGTCTCGAAATCGACGTTCAACACAAGCTTCACAGCGCTGACGCGAATTTGATGTGGGTTTCCCCAGGAATGGACGTCAACTTCCCCCGGCGGTAATCCGGCCCTCGATGGTGGCCGGAAGGCTTGCTGCGGCCCTGAGGCTTCGACCCTCCCAAGCAACAAAAGAAGAAGTGCAATAATCGCCACCAGCCCCGTACTCTTGCCGATCCGTTCCACCTGCATCCACATTCCCCCATTCCAGATTCCGAAACGTTCCAGGTGCTTCCGTCCTGAGACGAAGGCGAAGGCGCTCGTCAATCACCGTGTTCGCCAGTCGGGCGTGGTGGAATCTTCAAGACCTCTCCCAGCGCAAACGGCGAGAAGAGTGGAATGAGCGGGCGTGCCACCTGACACACAAACGCTCTTCCCTATGACTCTAACCTGCCCGCCATTCGGGCTCCAGGGTACTCCCGGACTGTGGAGGGGGGATTGTCCGAGGCGACTCCGCGACAACCTGAAGTCGCTCGCCCATCGCACCGAGACCTCTGCAGTAAAGAGGGTTCCGAATTTCCAACCCGACCACAACAATCCTCTTGATCCGCCTTTAACGACTCTATCTCCCCTAGGCATAATGGTCTCCGTTCATGACCCTGTTCACCACACACCCCGAATCCCGGATCATGTTCCAAAAAAACCCAACGTTGTCTTGCATCCATCCCGTAATTCTCAGTATGTTCAGATCGACCGCCTGTTAAACAAATCGCCGACATCCTTGTGTGATGCCAAACACCATTTGGACCAAGTGACGTCCCCCTCCTTTCCCGCCTCAATTGTTCCTGCGAGTTGACACCCCGATTTTCTCCCGCTTGGCCCGATCACCCGAAACCGTCCGCTGATGGAGAGCGAAACGGTTTCCGGGTTGCCAATTGAGGTTGATCCCTCCTCTTTCTCTCATCCCTCCAGGAGACGTTTGATGACCCCTCCGCTCCGCACGATCGGTCGCCGTGGGTTTCTGACGGTTGGTGCCTGCGGCTTTGGCCTGACACTGACCGATCTGTTTCGCATTCAGGCACGGGCCGAGCAAAAGGATTACGCTCCGATCGAGGCCAAGGCTGATTCGGTCATCCACATCTTCCTGCCGGGGGGCCTCGCGCATCAGGAGTCATTCGACCCGAAGCCCTATGCTCCGATCGAGTATCGGGGTGAGATGAACTCGATCGAAACGACTCTTCCCGGCGAGCGATTCAGCGAAACGCTCCCGCAGACCAGCCAGATCGCCAACAAGCTCACCATCATTCGTTCGATGACCCACGGCGAGGCCGCCCACGAACGCGGAACGCACAACATGTTCACCGGGTACCGGCCCAGTCCGGCCTTGCAGTACCCAAGCATGGGCAGCGTCATCTCTCACGAGTACGGCCCCCGCAATAATCTGCCACCGTACGTTTGCGTGCCGAACATGCCGAACGAGTACGCCGGCACCGGCTACCTCAGCTCGGCCTTCTCGCCGTTTGCACTCGGCAGCGACCCGGCCAACAAGGGGTTCCGCGTTCAGGATCTTGATCTTCCCGGTGGGGTCGATGAGTCCCGCTTCGCCACCCGACGCTCTGCGCTCGACGCCGTCAACGACTACTTCCGCAAACGCGAGTCATCCGACGAGTTGACCGCGATGGACTCGTTCTACGATCGCGCCTACAGCCTGATTAGCTCCCCCGACGCCCGCGCCGCCTTCGATATCAACGCCGAGCCCGAAGAAGTCCGCAACGCCTACGGCATGAACCAGGCCGGACAACGGATGCTCATGGCTCGCCGCCTGGTCGCCGCCGGGGTCCGTATGGTCACCCTGACCTACGGCGGTTGGGACATGCACAATCAGGTCACCCGCAGCATGAAGCGCCTCATGCCCGCCTTTGACCAGGCGTTCGCGGCCCTGATCAACGATCTCGATCGCACCGGCCTGCTCGACCGTACTCTGGTCATGGTCTCCAGCGAATTCGGCCGCACGCCGAAGATCAACCGGACCGCCGGCCGCGACCACTGGCCGAAGGTCTTCAGTGTGGCCCTGGCCGGTGGCGGGATCAAACGAGGTTACATCCACGGCGCAAGCAACGCGACCGCCAGCGATCCCGACCGCGACCCAGTCGGCCCCGAAGACCTGGCCAAGACCGTCTACAACCAGCTTGGCATCGTCGCCGACAAGGAACTGATGGCCCCCGGCGATCGACCGATCGAGATCGTCGATGGCGGCCGGGTGGTCGATGAGTTGCTCGCCTGATTCCACTCCGGCGACAATCGAACGGGAACGTTGGGGAGGGGTGTCCCGTGGCCCCCTCCCTTCGTCGACCCCGTTGCTCGATCGAGGTCCTCCGGCAATGCCGAAGATGCTTCTTTCTCGGGATCAGTTTCGACGACTCATCCGCAGGCGAAAAGAGTCCGGCGCCTACCGCTGGGATGAAGTCTGGGATGGAGTCTACGTCGTGTCTCCCGATCCGGACATCCAGCATCAGTGGCTTGCAGGTTATTTGCTTCATACGCTAATCGCGGCTGTCGGTCACATCGACGGGATCAAGCTTTTTCCCTCGATCAACATCTCCGACCGCCCCGACCGCTGGCGGAAGAACTGCCGCTGCCCCGACGCCGCCGTCTTCCTGCCCGGCAACCCGGCCGAAGATCGCGGCGCCTACTGGCTGGGAGGCCCCGACTTCCTGATCGAGATCCTCAGCCCCGGCGACCGAGCCCGCCGCAAGCTCCCCTTTTTCGCCAAGGTCGGAGTCAGAGAAGCCCTGATCATCGATCGCAACCCCTGGCGGCTCGAACTCCATCGCCGCCTTGACGATCAGTTCCTTCTCGTCGGAACTTCGAGCCCCAGCGATCCGGAGCCGATCGCCAGCAAAGTCCTTCCGCTCAGCTTCCGCCTCGTCTCAGGCGATCCGCGACCGACCATCGAAGTCGTTCGTCAGGACGGCGCCCGATGGTTCGTCTAACGACGACGAGAACCTCCCCCATACCGATCCGCGTCTGATCCACGCTCTTGCCGACGCATTCCTCCCCCCCTCGAGAATCACCAATGCGCACCTTTTGCTCGATTTCATCCGCCGCCCTGGTGCTTCTGGTGGCCTCGGCCGCTTCGGCCTCATCTCCCGTGCTCAGCACTATCCTGCCAGCGGGCGTCCAGCGGGGGACCGAGGTTGAGCTGACCCTCGCCGGCGACCGGCTCGCCGATGCCCAGGAACTGCTTTGGTATCAGCCCGGCATCGAGACCCTGAGCGTCGAACCTGCCGAGGACGGTAAATCGGTCAAGGCTGCGATCCGGATCGCCGAGGATGCCCGCCTCGGCCTTTACGACCTCCGAATCCGTTCCGCCACTGGCGTCAGCCATCTCCGCACCTTCAGCGTTGGTGCGTATCCTGAGATCGCCGAGGCCGCCGATGCCAACAGTAATTTCGACGAACCTCAGCCCATCCCCTTGAATGTCACCGTCATCGGGGTCGCTGAGAACGAGGACGACGACTTCTACGTCATCGAGGCCAAGAAAGGGGACCGGATCACCGCCGAGGTCGAGGGCATCCGGCTTGGCAAGACCCTCTTCGACCCTTACGTTGCCATCCTCAACCCCCAGCGCTTCGAACTGGTCCGCAGCGACGACGCCAGCCTCGTCCGTCAGGACCCCCTTGTTCAGCTCATCGCTCCTGAAGACGGCAAGTACATCATTCAGGTCCGAGAAAGTGCCTACCAGGGCAACGGCAACTGCCATTACCGCCTTCATGTCGGCCACTTCCCCCGACCAAGAGCCCTTGTTCCGGCCGGAGGCCCGATCGGCGAGACGGTTGAGGTCCAGTGGATCGGCGACATCGAAGGGGATCGCACCCAGGCCGTCACCCTCCCCGACCACGCCGACCCGAACTTCAGCCTCCTTGCTGAGGATGACCGCGGCGTCTCCCCTGCCCCGTACGCCTTCCGCCTCAGCCCGTTCGGCAACGTAATCGAATCCGGTTCGACCAGCGAGCCGACTTCCTTCGCTCCGCCGATGGGCCTGAACGGGGTCATTCGAGACGATGGCGAAACCGACCAGTTCAGCTTTGTGGCCAAGAACGGCCAGGTGCTGGACATCCGCGTCTTTGCCCGATCACTCGGATCACCGCTCGATTCGGTCCTTGTCGTGTCCAAGAAAGCCGGAGGCAACGTTGGCGCAAACGACGATAGCGGCGGCCCTGATAGCTACTACCGCTTTACTGCCCCCGAGGATGGCGAGTACCTCATCAGCATTCGCGACCACCTTCAAAAAGGCAGCCCAGACCACTTTTACCGCATTGAAGTCACCCCCGTCGAACCAAAGCTGACCATCAGCCCGCAGAATGAGAATCCACAGATTGGGGTCGTGACCGCGTCGGTCCCTCGCGGAAATCGCCTCGCAATGCTCGTCAATGCCTCCCGGGCCGACTTCGGCGGCGATCTCGCCTTCTCAGCCGAGGGGCTCCCTGAGGGGATTGCGCTGGATGCCGACACCATGGCCGCCGGCATTGCCCAGATGCCCGTCCTGCTCTCCGCCTCGGCCGACGCCCCGGTCGCCGGCACCCTCGCCACCCTGACCGGTGCCCCGACTGATGCGAGCCTTTCGGTTCCTTCGACACTGGCCCACACCGTCGAGCTTGTCCAGGGACGCAACAACATCCCCTTCTGGACCCGATCCGTCGATCGCCTCGCCGTGAGCGTGTCCGAGGAAGCCCCCTTCTCCATCGAGGTTGTCGAACCGAAGGTGCCCCTCGTTCGCAACGGCGTCATGCAGTTAAAGGTGGTGGCCACCCGCGTCGAAGGGTTCACCGCGCCGATTGCCGTTTCCCTCCCCTGGAATCCTCCTGGCATCGGCTCGGCCGGTGGCGTGTCGATTCCCGAAGGACAGAATGAAGCCCTCATCCCCTTGAATGCCGCCGACAACGCCGGGCTGGCGACCTGGAAGATCGTTGTCGACGGCTCCTCGACCGGTCCGAGCGGCCCGGTCACGGTCAGCTCTCAGCTCGTTCCGCTGACAATCGCCGAGAAGTTCCTCACCTTTGAGTTCGAACGGGCCGCAGCCGAGCAAGGCAGCGAAGCCCCCCTGCTGGTGAAGATCAACCAGCTCACCCCGTTCGAAGGGGAAGCGACCGTCACGCTCGTCGGTCTGCCCAATGCCGCGACCGTCGAGCCGACGACGATCACCAAGGATGCCGAGGAAATCATCTTCCCGATCAAGATCGCCCCCGAGACCCCCGAAGGCACCCACAAGAACCTCTTCTGCCAGGTCGTCATTACCCAGAACGGCGAACCCATCCACCACAATCTCGGCTCCACCGAGCTTCGGGTCGATAAGCCCCTGCCCAAGGAACAGCCGAAGGCCGAGGCCGCCGCCCCTGTCCCCCCCAAGCCCGAGGCCAAGAAGCCCCTCAGCCGCCTTGAACAACTCCGCCTCGAAGAGCAGCAACGCACTGAATCGACCTCAGGAGCCGGAGAGCCTGAGAATTGATCGGGTCGATTCGCTTCGACCAAACACCCCGTTCCCTCCGCTCGTTGATCGTCTTGGATTCCGAATCGCATTCCGACCCGCGCAGCCGACGGCAGGAGACGCCAGCCATGCCCCCCTTGATCCGGACCTGCGTGACCGCCGCTTCAATCGCTCTGCTCGCCCTTAGCGGCGTGGCCCAGGCGATGGAGCCGGCGATCACCACACTTCAGGTCTTCCCGCCCGAGATCAACCTCTCGACCGATCGCGATCGTCAGTCGATCGTCGTTCAGGCCAACTTCTCGAACGATACCACCCGCGACGTGACCGCCGAAGCCTCCTTCGCACTGGCCGATCCCTCCCTGGTCCGGGTTGACGCATCGCACACTTACTACCCCGTTTCCAACGGCTCGACTGTCCTCACCGTCTCTTTCGGCGATCAAAAGGTCGAGGTCCCTGTCACCGTCTCCCGGGCCGGGGAGATGCCCCCGTTGAGCTACCGGCTCGACGTGATGCCCGTGTTCATGAAGGCCGGTTGCAATTCGGGCGGTTGCCACGGAGCCGCTCGGGGGAAGGACGGCTTCCGCCTCTCACTCTTCGGCTTCGATCCCGAGGGCGACTATCACCGCCTGCTCCGCGAGCTGCCCGGCCGTCGCATCAACCTTTCCGTGCCCGATGCCAGTACCGTTCTGGAAAAAGGGGCCGGGCTCGTCCCCCACTCCGGCGGCCAGCTGTTTACCACCGACAGCGAACTCTACGCCTCGATCCGCGAGTGGATTGCCAACGGCGCACCGAACGATCAGGTCGAAGCGCTCCCCACCCTCACCGACGTCCAGCTTTACCCCAGCCGAGCCGTGCTCGACGGTAAGGGCTCGACCCAGCAGATGACCGTCCGGGCCATCTACTCCGACGGCACCGACCGCGACGTGACCTCGCTGGCCGTCTTCAGCACCAACAACGACAACTCGGCCGCCGTCGATGGTGCCGGCCTCGTCACCGCTGGAGAGCGTGGCGAAGCGTTCGTCATGGCCCGCTTCGAAACCTTTACCGTCGGCTCCCAGTTCCTCATTCTCCCCAAGGGTCTCGAATTCGAGTATCCCGAGGAGCCCGAGGCGAACTACATCGACACCCTCGTCGCCAATAAGCTCCGCAAGATCCGGGTTGCCCCCTCGGAGATCTGCTCCGACGAGACGTTCCTCCGTCGCGTTTCTCTCGACCTCGTGGGGCTCGTTCCAACCCCTGAGGAATACCAGGCCTTCCTCGACGATTCCGACCCCAACAAACGATCCAGGGTCATCGACGAACTGCTCACGCGCAAGGAGTTCTCCGAGATCTGGGTCCAGAAATGGGCTGAGCTACTCCAGGTGCGGACCGTCGCGAACCAGATCGAATACAAGGGGATGTACCTCTATTACAACTGGCTCGTCGAGCAGCTCTCCAACGACGTCCCGATGGACGTCATGACCCGCGAACTGCTCTCGGCCAGCGGTGGCACCTTCCAGAATCCCGCCACCAATTACTTCCTGAGCACCAATGACCGTCTCCTGATGGCGGAGAACGTAGCCCAAGTGTTCATGGGCATGCGCATCCAATGCGCCCAGTGTCACAACCACCCGTTCGATCGCTGGACCCAGGACGACTACTACGGCTTCGTCGCCTTCTTCGCCCAGATCGGCCGCAAGCAAGGCGACGATTACCGGGAGACGATCATCTTCAACTCCGGCGGCGGAGAGACCAAGCACCCGGTCGACGGCCGCAACATGGCCCCCAAGTTCCTCGGCGGCGAGACCCCCGACGTGAGCGGCAAGGACCGTCGCGAGGTGCTGGCCGAATGGCTCGCCTCACCTGAGAATCCCTTCTTCGCCACCAGCTTCGTCAACCGGGTCTGGGCCCACTTCTTTGGAATCGGTATTGTTGAAGAAGTTGATGACTTCCGCGTCTCGAACCCCGCCTCCAACCCCGAGCTGCTCGACGAGCTGGCCCGCCGCTTCACCGAGTCGGGATACGACCTGAAGTCCCTTGTCCGAGACATCTGCAACAGTCGGACCTATCAGCGTGACACAATCGCCAACGAGTCGAACGCCCACGACTCCGTGAACTTTGCTCGTGCCAACCTCCGACGCATCAAGGCCGAGAACCTTCTCGACGTGATCAGCCAGGTCACTGACACGCAGGACAAGTTTCGGGGGCTTCCACTCGGTGCCCGAGCCGTTCAAATTGCCGACGGCCGCTCCTCAAATTACTTCCTCACGACTTTCGGCCGCGCGACCCGCGAGACCGTCTGCTCGTGCGAGGTGAAGATGGAGCCGACCCTCTCGCA
The DNA here is from genome assembly GCF_012958305.1 of Tautonia rosea. Classification (NCBI taxonomy): domain Bacteria; kingdom Pseudomonadati; phylum Planctomycetota; class Planctomycetia; order Isosphaerales; family Isosphaeraceae; genus Tautonia; species Tautonia rosea. The sequence continues at coordinate 348,294 of NZ_JABBYO010000002.1, read as the reverse complement.
ATCGCTCCACCTGCTCAACGGCTCGACCACCAACGCAAAGATCCGCTCTAGCCCCGTGCTCAAACAACTGGTCGAGAGCGACCTTCCCCCCGAAGACCTGATTTCTGATCTCTACGTACGCTGCCTGAGCCGAAAACCGACCTCGGAGGAGCAGAACCAACTCTTGCCCCTCTTCGGCGAGGGCTCCAACCGGCAGCACGCGCTCGAAGATGTCTTCTGGGCCTTGCTCAACAGCCGCGAGTTCATTTTCAACCACTGATCTTGTTCCCCGATGCTTCGCCATCGTGGGCCGAGCCCCTTCGACTCGGCCCGCGATGGTCCCGCCCCATTGATCCTCCCCGGACTGGACCCGCCGACAGCTTGAGGTGTCTTTGCCGATGCGACCGCTTCCCCTCTCCACCGCCCTGACCGTGCTGCTCGGCGTCTCGGCCGGATTGGCCTCGGCCCAGGACGCCAAGCTCACCTTCACCGACAACGCGGCCAAGATTTTCCAGGCGCGCTGCAACACCTGCCACAACGCCGACAAGGCCTCTGGCGGCCTGAACCTCACCACCTATGCCAACATGATGGAAGGTGGCGGCTCCGGCTCGGTCATCGAGCCGGGTTCCGCAGACGACAGCTGGCTCTTTTTGCTCGTCAACCACGACGAAACCCCCACCATGCCCCCGAACGCTCCGAAGATCCCCGAGGAGGAAATCGACGTCCTCCGCAAGTGGATCGATGCCGGGGCGCCTGAGAACTCGGGCAGCGTCGTGAGCGTCAAGAAGAAGCCGAAGATGGAGTTTCAGCTCGACCCCTCGGCCCTCGGCAAGCCGACGGGCGAGCCGGCCATGCCCCAGGGCGTGCCCACCGAACCGGTGCTCGTCAACGATCGTCCCGGCGCGATCGTCGCGCTCGCGGCCAGCCCCTGGGCTCCTCTCGTGGCGATCGGCCAGCACAAGCAGGTCCTCCTTTATGACACCGAGAACAAAAGCCTCGCCGCCGTCCTTCCCTTCGACGAAGGCGACGTCCACGTCCTCCGCTTCTCCCGAGACGGCGACCTCCTGCTCGCCGGCGGAGGCCGAGGCGGTCAGTCCGGCCGCGTGGTCGTCTGGGACGTGAAGACCGGCGAACGTCTGAGCGAAGCCGGCCAGGAATACGACCTCGTCCTTGCCGCCGACATCAGCCCCGACCGCTCCCTGATCGCCCTCGGCGGCCCGAGCAAGATCCTCCGCGTCTACCGGACCGACGACGACTCTCTCGTCTACGAGTCCCGCAAACACACCGAGTGGGTCACCTCGGTCGCCTTCAGCCCCGATGGCGTCCTGCTCGCTTCGGGCGATCGCAACGGCGGCACCCTCGTCTGGGAGGCCCGCACCGGCCGAGAGTTCTACATCCTTCCCGGCCACGGCGACATGGTTACCAGCATGGACTGGCGGCTCGATTCGAACGTCCTGGTCAGCGCCTCGCAGGACGCCTCGGTCAAGACCTGGGACATGTTCACCGGCAACCAGCTCAAGAGCTGGAACGCCCACGGCGGCGGCACCACCTCCGTCCGGTTCGCCAAGGACGGCCGCGTTGTCACCAGCGGACGCGACCGCGTCGCCAAGCTCTGGGATCAGGACGGCAAGGAACTCAAGGCCTTCGGTGGGTTCAGCGATCTGACCCTTCAGGCCGCGATCGGCCACGATGAAAAGACCATCATCACGGGAACCTTCGACGGAATCGTCCGCCTGTTCAACGGCGACGATGCCAGCCCGCTTGGCGACCTCCGCGCCAATCCCTTGACCGTCGCCTCGCGGCTTGAAGCCATTCGCCCCGAGGCCGAGGCCGCCCGAGCCGCTGCTGACGCCGGCCTCGCCGAGCTGGAACCGCTCCGCCAGGCCGCCACCGCGACCGCCCAGACCCTCGCCGCCGCCGAGCAGCAGCTCCAGACCGCCGAAGCGACCGCCACGCAAACCACCCAGGCCGTCGCCGCCGCCGAGGCCGCGACGACGGAAACCAACGCCACCCATCAGGCCGCCCTCGCCGCGTTCCAGAAGGCCGCCGAGGCCGATGCTCAGGCCATCAACGCCCTCAGCAACGCCTCTCAGGCTCTGGCTGCAGCCGCTGACACGACCCGTTCCCTCGTAGAGAAGGCCGCAGGTGATCCTGCTACCGTTTCCGAAGCTGAGGCCGCCCTCGCTCAGCGGACCAAAACCACCGAGGCCGTTGTTCCTGCACTCGCCGCCGTGATCGCCTCGGCCGATGCCGTAACTGCCGCACGTGCTCCCCTGGCCGATGCCATCGCCCGGAAACGCACCGTCGACACCGCCCTCGCCGACGCCCGAGCCGCCGCCAAGGCGGCGACCGACGCTCTTGGACCCCTCAAGGCCGCCGTCGAGCAAGCTCAGCAGGCCCGAGCCACTGCCGACGCCGCGCTCGCCGAAAAGGCTCCCGCCGTCGAGGCCCTCGTCGCCAATGCCACGCGTCTTGAAGCCCAACGCGACGCCCTCATCGCCGAATTGAACGCCCGACAGCCTGATCCAACGGCTGCAGCTTCGGTGAACGAGGAGTAACGTCCGGCAAACACCGATTGCCTCGTCATCGGCCTGTGTTCGTCGGTCCAGAACCGTGTCAATTGTCAAAGGCCAGCGGGAATCATTCCCCCGCTGGCCTTTGAGTCTGATGAGTCGTGACCAGAGGCCAACTCAATCGGCCGTAATCAGCCCGATTTGCTGGTGGGCAATGGTCGCATCGGTCGAGAGGGACGAGGTCACGTAAACACCCCGAAACATGGGAATGAGTTCAAGGAGGAGTTCCACATCCTCCGGGGTCGGTGCATCGTCCTCATCGTTCTCGGGTCGAGCCATCATGAAGCGTTTCAGATCGTCCCTCCGATCCTGAGCGAGCCGATGCAGGGCGGCCACATCCAAATAGGCGAACGTGGACGCTCCCGGGAACAGTCGGTTGCGAGCCGCCAGAGCGGTCGGGAGCCGATCGGCCCTCTCCGCACTGGCGTCCGACAGGACTGCGGCCACGGCATCGAGATCGGTCCCCAGTACGATCAATCCTCGGGCGACGACAAAGGCAACACGGGGAGAGCCTGGGTCCTGACCCACCATCAGCGCTGAAATTCGGGCTCCCTCGTGCCATTGATGCTCCAGCCGAAGCGGAGCCTCGTCGTTGGTTTCGTCCAGGCTCATGAAGGCCAGCAGAGTCCGGAGGGCATTCTCGATCGCCTCGGCCGCGTCGGGATCACCGATCGAAGCCACCAGGACCGCCGGTGCGCTTTGGATCGGCTGATCCGGCTTTGGGGCATGAACCCACCCCACCACTCCTGGTCCGAATGTCGGCAGAATTTCACTGCGAAGATCTCGACCAAGCAGTAAGCCCCGGAACAGTTCCAGCACGGTTCCCACCCGATCATGCTGCGCTTGCGGAACCGAAGCGACCACCAGATCATGCAAGGCCGGTGCGTCCACATGCCCGACCGCCGTGAGCAGGGCCGAGTCAGGAATCCGGGACAACAAGGCCGTTGCCTCACCCGATCGCGACGCCCAGGCTCGGACCGGAGCCGGGAGACGATCCGCATCGAACACTTCAACCACGTGCAATACCGGACCCTCTCGCCACTCCAGCGCCATCCCCAACGAATCCATCGCCGCCAAGATCTCCTTCAACGGTGCCGGCAGTTCGTCGATCGCTGTGTCTTCCGGGTTGGCATTCACCAGTCGGGAAACGAATTCGGGATCAATCAGCAGTGACAGCATGGCCCGATCGGGCAAGCGTTCGCGTACCCGAGTCACGGCCGGGTCATCCGTCAATCGGGGAACGTCGCGATCGTCCATGCGATCGATCACCGCACGGAGTAACTGTTCGCTATTGGTCCAGACAAAACTGTCGTCCTCGAGCAAGACGTACGACTCATCGGGTCGTCCATCCTTGAACGCTCGGACCGAGTACGAGATCCCGTTGTACTCGCGTGCTTCAACCCGCTGAAGCTTGCCCGAGGCGAGTTCCGCCCCATTGGCCACTCCGATGAATCGCTCCAGGAGTTCTCGATCGGAGACGACGGTCTGCAGCAGCCCTCGGGCCGCGTCAGGTGGCGCATCGGGCGGCAGGTGCAACGACAGGACCACCGCCTGGCCAAGCAATCCTTCCGTGAACTGCCCGATTGAAGCCCCGAGCGCCGCCTCAACGTCCCGTCGAGCCCTCCGCAAGGTTGCTCCTTCGTCCGAGTCGAACCACTTCTGGACCGGATCCAGGGTCTTCAATCGCTGCACCAGGGGAGTGGCTGCCAGTTGATCCAGATGGTCCCCGAGATCCTCAATCACCAGGGCCATCGACGCTTCGGGCGGAACTCGTTCCAGAAGACGGTTCGTCGCATCATTGGCCAGGCAGAGTTTGGGACCCTGGCCAACCGTCACCCAGACCGTCAACCACAAGACCAACCGGAACGAGAAGCGAACGGTCATCGAATCGTGTCTCCGGCCTCAGACGATCGAAGGGCCATCACAACAAAGAAGATCAAACCCCTCGCCCGGGAATCGAGGGGTCTTCAGCCGGGGGAAAACTTGGTACGAGGAAACTGAATGCGCTGCGGGTCGGCTGAGAAAAGGGCCTCATGCCGGCTTCAAGCCGGGTGCCGATCCCCTTGACCATACCATCAGTCGGCCCCTCCACCGTTTTCGGCACGGTCGCCTCGAGACGGGAAGAAGACTCGGTGGCCGACTCGAGCATCTCCCGACCAAGCCTCGCCGCCGGTTCGGACGTCCGCCGGGCAAGGGCGACCGTCACTTCGGCCATCTCGGCCACCGACTCGGTCAAGCGACGCGAGGACGCATCGACCGTCATCACGGGAGCCGCTGGCGGCGGCAGCCGGTTCGGCTTCAGATCGACCAGCTCGCGAGGCGACAGGATCGATCGGAGCCCGAAGACGACCAGCAAGACCGCCGCGGCCATTGCACACCGTCGGACGATTGGTGTTGATCCCCGACGAACCGGTCGCATCGGCAACGTCCCTGGAGCACGATCCGTCTGAACCGCCGCAAGCACACGAGCCGAGAGATCGGCCGGGGGGCGGGGCGGCTCAAGTGCGATGATTGCCTGAGCCAGGGTCGAACATCCCGCCACGCGTGTCCGGCATCGAGCGCAAACGCTCAGATGCGATGCCAGCTCCGAAGGAATTCCCTCCGAGACCTCCGGCGAGGACCCGGATCGGACCTCGTCGAGGCGAAGCTCCCAGTAGCGTTCCACCTCTCGACACGTCATCGCACACTCTCCCAGGCCAGGCGAACCGGCTCGACCGGCGGTTGCCTTCGACCGCCAGGCCCAGCAACCTGATCGACCAGAGGCCAGGCGGTTCGATCAATCGTCGTCGGATGGTTCAAGAACATCAGGGGTCCGATCGGGGTCAGCAGTCCTGAAATCAACAGATCACCCCCCTGCGCGTCAGATCCTCGGCCATCAAGGCCCGGGCGCGATGCAGCCAGGTCTTCACCGTGCCAATCGGGCGATCCATGATCCGGGCAATCTCCTCATAAGAGAGTCCCTGTTCATGATACAGGCTGAAAACCAATCGGTAATCCGGCCTGAGCCGATCCAGTGCCCGAAGCAATTCGCCGGCCAGGTCGTCAGGATCGGTCAACCCGGGCCGGTGATCAGGCTGATCGTCAGGCGGTTCGACCGGCGTGGGCCGACGCGACCGACGCCCGAGAGCTGTCCGACACCGATTGGCCGCAATCCCCAGCAACCAGGGTCGCAACGCTCGCTCGGGATCGAAGGCGTGGACCGACCTCAGGGCGCGTACGAACGTCTCCTGGACGACATCCTCTGCATCCTGCCGATGACCGAGCATTCGCAAGCAGAGCCCGAAAATAACACCCTGGTACTGTTCGATGAGCGCAGCAGGGGCCGAGGGGTCGCCGGCTCGCAAGGCATCGACCAGTCCGCGATCGTCATCCATCGGCGCTCGGCCCTCGATCTAACTCGGGTCCTCGACGGGCCGGTCATCATCAGTTACCCGGACACCAGGGGATCCCGTTTCAGCAAATTCGTCCCGGGCCTGGATTTCTTCTGCGGTTCTCCCGTAAGAATCCTCTCGAACGTCCAGGTTTCGGGCTGCGAGATCCGCCTCATCGCCCTCCAACGGCCCACCCTCGCGGGGCATTCGCAAGACAAAATTGACGATGATCAGAATTAGGCCAAGCATGACCGCATTGGCAATCGTCACCAGCCCTCTTGTTCCCGGAAGCTCCTTCCAGAGAATCGAGAGCGACGGAATCGAGCCTCCCGACAGCACGAGCCATCCCAGCACGAGGGCAATCACCACCAGTGGCCCCTTCCGGCCCGACCAACCCCTGGCCGGTTCTCCTCCGTCAGACCCCTCGCGCATCGGGCCCCCAGAGTTGCTTGTGCAACTGGACCTGTAACCGCAGCGGCAGGCCGCTTTCCAAAATCCAGCTCGCCAGCGACGCCGGAGCCACCATTCCATGGGCCGGACTGATCAGCACCGCGCAACGATCGGTCAGTCGATGCTCCCGGATGTGACCAATGGTCCAGTCGAAATCACCCCGATCGCAGACGACCACCTTCACCTCATCCGTTGGCTTCAGCTTCGGCAGGTTTTCCCAGAGGTTGGCGTCCGCCTCTCCCGAGCCGGGCGTCTTCAGATCAAGAATGATTCGGACCCTCGGATCGACCGGACCGATGTCGCACGCGCCGCTCGTTTCGAGCAAGACGAGATGGCCGGAATCGGCCAGCCGAGCCATCAAGGGAAAGACCTCAGGCTGAAGCAACGGCTCTCCGCCCGTCACCTCGATCAGATCTCCGGAACAGGCCAATCCGATCGTTTGTTCGACCAGATCCTCGATCGCGATCGGCTTTCCCCGCTGAAACGCGTGCGGCGTGTCACAATACGAACATCGCAGGTGACAGGCCGTCAACCGAACGAACACACAGGGTAATCCCGCCCAGGTCCCTTCCCCCTGAAGGCTTCGGTAAACTTCGTGAATCACCAGCGTGCCCGCCCGTTTGCCCAGCAACGGCTTCAAGCGGTGATCGTGACGAGAGCCGGCAATGGGTCGCGGGATCGGGGCACTCAACGGTCGCTCCGGATCGGGAATAATCTCAAACACCAAGACACCTTCGTCGCAGCCTCACTATTGTACAAGCCTTCGACGGAAAAGGTGAGGTTCCGAATCTCGCAAGGCGACGCTGATTCCAGAAGCGATGCCGCGGAACGTCGCGTCTGATCCGATCCGCCCCTGGCATCGCCCCCCTTCGTCCAATTAAGATTGAACGGATCAACCGCTCCTCCGTACCTGACTTCCGACCGACCCCGGAGCCTCCCGCCATGCTCAGCCGACTGACCCTCTCGCTGTTCGTCCTGCTCGGTGTCGGCGTGATTGTCCGGGCCGAAGAGGAACCGCTGCCCGAAGGCCACTCCAATCACGGCGAAGCCTTCAACGAGGGTCCTCGCCAGGCCGGTTACTTGATGGAAGGTCAGGGGAGCGTCGATTTCCCCATCACCACCAACTCGACCGAGGTCCAGGCGCTCGTCAATCAAGGGGTCGCCCAGCTTCACGTCTTCTTCTACTTCGAGGCCGAACGTTCCTTCCGGCAGGCCAGCACCCTCGAGCCCGATCACCCCATGCTCTACTGGGGCATGGCTATGTCCAACGTCAACAACGCCGAACGGGCCAAGGGATTTCTCAAGGTCGCTCGAGACAAGGCCGAAGCCGCGCAACTCTCTCGCCGCGAGCAACTCTATCTCGATGCCCTCAGCGCCTTTTACAAGGAAGACGGCGACGACAAATCACGTCGCCAGGGCTGGCTCAAGGGGCTTGAAAAAATCGTCCAGGAATTTCGAGACGACCTCGATGCCCGAGCCTGGCTTGCCATGGTCACCTGGCAAAACGGCCGGCAAGACGGCATCGGCAGTCGTGAGGCGGTGAGCCTGCTCATCGACTCCGTCATCGCGAAGAATCCCCTCCACCCAGGGGCCCACCACTACAAAATCCACCTCTGGGACAAGCAGGACGATACCCAGGCTCTCGAGTCCGCCGCCAAGTTCGCTGAGGCCTCCCCCGGCATCGCCCACGCCTGGCACATGCCCGGCCATACCTACACGAACCTGAAGCGCTACGCCGACGCCTCCTACCAGCAAGAAGGCTCCGCCCGCGTCGATCACGCCTACATGATCCGCGACCGCGTCATGCCCTTCATGATCCACAACTACTCCCACAACAACCAGTGGCTCTCCGAGAGCCTCACCAAGACCGGACGCCTCAACGACGCGGTCCTCGTCGCCCGAGACCTCGTCGAGCAACCTCGCGATCCGAAAAAGAACAACGCCAAATCCGGTGGACACCCACAGCGCGAAGGCCGTCGCAGATGGTCCGAAGCCCTGATCACCTTTGAACGCTGGGATGACCTGCTCGACGCCACCGCCTCCGGGGCGCTTGACTGGTCCGACGAACCGATCGAAGAGGTCAAGCGTGCTTACACTCTCGGCCTCGCCCACGCGGCCCGAGGCGATCTCAACCTCCTCGACGATCAAATCGCCACACTCAAGGCCCTGCTCCCTCCAACCGAAGAACCCTCCGACACCGCGAAGGCCGACGAGACAAAGACCGACGAGACAAAGGCCGACGAGACAAAGGCCGACGAGACAAAGGCCGACGACGATTCCCAGGACAAACCCAAGCCCGCCCCCAAGCCTCCCGGGCTTGACTCCGCTCTGGCCGAGCTTGAAGGGCACCGCCTTCTCTTAACCGGGGAGACGGATGCCGCCTTCGAACGCTTCGGCAAGGCCAACGGCATGCGCCGCGAATCGCTCGCCCGCCTCCTCCTGGCCGCCGGGCGGACGGACGAGGCCGTTGCCAAGGTCAAGCAGGCCGTCGAGCGTGCTCGCAACGAGGTCGCCCCGCTCGCCGCTCAGGTCGAGATCCTCGCCGCCGCCAACCAGATTGACGACGCCCGGGCCGCCTATCTCTCCCTCCGCGAGATCGCCCGAGAAGCCGATCCCGACCTCCCGGTCCTTCAGCGAATCAACACCCTGCTGACCACCTGGAAGGAACAGGATGGCTGGCAGCCTCCCGCTCTGGAGCCCCGCTCCGACCTCGCCGCCGCGTCTCGGATCGACCTCAACACCGTAGGCCCCCTCACCTGGTCCCCCTTCCCGGCCCAACCGCTCGAAGGGGTCGATACCGACGGCATCACCCACCGCCTGGAAGACTACCGAGGCCAGAACGTCCTGCTCATTTTCTACCTCGGAGGCGACTGCGCTCACTGCATGGAGCAACTTATCGCCTTCAGCAAGGACATTGATCGCATCCGGGATACGGGAACCGTTGTCCTTGCCGTCAGCACCGACACGCTCGACCGTACCGTTACCCTCAAGAATAACGGCGAGATCAACTTCACCATGCCCTTGCTCTCCGACCCGGAACTGACCTCATTCCGAAGATTTGGGGCCTTCGACGACTTCGAGAACATGCCGCTGCACGGCACCTTCCTCATCGACTCCCAGGGAAACCTCCGCTACCAGGACATCTCCTGGCAGCCCTTCCTTGATGTCGACTTTGTCGTCTCGGAGCTTTCCCGGATCAATCGCCTCCTCGGACGGATTCCCGGACCCGTCGCCGCCAGCCGTTGATCGGCGTCTTGATCCCGAGATCGTGATCCCACAAATCAAAGGGTCAGGCGTCTCCTCGGTGAGATGCCTGACCCCTTGGCGTTCGTGTTCACACGAACCGGAAACCGCTGACCATGAGGCCAGGCTCCGAGACTTCGAGGTGCCCTCGTTCCGCCCTGCTGCTCGATAGCTCAGGGCTCAATGATGATCCCTCGTGCGTCCGAGACGTCGATTTCCCCCTCGTCGTTCCCGGCGATCGTGTTCCCTTGCACCACAGTGCCCCGCACATCTCCCGCCGCGAACAGGCCGAACCCGGTGTTCTCCTCGATGTCGTTGCCGATCACCCGGTTCGCCCGCGATCCGAGAATCGTCAACCCGTTCCCCAGATTCGACCGGATCCCGGTCCGGAAGTTCGGTGCCTCTCCTCCGAGAATTGTCCCCGACGTTCCCGGACCAAGCAGGACACCCCCGAGCCCGTTCCCGATCGGGTTCAGCTCCGAGGCTCCCGTCCCAATAAACGCATTGAACACCCGGTTCATGCGCGCCTTCCCGACGATTTCAACGCCGTAACCGAGATTCCCTGAGATCGTCATCCGAGGCTCAATCGACGGCTGAAATCCACCAATGGCATTCGAGTGAGCATGCCCGGAAATCCGAATGCCACTGCCGCCGTTCGGGATCGCCGCGTCGAGCCTCGTGTTCGTTCCCACCCCGGTATCGGTCACCTGGACCCCGGTCGCCCTTCCACTGATCTCGATCCCGTTGCCCGTGTTGCCACTGACAATCGAGGTTCGGATCAGGTTCGTTCCCCCGACGGAGGTCACCAGAATCCCGTTCCGACCGTTCGGCACCGCTCCGCCAAAGGCGGCGATACCGGCGAACGTGTTGAACGAAGTAAACCCACTCGCCCGATCACGTACCTCGATCCCATTCCAGGCATTCCCCGAGGTCACATTCCCAAGCGGAATCACCCCGCCCACCTGCGTGTTCCGCGAGTGACCGGAGACGAGAATGCCGTTGTGCCCATTGCCGACTCTCGTTGCATTGTCCGCGCCGATTCCCAGGAAGTTCGCGTGTACGGTCGTCTCTTTCGCATCCGTAATCCTCAAGCCATTCCGACCATTCCCACTGATCACGTTGTAGAAGACGAACGGACTGTTCTGGAACTCGCAACCGATCAACGAGTTCCCATGAGCCCCGACGATTGCCACGCCGTCGAGCCGGTTCCCAAGCGCCGACGACCCGCCGGCATCCGTCCCCACAAAATTCCCGCTCAGCGTGTTCCGGGTCGCCCCTCCGTTGATCAGGACACCATTGCCACGGTTTCCCGAGATGAGATTCCCTTGTGGAGGCCGTACAAACACCCCCGCCGTCGGGTCGTTTCCGCCCGTCGCCTCGCCACCGATCAGGTTCCCCGACGCCCCCCGCGTCACCAGGATTCCGTTCTGACCATTACCGAAGGCGACCGTCCCCGACACATCGGTCCCGATCTGATTCATCGCAATCACGTTGTCATGCGAACCGATGATGGCAATGCCATTCCCTCGGTTTCCGCTGATGACGTTCGACAACTGGAAACCGACGTTGACCGTCGATTGATACGAGAAGGTCCCCGATTCGGCGATCACGATCCCGATCACCTGGTTTCCGGCGACCGAGTTCGCACTGGTAATCCCACTCGAACCGGGATAGGACAGCGGCGTCCAGTCTCCCTGGCGGAACGTGCCGTCCGAGTTCCGCCGAATCGTGAGCCAGTACCCCTGTCCGTCATCTCCTGATCCCAGCGTTACCGCGTCGGCGCTGATCGTGTAAACGCCCGATTCCTCGCCGCTGATCCCCTCGAAGTGAGTCACAAGATCATCGCCGATCAGCCCGCTCGGCGGTTCGAAGGCAGTCCAGTTCGAAAGTATCCCCGTCTCAGCGTCGAAATCGACCAGATACCCCTGCGCGATCGTCACTGCCGATCCTGAACCCGGTGCCGAGTACCCTCCCGCGATCGTGTACCTCGACTCTCCGTTCTGCCAGATTCCATAGGCCGTGGTCGAAGTCGATCCCGGATAAACAAGGTCCGGCAAAAACACATCCTCTTCCAGATCGTACAGGAACGCGTGCCCGGTTCCGATCGGGAGATTCCCCTCCGGTCCATCGGCATTGCCGACGGCGAACCTCCCCATTGTGCTGTGCACATAATTGTACTGGGCACCGGGATAGGCGATCGTCCGGTAATTTCCCGCCTCGCCCAGGTCTCCGAGCGCCCCCTCGTACACAAACCCGAGAACCTGATCATTCCCGGTCCGGTAGCTCCCGACGAGCCGAATGTCCCCGTTCTCCAGCAACGCCGGCCCGTAGACACTCGTCGTGGCCGCTCCCGGCATGTTCACCGAGAAACTCGTCCCCCCCGCTCCTGAGATCGGCCCGATGTACAGCAGACCGTTCGAATCCGACGTTCCGGTGATCATAAATTCACCCGTAACACTCCAGGCGCGGATTCCCTGCCATCCCGAAACGGGCTGCATCCCGACACCCGTTGCATCAAAATACTCAACCCCGATCACCGGATCGACCTTGCCGATCAGATTCCCTCGTGAACCTGGGAGGATCCGAATCCCGTCCCCACTGTTGCCCCGGCCGGCCTTCCCGTCGGCGTCCAGCCCAATGAAGTTCCCGGCCACCGTCACTCCAGACGCCTGCAGCGTCACCCCTGCCCCCTCCGCTCCGATCAGCGCCATTGAGGTCAGTTCTGATCCGTCGGCACCACGACCGAAGACCAGCCCTCGCTGATGAGCGAAGTTCAGTGTCACCAATGGCGTCCCGTCAAATCCAGGAGCCGAGGTCCCATCAATCGTCACGGGATCGCTGACCACCGGAAGTGGAACCCGCCCGGCCCGGATTGTCCCCACAACCTCAAAGGTGATCGAGTCTGCCCCCTCGTGCTGGTTCGCCAGATGGATCGCACGGCGGAGCGACCCCTCGCCAAACGCATCAAGGTTCGTGACTGCGAATGTTGCCAGAAGCTGCCTGGCTTCCAGCATCTCAACCGAACGGATCTTCGATCGTCGGTCATCGCGCCGCGTTGCGCGCGCCCCGAACCGGACAGCCACGGAACGGAACCAGTTCTTGCGAACACGCTGAACCTTCATTCAGTTGAGCCCTGTTGCGAGTTCATGACCGGCGGATCGGATTGCTTGACGAGTCCGACCTTCGGACATCGCCGATGAGCTTCGGTCCCAAACGCGTTCCGTCATCCGATGGCCTGCTCGCGGAGGTATCCAGTGTCCGGATCGACGGTCTGATCGTGGTCCGAAGGGATGTTCGGGGGTCGAATCTCCAACCCCTTCGCACCCAGAAGCCCTCCGCCAATTCCGGAAGCCTCAGAGGACTCTAGAACACAGACCTTGAACACGCTCACAAAGCTGAGGGGCCGCAGACCCTCCCGTCCTTCGTGTTCAACTTCCTGGCCGAACATCGTTCCCAGCCTGGCCTGATGCGACCGCGAGAACTCCTGTCCACTCAGGCTTGAAGTGGACGTCGGCACCTTCAGGACTCCCGAACCAATCCTTTTGCGGCGAACCTCCGCTTCCGTCAGTGTCCGCCGTCGCAGCATGCCTGGATCTCAATGTGCCAGGAACACCCAGGAAGATGACGGCTCACGCGTGCAGATTAGAACGCTGGCCCTCGTTCCCTTTGCGCCGGATTGTCCTGAGTTCAACTCATTTTCTGTGACTGCCCGACCTCGTTTTCTCGATACTTTCAAACGTGGAAGTCGTTTTGATTGCAAACCTATTTCCAAGCGATCGCCACCCACCTTTGGCCCTCGCTCACTCCGGCGCTCCTTTCTCTCTTTGACAATCCAAACACAACCAGAACCGGCGTTCCTATAGTTGCGAGTCGCTCACCCCCTGACAGACGGCTCGCCTCGTTTGACCTCGTCCCTCCAATCGAAACGAAGCCAATCCGCATCAGACCGTTTGACGAAACGAACCGAAGCTCATCGACACAACTCCTGATTAAAGAACGCCTTTCCACATTTCTCCGTCTGCGAGAACCAGCGCACCAGAGTGCGCACCCGAGCGCACCAGGCCGCGCCCCGTCAATCCCTCATGCGACGAGAGCAGATCACGAAACAAATACCCATCCTCACCGTAACCTCAAACACAGTAAGGGTGATCGACAATTACCGGGAGCGCACCGAGCCGCGCATTCATTCGTCTCTCCCCAATCGAGCCCGGCAACCAGCGCGACGGAAAGGACCTCCATTCATGCCGCGTCGATCAGTCGTGGAAAAAGTCGACCACCGTGAAGGCCGAGGATTCGAGAAGCAGGTCCGGGGTCGTTGGGTCTCGGGAATCATTCGCCTTGACGCGATCGAGTGGGAATCATCGCCGAGCTCGCTCACGATCGTCAGGATCGAGGGCAGGTTGAGGCTCAAGCTGTTCGAGGTCGGGCGGCGAGGTGGGATCGACTCGTTGGCCGGTTTTCTTCCCGACCGGAGAGGCGTCTTCGATGACCCGATTCACCTGAGCGGAGACAAGCAAGACGAGGGCCGAGATCCAGAACCAGAACATCAACACCATCACTCCGCCCAGGGTCCCATAGGTTTCATTATAGTTGGCGAAATTCTGGACATAGGTTCGGAACCCGATCGTGGCGATCACAAAGACCATCGTGCCGAGAAGGCTGCCCGGAGTAATCCACTCCCATCGCGTGTCGGCGTCAGGTCCGAAGTAGAAGGCCATGGCAAAGCTGATCAACAGCATCATCACGATCAGCAGCCACCTCACCGTGGAAACGAGGAAGGCCGGCCCGCTGCCCAGACCAATTGCCTCAATGATCTGCGGCCAGGCGACAATCGACACCAGGGCGGCAATCAGAATGGTGGCCTGAACCAGGGTCAAGGCGATCGCCTGGAGCCTGAGTTTCCAGATCGGTCTCGATTCGGAAACCCCGTGCACCGCATTGAGCGAGTCCATGATTTCAAGAAACAACGCCGAGGATAGCCAGATTGTCACCAGCAAGCCAAAGGAGAGCAGATCAACCCGCCCCTGGTCCTGGATCTGCTCGATCTGTCCCTCGATCAATTTGACCGCTTCGGAAGGGAACGATTGCTCCAAAGTCCGCTCGAATTCCGAGACCGCCTGAATTCCCAGATTTTCTCCCTGCGAAAAGCGAGTTTCCGAGAGGTCCGGTAGCGCCTTGACGGTTAGCGTCAGGATCAAGGCCAGGAAGGGAACGAGGGCGAGCATGGCGTAGAAGGCAACAGCAGCCGCCCGGCTCATCAGGGAGTTTTTGGACATCTGACACCAGGTCCGCGACACCAGTTGCCTCAGTGTCAAGCCACCCAGATGGAACGCAGACCGTAATCGAACTGGGAACAAACTCACCGCCCTCCCTCCTCAGTCGTTTCCGCGGAACACGTCTTGAGAGGAGAAGCCGAGCAACTTCGGGACCAACACTGGAATCACCCTGTTATTCAAACAGCCGAGGCTGATCGATCAGGTCGAATGGTGGATCGGGCTCGGGAGCCTCAAGCCCCAGGTGCTCGTACGCACTCTCGGTGGCTCGACGCCCTCGGGGAGTCCGGACGATGAATTCGCGACGAAGCAGAAACGGCTCAACCTCGTCGGTCAGGGTGTCGATGGCAATGTTCATGGTCGCAGCCAGGGCCTCGACACCGGTCGGACCGCCCCGGAAGACCCGGATAAGCGTCTCGATGTAGCGACGATCCTGCCGATCGAGCCCCTCGACGTCCACCTCTTGCATGTCGAGCGCATCGACGGCGATCGGCCGGGTGATCTGACCATCGGCGCGGGCCACTGCGAAATCCCGGACCCATCGGAGCCGGGCATTGGCCAGCCTTGGGGTTCCTCGGCTGCGCCGGGCAAGTTCCTCGGCGGCATCAGGGGTGATGGTGGTCCGGAGTTTCCCGGCATTGATGGCGACAATCCTCGCCAGGTCCTCAACGTCGTAAAACTCCAGATGCTCATGCAGATGAAAGCGGTCTCGCAAGGGGCCGGAGAGCATCCCGCTCCGGGTCGTGGCCCCGATGATCGTAAACTTCTTCAGGGGAAGGTTGACCGTCCTGGCATTCATACCTTCGCCCAGGACGATATCGACCCGAAAGTCTTCCATCACCGGGTAGATGAACTCCTCAACCACCCGAGGAAGCCGGTGGATCTCGTCGATAAAGAGGATCGATCCGGCCGAGGCATTGGTCAAGTACGGCAAGATGTCGGCGTTCTTGGCCAGCGCCGGGCCGCTGGTCATGGCCAACTCCACCCCCAGCTCATTATGCAGAACGGTAGCGAAGGTCGTCTTGCCCAGACCGGGAGGCCCGTCGAACAGAATATGAGGCAAGGGCTCGCCGCGTTTCCGAGCGGCTTCGAGGGCGATCGAGAGCCGCTCGGCCACCGATCGCTGACCGATCACTTCCCGAAGGGACTGCGGGCGGAGCTTCTCGTCCATCCCTTCGACCGGAGCGGGAACGCGGTCGTCTCGGACCTCGCGATGGCGGGGGGCGTCGTCGTCAGGAGGCCCTCCGCCGGTGATGATCGGCTCCCTTGCACTCATCAATCCGCTCCTTCCCTTATGAGTCATCGCGTCGGAGATCCAGGGTCAGGTTCCGGGGGTCTCGTTCTGGTAGATGGCCATGAGCATGGCATCGACCGTCTTGTACTTTTTCTTACCGGAAAGGACCTGGTCGATCAGGTGACGGGCCTGGGCCTCAGAGTGACCCACCGAGAGCAAGGCGTGATAGGTGTCTCGGATCACGTCGGGTTCGGCGTTCGAAACCTCGCCATTGGATTCCTGTGGGCCGACGGCAGAGGGATCATCGGCTGCGGGTCCGACCATCAGGGCAAACTTGCTCACCTTGCGCCGGAGCTTGGCGACGATTCGCTCGGCCGTCGCCTCGCCAATGCCGGGAAAGGTCGCCAGCGTGCGAACGTCCTGGTCCTGGATCATCCTCGCCAGCTCTCGCACAGGCCGGACCATCGCCCTCAGAGCCTTGCGCACGCCGACCCCATCGACCGAGCAGAAGACGTCGAAAAACTCGCGATCGACGGGAGACAGGAAGCCGATGAGCCTCGGCCGCATCCGGCCCGACATCTGGTTCCCTTCAATGTCGAAGACCGTGTGCAGGACCACCGGCTCCTCCAGCTTTGCCTGGAGCTGCCGGCGGGCATACTCGGGGATGAGTACTTCGAGGTCCAGGAAAGGTTCGACCACGAGGATGCAGGACTCCTCGGCCACCGACCGCAATCTACCCCGGATCTGCGTAATCATTGCGATTCGCCCGCCTTGCTCGGTCGAGGGTCCAGACCCACCAATCGTACAATTTGTACACCATCATGCCCGATCCGGATCGTCACGACAAGTGCGTCCTGCTCGGTTTCTTCCGACGGGAAGCAGATGTCCGAATCATCTCGGGAGGTCGCTCGATCCAAAGCCTCGGTCACCGCGATCGGTGGCGTCGAGTTCATCAACCTCGATCGGATCGGCCAGGCGAACCGTCTGGAGGAGCAACTGGGCGATCGCCTTCCCGTAAGGAATGCGGATGGTCGCGGCTTCGAGCGCTCGGTTGACAGCCGGAACATTCCCCTGGGCCACGGCCTCGAAGACCGGACCGTGGTTGAGGTTGGTGACGACGATCAGTAATTCCCCCGTGTAGGGTTCGTCGATCACCCCTCCCATCGTTTTCAGGCCCGAGGAGGCCCGGCCGCTCTTGTCCCAGACGAGGGAGACGAGGGCCTCGGGACCTCCCGGAATCGAGTCGGGCTGGATGGCGATGCCGGTCGGGACCTTGAGCACCTGACCGGGGCGGATCACCACGTCATCGATCGCAAAAAGGTCGAGCCCGGCATCTCGGGGATGATGACGTGAGGGAAGGATGGCACGGTCGAGCAGGCGACGGACCCGGAGTTGCACGCGGAGACCTCCGTCATCGAGCATCAAGGCCGGTCGGGTTGACCGACCGGAGGCTGGGTCTACAACACCTTCTCATTCATCGACACGACCGGATACCGACATGCAACTTCCCAGGAGATGCGTATGATGGCCGAATCGCAAACCGTACTGATCACGGGAGGATCCGGCGGCATCGGCTCGGCCCTGGCCCGGATGCTCGTCGATCGAGGAGACCGGGTTGTCCTGTTTGCCCGCAACCAAGACCGGCTGCAGCGTCTTGCCGACGATCTGGGGGGAGAGAACGTGGCTTTGGCAGTGGCCGGAGATTCGGGCAACGCCGAAGATCTCGATCGGGCCGTTTCTGCTGCGGTCGAACAGTTCGGACGGCTCGATGGCCTGGCCCACTGCATTGGTTCGGTCGTGATCAAGCCGCTTCACCTGCTGCGGCTGGAGGAGTTTGATCAGGCGGTTCACGTGAATCTGCGAACTGCTTTCCTCGCCGTCAAGGCGGCACTGAAGCCCATGCGGTCGCAGAATTCCGGCTCGATCGTCCTGTTCAGCACGGTGGCGGTTAAGCAAGGCATCAACAACCATGAAGGAATTGCGG
Organism: Tautonia rosea; assembly: GCF_012958305.1. Classification (NCBI taxonomy): domain Bacteria; kingdom Pseudomonadati; phylum Planctomycetota; class Planctomycetia; order Isosphaerales; family Isosphaeraceae; genus Tautonia; species Tautonia rosea. The sequence continues at coordinate 330,187 of NZ_JABBYO010000002.1, read as the reverse complement.
CGGCCAAGGCAGGAATCGAGGGCCTGGTCCGGGCGGGGGCCGTCTCGTACGCTCGATCGAACATTCGCTTCAACGCTGTTGCGCCGGGATTGACCGAGACGGGGTTGACTGCCTCATTACTCCAGAACGAGGCGTCCCGGAAGTTCAGCGCCGCGATGCACCCACTCGGCCGGGTCGGTCAGCCCGAAGAACCGGCCGCAGTGGCGGCCTTCCTGCTCGGTCCGCAGACAAGCTGGGTGACGGGACAGGTCTGGGGCGTGGATGGCGGCCTCGGCGCGGGGACTCCTCCCCCTCGGGCCAGCAGTGGTGGATAATTCGTTTTTGGGCCAATCCCGTTCGAGCTTCTCCCCTGTTGAGTCGGCAGTCGTGATCGATTCCAGAACGCTCCTGATGGTTCTTGATTCCATCTTCTTGCTGAGCATGACGGCCTGGCTTGGGGCCATCCTGTTTTTCTCGTTCGGAATTGCACCGATCATCTTCAAGGTTCTGGACGCCAGTCAGGCCGCTCGATTCGTCCGGGCGATCTTTCCGCGATATTACGCCTGGGGAGCGACCAGCGCGATTCTCGCCCTGGCCTCCTTCACCAGTGGCGTCCTGGTCCGTCCGGAATATCGAGGGACCTGGGCCCTGGTCCAGATTGTTCTCATCCTCTCAGGGGTATTGATTAACTTTTATTGTGGCAATGTCCTGACTCCCCAGATCAATGCAGCCCGAGATGCCGGCCCCGAGCAGTCGAACCGATTCGATCAACTTCATCTGCGAAGCGTTTGGCTCAATGGGTTGATGCTCCTGGTGGGGGTTGTCCTGCTCGGTGCCCACGCGTTTCGGCCCGACCCCCGAGGGCCAGGGGTTTCCGAACCGACCCCCACTGAGCGGGCCCGGCGAAGTGTCGAGCGATGGCAAGAGCGTTCGGAACGATGGGATCGAGAACAGATAGTCCCAAACCCCTCCCCCGAACAGACGAACGACCCATGAGTCAGCGTTTCGGTTCTCATCAGCGGGTTCTGGAATTCCCGAGGCCCGCCAACGTAGACTCAACAGGAAGCGTTACTTCCAGGGCCGATCGCCGAGATGCGTCTCGAACCGGCCTCCGACGTGCCGGGGATGTTCCCGCGATGAAGGCCGAACCTTCCACCCGTCCCAGTGTGACCCGCCGCATTCGGTCCGATCGTCTGATCGAGGCGCTTGAGCCTTACCGGCGCATCGTGCTCGTCTCGCATGTAAATCCCGACCCCGATGCCCTGGCCTCGATGCTCGGACTCCGAGCCCTGCTCGAACACCGACGGCCTGACGCGGAGGTGACGCTCACCCTCGACGGGATGCTCGCCAGGGCTGAGAACCGGGCCATGGTCGAGTACCTCGACATCCCCCTGGTGCCCGTGGACGATGCGCCAAGGGGTCCTGAGGTGGCTGTGATTATGGTCGATACCCAGCCGCACACCGGACGCCGAGCAAGCGAGTCGATCACTCCCACCGCCGTGCTGGACCATCATGAAACGGGGGGCGACCTCGACGGCGTCGTCTTCCGAGACATTCGCCCGGAGATGGGGGCGACCTCGACCATGGTGACCAGCTACCTGCTTGAACAGGGGGTTCCTCTCACCGAACGGCTCGCTACCGCCTTGTTCTACGGGATCGAGTCGGAAAGCGTCGGCTATCCCCGGGAAGCTGGTCCCACCGACGATGGTGCATTGGTTTGGCTCTTTCCCCGAGCCGACAAAGATTTGATGGCCCGCATCCGAAACCCCAGACTGCCCGAAAGCTATTTCGCAACCGCCCAGCATGCCCTTGCAAACGCATTTTTGTATGATGATCTTTTGTTTTGTTGGTGCGGTGAGGTTCCTCAACCCGACATCATTGCCGAGCTGGCCGACTTCTTCATCCGGTTCGACCAGGCCCACTGGGTCGTTGCGATTGGCCAGTTTCGCGACCAGCTCCGACTCTCTGCCCGCACCGACACGCTGAACGCCCATAGCGGAGAGATGCTCAGGATGGTCGTCGATGGTCTGGGAACCGCAGGTGGTCACGACAAACGGGCCGGCGGCGCCATTCCTCTGAGCGACCACAGTCCTGACGCCATGAACGCCCTGCTCCGCCTTCTTCGCCAGCGATTGCTCGATCAGCTTCATCTCACGGATGCCTCTGGCCGCCGGCTGCTTCAGACCTGCCCCGTCATCCAGATCCCCTGATCCTCGGGCACACCCCGCTTCTGAACGTTTGATCGAACGCAATACGATGGCGGCTCGCTCCCGGAGCTCCCACTTCGTGAGGCCTCAAGACGAAGGCGTTCGTGAGGAAACTTCGCGCCTGGGTAACCGAATTACCGCGAGCCGCCTTCGAGTCTGAATTGACCGAGTCTGAATTGAGTCTCGGTCGTCGCAGCGTCGAAGGGGTCTTGAATTCGACCCCGTTGACAGAGACGCGTCCGAGTGTCAGTGTAAGTGGACCCAGGTCTGAGACAGAGTCTCAATATCCCTCCTCCCTTTTCCTTCCCTGAAGAGGCCCCCCTTGATGTTCGGCCGACGGACTCGCACAGGCTTTACACTGATCGAATTGTTGGTGGTAATTGCGATTATCGGGGTCTTGATTGCCCTGCTTCTGCCGGCTGTGCAAAGTGCCCGAGAGGCGGCCCGGCGCATGAAGTGCTCGAACAACTTGAAGCAACTGGGTCTCGGTCTCCACAACTATGAAGGGGTCAACGGAGTATTTCCGCCTGCCTTGATCCTCGCGGGAACGGGGAACTCTGTGTCCTGGTTCGGCGGCTGGAGCGTTCATGGGCGAATCCTGCCCTACATGGAGCAGGGACCGATGTTCGACGCGATTAACTTTGCCACGTCGTATTCCCACCCACAGAACCTGACGGTCACAGCGCAAATGCTCGAGGTTTTCCTCTGCCCGAGCGAGGTCAACACCGAGGTCTCGACCCACAGTTTCGGCCTGGCAGGGACGACAAATTATGGGTTCGCGATGGGTGATTGGTACGTCTGGGGAGGCTTTCAGGGCGCGGAGAATCGAGCCGCATTTTCTGTGAATCGCAGTCGACCGATCTCCGCATTTCGGGACGGACTGACCCAGACGATCATGGCTTCTGAGGTCAAGACCTATCAACGCTACTATCGAGATTGTGGCGGCCTGACAGGCGTTAACGATGCAAACGGCAGCTACCTTCCGAACACCGATCCTCTGTCCCTGGTTCCTGAATACAGTGGTTCATGCGGGAACCTGCACTCTAGTGGACACACAGAATGGGTCGATGGCCATGTCCATCAAACGGGCTTCACCACCGCCTGGCCCCCCAACCGGCGGATCATGAGCAGTGATGGCCAGCATGACCTCGATATCAATGGCCAACGCGAAGTCCGAGGGGGACCGACCTTCGCCGCAATCACCAGCCGCTCCTGGCACCCTGGTGGGGTCAATGCCCTTCTCGGTGATGGTTCCGTCCGATTCATCAAAGAAACCGTCGATGGCCTCGTCTGGCGGGGACTGGGTACGATTCGGGGCGGTGAGGTGCTTAGCGCAGACGATTATTGAGAGACGGACTCGGTCGCGGGTTGACCGGCGATTCGATCCGCTTCGCGATCAGAAGGAATTCGATCAGGGCACCTTGACCTCGGCTCAAGGCCCCGGATAATAGAAAAGGGTTGAGGCATTCAGGTCTTAACGCTCTTTGAAAAATCGGGGGCGATCTAGGTTCGACCGGATTGCTGAGGTGTCTGGCTGCATGCCGAGGTTGGTCGGCTGGCCTCGTAAAAAGCCGATCAAAACATTAGCTGCCAACAACACTGTTGGTTCCTACAGCCTCGCCGCCTGACCGCGGTACGCTGCGTTGCGTCATGACTTCGTCCACGGGTCATGGCCGACGTCGATACAGTGGGCTCGCTTGATTCAACCGCCCGTTGAGAATCAAGTTAAACTCATGATGGGCTAAGCCGAACGAGACCCTGTCGTTTGGGGCTCCAAGGCCGACAATTCAAGAAACGACTACGCATGTAGACGCCTTCACTGACGGATCTCGGGACGCGGGTGCAATTCCCGCCGCCTCCACTTCGCTGTAACCTGCCACCTGGCGACAGGTTACGCCAGAAGACGACGCAAGCCCCGGCCCCGCCGGGGCTTGTTCGTTTTCCGGGTCGTCGCCCCCTCCGGCGTCGCCGACACCCGGCGACAGCTCGTGCCCCGGAGCGCCGCCCCGATTGCAGACATAGTGCAGACACCCGGCAACCGATGGGAGCGGCGAGGGGAGGTTGCCCAGGGCCTCCGCCCGGTCCTCCATGCCGATGTGGGTGTACTTCGCCGTCTGACGGATGTCGGCGTGCCGGGCCAGCTCCTTCGCCTCCATGATCGAGGCGCCCGAGCGGACCAGCCCAGTGATGTGACTGTGCCGCCCGGCGGCGTGGAAGTCGGCGATCCCCTCGTGCGTCTCGTACGGGATGCCCGCCCGCTCCAGGTCCTTCTTGACCATCAGCCAGGTCTTCTTCCGCTCGATCCGCGGGAAGAGGGGCTCGTCCGGGGCCAGGTCCCGCACCCACTCGCGCACCAATGATGCAAGCTCGGGGTGCAGCGGCAGCACGTCCCGACGGCGGTGCTTCGAGCAGGCCGCCTCGACCGTGACGGTCGGCTGGGCCTCGTCGAGCCGGAACGAGCGCGGCGTCAGGCTGCCGATCTCCTGCCGCCTCAGGCCGGTGAAGAAGCTGACGAGGTAGGCCCGCGCCCGGGTCTCCCCGTCATAGCCCTGGATCGTCTCGCCCCCGGATCGGGCCGACTCGACCAGGCGGGAGACCTCCTCGGTCGAGAGCGCGCGCCGCCGGTGCCGGACGTCGGTCTCGGCGTTCAGCCGCTCCATGCCGACCAGCGGGTTCGCCGGCAGCCGCTTCGTCGCCGCCAGCCACCGGCCGAAGGCGTCGGCCGCCTGGAGGTAGTGGTTGTACGTCCTGGCCCCCAGATCCTCGGCCTCGCGGGCGGCGTTCAGCCACCCGACCACCTTCTCCCCGTCCAGCTCGGCGAGGGTGCGGAAGCCGCAGCCCTCGACCACCCGGCGGACGCGGGTCATGGTCAGCCGCCGGTGCTTGGCCGTGTTGTTGGCGAGCGAGCGGTCGAAGGCCTCGAGGTGGCCCTCGATCGGCGACTGCTGGACGGCCAGCAGCCGCTCCTGGGCGGGGTCGATCATCCCCCGCTTGCGGAGCATGGCCTCGTTCTCGAGCTTGGCGGCGAGCTGCTCGGTCAGGCCCTTGTCGGTGAACCCCTTGGCCGTGACCCGCCTGCCTTCGTGGTCGAAATACTGGATGTAGTAGGGCCGGTTCTTCTTCCCCTTGTCCCGGCTCAGCTTGAAGATCGAGGCCATCGGGCCGTCTCCTAGTGAAGAAGCGGGGGCGGTCTACCGCCCCCTGATTCTACGTTCAGCATCCGGGCCGCGCCAGGTCAGTCCTCGGGGCACCCGCGCTCGATCCAGGCGGCGACCTCCTCCAGCCGCCAGCGCGTGCTGCGCCCGATCCGCACCGGCTCGGGCAGCTTGCCGGCGGACAGGAGCCGCCAGAGGGTGCGTTCGCTGACCCGCATCAGCTCCGCCAGCTCCCCGGCGGTGATCAGCCGCGGCGCCGTGTCTGTGCTCATCGGTCCCTCCCTTCGCCCGGCTCCTTCGGCGTCGCGGGCTGCCGGGAGAGCGTCCGCCCCAGCGTGCTCCCAGGCGGGGCCGCCTCGCGCCACCCCCGCTCCAGCTCGCCGACGATCCGATCGAGCTCCCCCGGGCCGACCGGCGGCGGGTCGGGGGGAGAAAGACCCGGCTCCTCGGCCAGGAGGCGACAGGCCTCGGCCATCCGGGCGTCATGGGTCGCGGCGGCCTCCTCGCCGAGTTCGCGGGCCCGCCCGGCGGCCTCGTCCGCCGCCCATTCCTCGAGCAGCCGCTCCAGCCGGCCGGGCATGTGGTCTCGTCCTTCGGGCATCTCACACCTCCCGCACGGGTTCGGGCTTGTCCAGTTCCTCGCGGCAGATGCGGTAGAACTCCCGCGTCGCCTCGATCCGCTCCTCCTCGCGCAACACCGCCTGGATGACGAAGGCGCAGCGGCGGGCGATGCGGACGCAGAGGCGATGCACGGCCGGGTCGGCCGATTCGCATTCGACGAACATGGTCGGCTCCTCGGTGATGGGCGGACTCCGACGGCCCGCCCGGGGTCGCTTAACGAATGACTTGGGGATCCCGCTCATCGGCGTCGTCTCGCCGGCATCAACTCGATCATCGCCTGGGCGATCCCCGCGGCGGCCCGGGGGTGCCGGGCCGCCAGGTAGAACCCGCCCGCGGGGACGAGGACGGCCAGGACGATCAGCCCCCGGATCGCCAGCGAGAGGCCCCGGGCGGTCTCCTCGGCCAGGGGCCGGACGGCGGTCTCCGCCACCGTCCCGGCCAGCCGGTTCGTCCCGTCCAGGAACGCCTCGGGCTTGGCGAGGAAGGCGGCGAGGGTTGTCCCGACCGCGAGGGCCCCCTTGTTGCGCCAGATGAACTCCATCGCCGGGTCGCCGTGGCGGGCGATCACGGCCATCAGCTCGTCCCCGCGGCCGATGGCGGCGAGGTCCCCCCCGTCGGCCATCATCGCGAGCCGCCGCCCGCCCCGGGGCGAGACGGTGGACAGGGCCTTCACGGCGGGCCCGCCGAGCCGCTCGATCACCGGCTCCGCCAGACCCTTGTGGCGGACGAGCGCCTCGGCGGCGTCGTCGCCGTACGCGGCGAACAGGCGCCTGCCCCCGGGGCGTCCGAGCACCCAGACGGCCGCGTCCTCGCCATGCCTGGCGAGCAGTCGGTAGGCGTCCGGGGCCATCTCTCCGGCCTCGTCGGCCAGGGTCAACGCCTTCGGCCCGACCCGGCGCACGGCCGCGATGGCGTCGTCGCCGTGCTTCGCGCCGGCGGAGGCGATCCGCCCCGCCAGCGTCTCGGTCCCCTCGCGGGCCGCCGCGCGGCCGAACTTCTTCACGACGTATTCCGCGGCCTCGCGGGCCGCCTTCGCCCTCAGGTCGGCGTGGGCCTGCCCCGCCGGGATCGCGGCCAGGGCCGCGGCGATCGCCAGGTATCGGAGGCTCCTCACTGCGCACCCCCTTCCAGGATCAGGCCCCGGAGCGCGGCCTTTCGCAGCCGGGATCGCAGGTCGTCGACGCGTCGCAGCTGGTGTCGGAGGCCCAGGCCGCCGCCCGCCTCGATGGACCGGGCCGACTCCCGGGCCGCCTCGCGCTCCGCCGCGTCCCAGGACAGGCGGGCGCCCCACCTGGCATCCCTGTAGCGCGACCACTCGAGCGCATCGCCTTCGAGGATCAGCGTCCCCAGCCGTTCGAGCGACTCTTGCACCTTGGCGGCGATCTCCCCCTCCGGGTCGTATCCGGCCTTCCGGATCACCCAATCGAGGGCCATGTCGACGAGGATGGCGGCGACCAGGCCGACCCCGAAGGTCACCGCCCCGGAGGAGGCTCCGGCCCCCAGGATGCCGCCCGAGACGCCCATCCGGGTCGCCAGCGAGACGCCGAGGTCCGCCAGGATCCGGGCCGCGATCTCCGAGCCCACGAACGCCGCCATCTCGCGCGTGACGGTCACCCCGACGTCGCGGGAGACGACGGGCAGGATGCGCTCGAGCATCGCCTCGTACTGCGCCCGGAACGCCTCCTCGCTGTCCAGGGCGGGGAGGTAGCCGTCGCCGGCGATCGCGTCGTCGGCCAGGTCGGCGCGGAGGTCGACCAGGAGCCGATTCTCCGCGCCCTGCACCTCGGTGACATACCGGGCGATGGAGGACTCGACCACGGCACGAAGCTCGTCGCCCCGGAACAGGTGGCGCTCGAAGCACCCCGCGATGTACTCCTCGTGGGTGCCTTTGTGGAAGTAGTCGGAGAGGTAGGCCCACTTCCCGCGCAGGGAGAGGACGTCCGAGGCGAAGGCCCGCGCGTGCGCCGCCCGGTCGTCGAGGAACCGCTCGACCTCGCCCGTCGCGGCCTCGACTTCCCCCCGCGTCTCCTCCTCGGCCTGCTGCAGCCGGGGGGCGACCTGCCACCATGCCCGGAGCCGGATCGGGTCGTGACGCAGCACGAAATGGTGGGCCGCCGCGGTGAGGGCCAGGCCGCACAGGACTCCGAGGGTGAGGGAGGCCGGCCTTCGCCGCGCCAGCCCCGCGATCTGACTCTTGAATCTCGACATGGTTCCGTCTCCTGGATTGGGGATCTTCCGATGGGGTCGCGTCCCGCCCGCGCCCGGTGCGCGGACCTTCCACGCCTCCCCGTCCCGCGGGCCTCCCGCCGGACGGGGATCGTCCGAAATACCGGCGGATCCCGATGGGCACCGCCGGGGTGTTCATGCGTCGGTTCGGGACCGATCAGCCGCGATCGGGCCCCCTGTCCCGGGGCTCGGAGGCGGACCGGGCCTCCGCCTGCCGCTCCCGGGCCTCCAGGGCGGAGGCCTGCCCGTCGCCCCGCTCGTCCTCGGGGTCGCGGGCGGCGGTCCGCCGGTCCTGGGCGACCTCGCCCGGGGTCTTGGTGCCGTAGATGCCATACTCGGGCGGCTGGGCCGCGTTCGACTCGGGATACACGGCGGCACGCAGCTCGCGGAGCCCCTGCCGCCACATGGCCGAGGCGTGCCCGGCGCCCAACTTGGGATTCGCGTCGTCTCGGGACATCGTCGCTCCTCGTCGTCAGATCTCGTCGTCGTCCCTCAGCCGGCGGAACCGTTCCGCGCGTTCCTTGTACTCGAGCAGCAGGTCGTTCAGGTCGAGCATCTCCTCCCGCTCGATGAGGGTGGTCGTCAGCACCGACAGCGCCAGGCTGCCGGAGGCGAGCATCAGGTAGACGCCCAGGGGCACGCTGAGCGGGCTGAGGAGGAAACCCAGGAGGAGGACGAGGAGCGGCTCGTCGACCTGCTTGACCTCGGTCTCGCTCTTCCGCGTCACCCAGCGCATCAGCCGGGGGTACCCCGAGTACCGCGAGTGGCTGCGGGGCAGCTTGCCGTAATTCCGGAGGACCTCGAACCGGTTCCTCACGCACATCGCGAAGAACAGCGCCATGAAGGCCAGCATCGGGGCGGGGTCGTGCTCCTGCCACATCGCCGCGTAGAACAACAGCAGGATCAGGGCCGCCACGCTCTGGGCGCCCGCGTATCGCACCCCCATCCGGGTGTGCAGGAAGACCTCGACCGTGAAGGCGAGCACGCGCGGGATGATCATGAGCTCCGCGAACGTCGGCCGGCCGTCCTGGGCCGACTGGGGATCCGTTCCGTTCAATGGTGCACCTCCGATCCACTCGAGAAGTCCGATTCGTCGATCGCATGATTGCCCGGTCCGGTTGGGGGGGGTCAAGGGCCCTGCCGGAAGGTCCGTCGGAGCCACGACCGGCCGTTCCAGCGGAACCGCCTGCCGCCCTGGAAGACGATCCCGTCCACCTCTCCGCCGTGGGCATACCCGCCCCGACGGAGCGACGTGAAGACGCTCGGCTGCAGGTCGAACTCGTATGACTCGGACATGCCGGCGCTGACCGTGGGCGGCGGGCGCAACCGGGGGAAGCCGAAAGGGTCGCCCGCCTGGTAGCTGTTGCCGCCGTTGAGGAAGAACTGACGGGTCCGGCCGACCAGCGACGACGCCCACTCGTTGGTGGCCGGGTCGCCGTTGGCGTGGAAGATCTTGGTGTTGAGGTTGGCCAGCAGGGAGTCGGCCTCCGCCTTGCCCCGCTCGCCGCCGCCGAGCGCCGCGTAGAAGTTCGGCAGGTTCTGGCTCAGCAGCACCGTCGCCACGCGGGAGCTGCGGGCCGTCGTCTGGAACTGCATGTCATAGGAGGTCACGAAGTTCTGGGCCTCGTCGGCCCAGAAGAAGGCCGGCCGCGGGCTCGAGGCCGCGTCGCGCCGCTCGATCGAGCGCTGGAAGACATACTTCCAGAGCACCTGCGCGAAGGCGCCCACCTCGGCGAACTCCTTGACGGGCAGGTCGATCACCAGCACCTTGCCCGACTCGACGACCTCGGGGCCCACGTTCGTCTCGCCGCAGAAGAGCTCCCGGAGGATGCCCCGGTTGAGGACGTCGATCATGCTGGTGAAGGTCGAGACGATGACCGAGCGTGTCTTCTCCGAGAGGGCCGGGTACTCGAGCATCAGGTAGTCCGCCACGATCTCGTAGTCGCTGCGCTGCCCCGGCGTCTTGTCCCGCTCGTCGGCCCGCTTGAGGCAGGAGTAGCAGAACGACTCCCGCTTCCACTCGGGCGAGACGGCCTGCCCGGGGGACGTCGGGGCGGACACGACCAGCCTGTACAGGTCCGGGATCGAGAGCCCGCCGCCGGAGAGGACCAGCAGGTCGACCAGGTTCCGCATCAGCTGCCGCATCGCCCGCCTCCAGTACCCCTCGTCTTCGCGCCCGCCTCCGCCGCCGCCGCCGCGCTCGGCGACCTCCAGCACCGTCGAGAGCAGATTGACGATGTTCTCGGTGAGGCCCGCCCCGACGCCGCGCCTCCGGAGCTCGTGGTCGATGAAGTTGAACCTCAGGGGCCTGCCCGGCCCGAAGGCGAGCAGGTCGCCCTCCCGCCCGGCCTCGCGGCAGTAAGACTCCCAGACGGCCCGCTCGTCGGGCTTGGCCGTGAGCACCAGGCCCCCGAACCCGGCCCGGAGGAAGGCCAGCGCCAGCGCCCGGCCACTCCCCGAGGACTTGCCGCTGCCGGTCGCGCCCAGCACGAGCGTCCCCTCGCAGGCGTCCCCGATCGTCCACGGGTCTGATTCGGAGAGGTCCAGGAGCGTCTCGGAGAGGTCCCAGGGCCGCCGAGCCACCGGCGTCGGCGATCGTCTTCGCCACATGCGCCAGCCCCCCGTCACCCCGCCTGGTCCTTGAGCATCTTGGCGAAGGTGGCGGCCTCGATGCCCTGGGTCCTCGCCTTGCGGGCCTTGGCCAGGACCTCCTCCAGGGCCTCGATGAACGCCTCGAGGTCGATCCCACCCCCGACGACGGAGACCGTGCGCCCGCCCCCAAGACGCGCCGTGATGCGCGAGGGGCCCGCCGCCGCGACCCCGCCCGGCGTGGGTTTCCTCCGCCGCGACCTGAGGGAGCCGCTCAGCGCGTCGCGCGTCAGGCGGCCCGAGGCGACGTCGGCGGCCAGGCTCGCCTGAGCGCCCGGGTCCTCCACGCGGGCAAGCTCGCTCGCGGCGCTCAGGGAGATGTCGCCGCGGTGGACCTGCTCGCGGATCGGCTCGGGGAGCTCCAGCAGGGAGAGCAGCCGGGAGACGGTGGCGTTGGAGAAGCCGAGCTTCTCGGCGACCGTCGAGGCGTTCCAGCCGGTCAGCCCCATCAGCCTGTCGATCGCCTCGGCCTTCTCCAGGGGCGTGTTCTCCACCCGGTGCGCGTTGGCGACCAGGCCCTTGCGGATCATCTCCCCCTCGCCGAGGGGCTCCTCCTCGACGAGGGCCGGGATGGACTTCCTGCCGAGCTTCATCAGTGCGACAATGCGGTGATAGCCGTCGGCCGGCAGGTACTTCTCCCCCCGGCGTGTGAGCCGGGGCGGGTAGAGCAGCCCGACCTCGCGGATCGACTGCATGAGGCCCTCCAGCCTCTCCTCGTCGATGGACTTGCGCAGCAGCGGGACCAGCTCGATCTCCGCCAGGGGGATTTCCGCGATCTGTTCGATCGTCATCGGCTGTCTCTCCGGGAGTGTCCGGGTCGACGGGCGACGCCCCATGACGCCGCGACCGCCACGGAAATCCTAGTAGGAACAGGGGTTACAGGCACCGCACGCTGCCCGAAAACTGGCCGAAAGCTGGGCTCAATCCCGCACCCGATGAGGAGGGCAAGGTCCGTGGAGGAGGAAAATCGGGCGGCCGGGAATCGGGGCCGATACCGGGTCAAGACGGATGTGCTGAAGTCGCTGCGGGCCCGGAAGGGATGGAGGGTCGCCGACCTGGCGAGGGAGGCGAGGCGATCGCGGAGGACGATCGAGAACTGCGAGGGTGGCAGGTTTGTCTACCTGCACACCATCGCGAGCCTTGCGAATGCGCTCGGCGTCGGCGTGGGCGACCTGATCGAGGATGGGCAGGTCGCCGGGGACTCCGAAGGACCGCCCCGGAGGCTCGGCGGGATCGAGATCACGGTCAGGCTCCACATCCCCTACGAGGACTTCGACGAGGCGGACGGGCTGGCCAGCTTCCTCGAGGCCCTCGTCGGGAGGCTGACTATGGTGAAGGGTGAGGTGCAAGTGGGCGACGTGCGCGAGGGGAGCGTCGAGATCGACCTCCGCTTCACCGAGGAGCAGGATGGGAGGAGGCTGGTCCGGATGTATTGCGGGATGCGGCTGGGCGGCCTGGGCATCGATGGACTGGTCGTGCCGAGCTACGAGGGGATCGGTGCGGATATCAGCGGGGCCCTGACGGGCCTCGTCGGCGGGAGCAGGATGGAGGTGAATCGCCAGCTGCTCATGGTCACTCGACTCCGGGAGTGGGTCGACGGCGGGCGGGCGGGCTCGCATGCCGTGACGCTCTGGGGTCGCGACGGGAAGGGGACGCGATTCACCGTGACGCGCGATGCCGCGAGTGACAGGTGGTCGATGCGGGTGGCCAGCCTGGCACGATCGAGAAGACCGGTTTGAGAGATCTCATGCATTTTATTAAATTTTACCTGTCTAGTTAATCGATTGTTTAATAA